>NZ_JBIBUU010000005.1:28320-382710 GCF_043079735.1 Streptomyces sp. NPDC015144 | reverse complement strand
GCGGTGAGTTCCTAGACAGTTCCCACCCCACCGGAGGTCTTCGCCATGTTCAAGACCAGACCAGTGTCAACAACGCTCGTGATCAATACACCTAGGACCTGTCCTGGGCGTCCTTCGCGTCACCCTCGCCGTCGTCGCGTCCGGCGGGGCCGGGCGGTGCGCCGGGGGCCGGTGTCGGGGCGATGTCGTGCGCGGTCGCCCCGTGCGGCGGCGGGGCGTGGCGCAGGGCCTCCTCCTGCCCGTACGCCCGCAGATAGCCGACCACCGTGTTGGTGACCGCGACCAGCGGCACCGCGACGACCGCGCCGCCGATGCCCGCCATCAGGCCGCCCGCCGCGACCGAGAGGACCACGGCCAGCGGATGCACCCGCACCGCGCGCCCCAGGATGAACGGCTGGAGCACATGGCCCTCGATCTGCTGCACCGCGAGCACCACGGCCAGCACCATCAGCGCGGTGAACACGCCCTGGGTGACCAGCGCGACGACCACCGCCAGCGCCCCGGAGATCACCGCTCCGACCAGCGGGATGAAGGCGAAGAGGAAGATGAAGACGGCCAGCGGCACCGCCATCGGCACATCGAGGAAGAAAATCCCGAGCCCGATGAAGAACGCGTCGATCAGCGCGACTATGACGGTGCCCCGCACATAGGCGGTCAGCGTCCGCCAGGCCCGCGGCCCGGCCCCCGCGACACCCGGCCGGGCCTGGGCGGGCACCAGCTTCAGCACCCAGTGCCAGATGCGCCGGCCGTCGTAGAGCAGGAAGAGCGTCGAGAACATCGCCAGCAGCATCCCGGTGAGGACCTCCACCATGACGGTGACGCCCTGGAGTCCGGCCGTGGTGATCTGCTCGGTGTTGGTGCCGATGGTGTCGCTGAGGTTCTTGGCGACGTCGTTGATCTGCTGCTCGGTGACGTGGAAGGGGCTGTCGAGCAGCCAGTGCTTCAACTCCTCGATCCCCGTCTGCACCTTGTCGGAGAGGGTGTCGAGGTTGTCCATGACCTGCCAGACCACGAACCAGCCGACCAGGCCCATGATGACGAAGCCGAGCACCGCCGTGACGGCGGTCGCCAGTCCGCGCGGCAGCCCGCGCCGCCGCAGCCGGGCGACGGTCGGCTGGAGCAGGGCGGTGACGAGCAGGGCGGCGACGAAGGCCAGCACCACGAGCTGGACGGCGCTGATGATCCACATCAGCACCCAGAGGGTGCCCGCGAGGACCAGCAGCCGCCAGCCCGCCTCGGCCGCGACCCGCATCCCCCAGGGGATCGCCGCGACCGGATCGGGCCGGGCGGCGACGGAGGGCGCGTACGAGGGCGGCGGCGGCACCCGGTCCCTCGCGGCGGCGGGAGCGGGCTCCTCCGCCTCGTCCCGGACGGCCGGGACGTCGGCCAGGACCGCGCCCGGGACGTCCACCGCCCCGGGCGGGGGCGGCTCCCTGCGCTCGGTGTCGGCTCTGCGCCGCTCCAGCCGGTCGCCCAGCTCGGTCAGTTCGCCGCCCAGCCGGGAGAGCCACCCCGGAAGTTTCGACATGTGCGTTCCTCTTCCCCCGTCATCTCGCCGCCGCTCCCCGACCGGGCCGCGGGAACCGACCGTACACGCGTGAAGCCCCCCACCGTAGAACGGCGAGGGGCTTCGTGGCGCTGGGAACCCGGAACCTCGGGGGTTCTAGTACCAGTTGTGCTGCTGCCAGAAGGACCAGGCACCACACGGGCTGCCGTAGCGCCCGTTCATGTAGTTGAGGCCCCACTTGATCTGGGTGGCCGGGTTGGTCTGCCAGTCGGCACCGGCGGAGGCCATCTTGGAGCCGGGCAGCGCCTGCACCAGACCGTAGGCGCCGGAGGACGGGTTGGACGCCCGGTAGTTCCACGTGGACTCGTGGTTCACGATGTTGCTGAAGCACTGGAACTGGTCGGCGGGGACCATCTGCCGCGCGATCGCCTGGACGTCGGCGGCGGAGTACGAGCCCTGCGTGGCGAAGCTGGAGGCGCTGCGGACGGACGAACGGTTGGCCCGCTCCTCCTTCTCCTTGCGCTCCTGCTCGACCCGCTGCTCGGCGGCCGCCTTCTTGGACTTGGCGTCCTTGGCGGCCTGGATGCGGGCCGCCTCCTCCACGGACTTCTTCGCGGCGGCGTCGGCCGCCGACGCCTGGGCGTCGGCCTGCTGCGTCAGCGAAGCGGTCTGTACCTGGGCCTGCTGGCCCGCGGGAATGTCTGCGAGCAGCGTGGTGTCGGCTGCGGTCGCCTCGAAGTTGTTGTCATCGACAGCGGGAGTGCTGCCCGACGCAACGCCCACGACGGCGCCAACGGTGGTTACGGCGGTGGCGGATGCCACGGCGAACCCCCGGACCGAGATCCGGCTCACACGGTGTCCTTCCAGCATCGTCCGCTTAGGTGACCTCGCGGACGCAATCGTGCCCCTGACGCTGGCCTCCCTACTGCTTGGGTCACGGGAGGCACGGGCCCGGTGGGCGACTCCCGGAGGAGCGCCGCGTGGTACTCGCGGGCGGCATACGGACGGCGTCTGTTGAGTTGTGCGGTGCATGGCACCTCGAAAGGTGCGGGTGTGCCGTATGCGGGGCCTGACGGAAGCAAGACTCTGCCGGAACGGCACGCCGGGAAGCAATTCTCTGTTGCGTGTGAAAGCTCACACCTCGTTTGGAGCAGACGATTCACGGAAACGCCGCCGTGACGCGACGCCGCCCGGCTAAGCTGCTTCGCTCGCCGGGCGGCACCAGGTTCACATCCCCGGTCAGATCTGCCCTTCCTCCAGCATTTCGGTCACCAGGGCGGCGATCTGCGAACGCTCGGAGCGGGTGAGGGTGACGTGCGCGAAGAGCGGATGCCCCTTCAGCTTCTCGACCACGGCGACGACTCCGTCGTACCGGCCGACCCGGAGGTTGTCCCGCTGCGCCACGTCGTGGGTGAGGATCACCCGGGAGTTGGCCCCGATCCGGGACAACACGGTCAGCAGGACGTTCCGTTCGAGCGACTGCGCCTCGTCGACGATCACGAAGGCGTCGTGCAGCGAGCGGCCCCGGATGTGGGTGAGCGGCAGGATCTCCAGCATCCCGCGCCCCAGCACCTCCTCGATGACCTCGCGCCCGGCGACCGCCGAGAGCGTGTCGAAGACGGCCTGTGCCCAGGGGCTCATCTTCTCGGCCTCGGTGCCGGGGAGGTAGCCCAGCTCCTGCCCGCCGACCGCGTACAGCGGGCGGAAGACCATCACCTTCCGGTGCTGCCTGCGCTCCAGGACGGCTTCGAGACCGGCGCAGAGCGCCAGCGCCGACTTGCCGGTGCCGGCCCGGCCGCCCAGCGACACGATGCCGACCTCCTGGTCGAGGAGGAGGTCGAGCGCGATGCGCTGCTCGGCGCTGCGGCCGTGGATGCCGAACGCCTCCCGGTCGCCCCGGACCAGGCGGACGTTGCCCTCGGCGGTGACCCGGCCGAGCGCCTTGCCGCGCTCGGACTGGAGGACCAGCCCGGTGTGCACGGGCAGTTCGGCGGCCTCGGGGACGTACAGCGTCTCCTCGCCGTAGAGCAGGTCCACCTGCTCGCCGGAGAGGGAGAGCTCCGCCATGCCCGTCCAGCCGGAGTCGGTGATGGCGAGCTCGGCGCGGTACTCCTCGGCGAGGAGGCCGACCGAGGACGCCTTGATGCGCAGGGGCAGGTCCTTGGAGACGACCGTGACGTCGTACCCCTCGGCCTGGAGGTTGCGCGCGACCGCGAGGATCCGTGAGTCGTTGTCCCCCAACCGGTAACCGGCGGGCAGTACGCCGGGGTCGGAGTGGTTCAGTTCGACGCGCAGCGTGCCGCCCAGCTCCCCGAGGGGGATCGGGGCGTCGAGCCGGCCGTACCGGATGCGGAAGTCGTCCAACAGGCGCAGGGCCTGCCGGGCGAAGTACCCGAGCTCCGGGTGGTGGCGTTTGGCCTCCAGTTCCGTGACCACGACGATCGGGAGCACGACCTCGTGCTCGTCGAAGCGGGTCATGGCGTTCGGATCGGCCAGCAGGACGCTGGTGTCGAGAACATAGGTGCGCCTGTCGGGCATGCGGCGCTTTGAGCTGGTCACCACGGAAGGACGTACCCCCTCGGACGAGGTTGGGGTGCGACGGCGTCGCGGAGCATCCCAATGGGAGAGGAATGACCGGGCAGGGACCCCGATGCACGGGCCGGGCACCGGCCCTCCGCGTCGGCCGCGTCGTTCTTACGGTCCTTCGTGTGCAAAGGGCCTCCCCGGCGAGCGGACTCCATGCCGCTCACTTGGACACGACGTCCGCCTGGTTCCTGACCGGACGTCGACCTGTCTGGGGTATTCCCTCGAACAACCGAAGCCATGCCGCCCGGGACGGGCGGGCCGTGTGTGGCGCTCAGCCGCCGTAGCGGCGCCCCCGGGCGGCGTAGTCGCGCAGCGCGCGGAGGAAGTCGACCTTCCGGAAGGCCGGCCAGAAGACCTCGCAGAAGTAGTACTCGGAGTGCGCGGTCTGCCAGAGCATGAAACCGGACAGCCGCTGCTCGCCGCTGGTGCGGATGACCAGGTCGGGGTCGGGCTGGCCCCGGGTGTAGAGGTGCTCGGAGATCATGTCGGTGGAGACGATCTCGGCCAGGTCCTCGAAGGAGGTGCCCTTGGCGGAGTGGTCCAGCAGCAGCGAGCGGACCGCGTCGGCGATCTCCTGGCGTCCGCCGTAGCCGACGGCGACGTTGACCAGTATCCCGTCGACGTCGAGGGTGGCCTGCTCGGCCTCCTTGAGCACGATCTGGGTGTGGGAGGGCAGCAGGTCGAGCGTGCCGACGTGGTGGACCCGCCAGCGGCCGTCCGCCGCGAGGTCGCGCACGGTGTTCTCGATGATCCCGAGGAGCGGCTTCAGCTCGGACTCGGGGCGGTCGAAGTTGTCGGTGGAGAGCAGCCAGAGCGTGACGACCTCGACGTCCGTCTCGCTGCACCAGCCGAGCAGGTCCTTGATCTTGTCCGCGCCCGCCTGGTGCCCCTGCGCGGCCGTCCCGCCGGACGCCTTCGCCCAGCGCCGGTTGCCGTCGAGGATGACGCCGATGTGCTTGGGCACCTGGGTGAGGTCGAGCCGGGCCTCCACCCGGCGCGCGTAGAGCCCGTACACCAGGTCGCGCAAGTTCACTGAGTTCACCCTCTCGGTTCCGTGCGGGCCCGACCGCCCCCCGCTGCCCGGGTCCGGGGCCGTCCCCCCTGGGGTCGCCGCACCCGCCCGCGGGGCGCGTCGCCCCGCCGTGCCGTGGTGGTCCCCGAAGCCGCCACATTACTGCGCGGGCGGTGCACCGGCCCAACCTGGTCTGTCACAAGTCCGTGATAAGCAGAGAAACGTGACTGATTCTTCCTTTCCCCACCGGGCCTCCGACACCCGATACGACTCCATGGAGTACCGCCGCACCGGCCGCAGCGGTCTCAAGCTGCCCGCCGTCTCCCTCGGCCTCTGGCACAACTTCGGCGACGACCGCACGCTGGACTCCCAGCGGGCGATCCTGCGCCGCGCCTTCGACCTCGGGGTGACCCACTTCGACCTGGCCAACAACTACGGGCCGCCGCCCGGCTCCGCCGAGCTGAACTTCGGCAAGATCTTCCGCCAGGACTTCACGCCGTACCGGGACGAGCTGATCGTCTCCACCAAGGCGGGGTACGAGATGCACCCCGGCCCTTACGGCGAATGGGGCTCCCGCAAGTACCTGCTGTCGTCGCTCGACGCCTCGCTGAACCGGATGGGCCTCGACTACGTCGACATCTTCTACTCGCACCGCTTCGACCCGGAGACCCCGCTGGAGGAGACGATGGGGGCGCTCGCCTCCGCCGTCCAGCAGGGCAAGGCGCTGTACGTGGGCGTCTCCTCGTACAACGCGGAGCAGACCGCCGAGGCCGCCCGGCTGCTGCGGGAGATGGGCGTACCGGCGCTGATCCACCAGCCGTCCTACTCGATGATCAACCGCTGGGTCGAGGACGACGGGCTGCTCGACACGCTGGAGGCGGCCGGCATGGGCTGCATCTCCTTCGTTCCGCTCGCCCAGGGCCTGCTCACGGGGAAGTACCTGAAGGGCATCCCGGAGGGCTCCCGGGCCACCCAGGGCAAGTCGCTGGACCCGGCGCTGCTCTCGGACGAGGTGGTGCGCCGGCTCAACGGGCTGAACGGGATCGCCGAGCGGCGCGGCCAGTCGCTCGCCCAGCTGGCGCTGTGCTGGGTGCTGCGCGACAGCCGTATGACGTCCGCGCTGATCGGCGCGTCGAGCGTGGCGCAGCTGGAGGAGAACGTGGCGGCGCTCGCCGGGCCGCCGCTGACCGAGGCGGAGCTGAAAGAGATCGACACCTTCGCCGTGGACACCGCGGGCACCAACATCTGGGCCGGTCGGGGCTGACGGGACGGGCGGTTTCCCGGGGCCGGTGCGGCCGGTGCCGCGGGCCCGAAAAAACGGGCCGGTCCGTGGGGGGGGATACGGACCGGCCCGAGGGGGGGTTTCCACCATAACCCTTCGTAAGTGCCGACGCGTGCCACGCCACACAACAATCACTCTCCGGATACAACGTGGATGCGGACAGCTTCCGGTCCGGCGGGCGGCGGGCGGGCGGGCGGCGCGGCGGCGGGCCGGGTGGTCAGGTGGGGGACGGGGCGCCCCGGTGGCCCCGGGTGAAGCGGACCGCCACGGTGTCCCCGCCGCCGACCACGAAGCTGCCCCCCTCGCAGCGGATCACGGCCTCGCGCACCTGTCCGTTGGCGTCGCCGCGCTCCTCGGTGCGTACGACCGTCCAGCCGCCGTCGGGCGGGGGCGGCAGCCCCGGGAGGGCGGCGAACTCCCACTGCCCGGACGGTACGCACCAGTCGGGCAGCCGGGGCCAGGCTCCCGGGCCGATCCGCAGGCTCCGGTCCGACGCGCAGGTCAGCAGCAGCGACTGGCCGTCGGCCAGCAGGAACTCGACGGCCTCCGGTTCCGCCAGCAGCCCCTCGGGGCGGTAGACGACACCGAGCACCCCGACGATCCGCGCGCCGCTGAGCCAGTCGGCCCGGCGCTGCCTCGGCACCCTCGGCGCCCTGGTCACGTCCTCGTTCTCCGCCGGCATGGTCGGCTCCCTCCCCAGGCGCTCGCCGTCCAGGGTCGCATCCCTCACTCCGGTCGCGGCGGCCGTACCGGTTTGCGCGCCTCGATCAGGAACCGGGTGGTGTGGGCGGTGAACGGGCCCTCGGTCTCGATCAGATGGTGCAGTTCGGCGAGACGGGGGCGGTGCTCCTCGACGGTGAAGCCCGGCACCATCCAGATCACCTTGCGCAGGAAGTAGACGACGGCGCCGATGTCGAGGAACTCGGTGCGCAGCCGCTCGGACCGCAGGTCGACGACGTCCAGCCCGGCCGCCTCGGCCGCCGCGCGGGCCTGTTCGGGGTCGCGGGCGCCGCGCACCTCGGGGGGCTGCGGGCCGAGGAAGTACTCGACGAGTTCGAAGACGCTGGCGGGGCCGACCTGCTGCGAGAAGTACGTCCCGCCGGGGGCGAGGACCCGGGCGATCTCCTGCCACCAGGTGGTCACCGGGTGGCGGCTGACGACGAGGTCGAAGGCGTTGTCGCCGAACGGCAGCGGCGGTTCGTCCGGGTCGGCGACCACGGCCGCGCCGCGCGGGTGCAGCAGCGCGGTGGCGCGGGCGATGTTCGGCGGCCAGGACTCGGTGGCGACGGTGAGCGGCGGCAGCGCGGGGACGGCGGCGAGGACCTCGCCGCCGCCGGTCTGGATGTCCAGGGCGGCGGTGGCCCCGCCCATGCGCTCGGCCATGGCGCGGGCGTACCCCCAGGAGGGGCGCTCCTCGGTGGCGCGGCCGTCGAGCCAGGAGAAGTCCCAGCCGTCGACGGGGGCGGCGGCCGCCTCCGCGACGAGTTCCTCGAACCGGGCGCGCTCTGCTTCGGGTGTTGCGGGCATACGGGCATGGTGGCAGCGGGCGCCGGGCGGCGCGAACGGGTATCCCGGCCACCGGTCCGGGTCAGGAGGCCAAGGCTGTAGGTCGGCTTCCTTCTGGCCCCTGAGGCCAGCGTGACCTGCGCGTGGTTGCGATGTCCAGCGGACTGGCCCACGGCGTTGTCCAGGCCTCACGTCCTTTGTATGAACCCCGAGACCTCGATGGCCCGCTTGATGCTCAGCCCAAGCCAAGGTCGAGCTTGGCGATCAAGGAAATTTTCCAGTCTGCCTCGGTTTCCAGTACGCGGAAACAACGATCATGGTTGCACCATGCGGCGTCCCAGGTGTAGATGTCGGCGGACACCTGAACGTGCCCGTGCGGGCCCGTAGCTCTGAAGGGGCACGCCGTGCAATCCACACGTCGATTACTCAGCGCTCGCTGCTCTTCCGCTCACGCCCAACGTCACAAGCCCCGCCGACACCATGCTCGAACGCCTTTTGTGCTGCATCTGTGGTCGGAGCACCGCTAACGCCGACGAGCACGCTATCGCACTGCCACCCGAGACCGCCTGACAGAAATAGCTGCGGCAGGACGGCCAGATCCAGGACGGCTACCCCTGCGCGGAGTTGATCGGTCCGAACACGCGGGAGGGCTGGCCGGACGGCATGCGGCTGATCGTGCGACGGGTCCGCCCGTCCGGACGCCGACTGGCCAAGCTCACCACCTTCGAGAAGCAGACCGGCTGGCGCTACTCGGTCACAACCACGAACATCCCCCACGTGCAGCAATCGTCGGCTCCCATCAGCCCCAGTGGCTCGACGCTCTCGCCGTTCCCACGCTAAGGGCGGGGACCGCGCGCACACCGAGAAGGCGACGGGCCTGCGCAACCTGCCCAGCAAGAACTGGACCGTGAACCAGGCTGGATGCTGGCCCTGCACGACCAGTCTGAACTGGAATGCGCCGAGCCGGATCCCAGGCGCTACCGGCTCTGCAACCTGCCCGCCCGCCTCGCCGCCCACGCCCGCCACCGCTGGCTGCGACTCGGCCGGACTTGGCCCTGGGCCGACACGTTCGTCCTAGCCTGGCAACGGCTAGTGACCTGGGTCAGAGATTCGTCGGCAGTAGGCGGCGACTTTGTCGAGGATCTCGTCGGCTGACTTGGTCCAGTGGAACGGTCTGGGGTGTTCGTTCCAGTCGGCGAGCCAGGCCCGGATGTCGCGTTCGAGGGCTTGGACGGAGCGGTGGACGCCGCGCTTGAGCTTCTTCTGTGTGAGCTCGGCGAACCACCGCTCGACCAGGTTCAGCCAGGACGCGCTGGTCGGCGTGAAGTGCAGGTGGAACCGCGGGTGGGCCAGCAGCCACTTCTTGATGTCGGGTGTCTTGTGGGTTGCGTAGTTGTCCAGGATCAGATGAATCTGGAGGTCGGCCGGGACTTCCTTGTCGAGTTTGGCCAGGAACTTCTTGAACTCCACCGCCCGGTGGCGGCGGTGGAGGAAGCCGATGACCTTGCCGGTGGCGACTTCGAGGGCGGCGAAGAGGGTGGTGGTGCCGGCCCGGACGTAGTCGTGGCTGCGGCGTTCGGGAACACCGGGCATCATCGGCAGGACCGGCTGGGACCGGTCCAGGGCCTGGATCTGTTGGGTCGGGGACGGGACGCCTTGCGGCCTTCCGGCCGTAGGTCTTCCCGTCCCCGCCCGCCGAACCCGCCGTGCAGGTCATCCCCGCAACGGGCTCTCCACGTGATCCGATGGGGCTCAGTTGACGAGTTCGGAGACCTGTCTGACGAACGCTACGTCGTCGTGGCTGATCCGGCGGAAGCGTGCTCCCGACGGATCGACCTCGTCGATGTTGTACGGCGTCGCGATCTGCGCTCCGCGGAAGCGGTAACGCTCGACTCGCGTCTTCGCCGGGTTGTAGAGGACCAGGCCGTCCTCGCAGATTCGGTCAGCCCCGTAGAAGCGGCGCCGGGTCTGCTTCCAGGTCATGTGCGGGTGCTTGCGGCGGATCCAGTAGATCATCCTCCACCAGGCATACCAGCCCAGGTAGGAGAAGGTCTTCTTGGAAGCGCCGTAGCGGAAGTAGGCAGCCCAGCCCCGCAGGATCGGGTTGATTATCCGCAGCACCTGCCCGATCCGGAGTGAGGTCGTACTCGCCCCCGTGGCCTCCTTGATCTTGTGCATCACCCTGGCCAGGGCGTCCTTGGACGGAATGGTCAGCACCACACGGCGTCCGTCTCCCCGCTGCCACCGCTGGATGCGAAAGCCCAGGAACACGAAACCGTCGTCAATGTGGGTGATGTGGGTCTTCTCCACCGAGAGGGTCATCTTCAGCCGCTCGGCCAGCATCTGCGCGATCTCCGCCCGGATCGCCTCCGCGTCCGACCGTTCACCGTGCACGAGCACGACAAAGTCATCCGCGTAACGAATCAGACGGTAGTTCGGCTGTCCGCGCCGTCGTCGCTGCTGGCGGCGCCAGGGCGGACTCATCTCCCGTTCCCAGATGCCAGCGAAGTGGCGGTCCAGGACGGAGAGATAGATGTTGGCCAGCAACGGAGAGGCGACCCCGCCCTGCGGCGTGCCGGTCAGGCTCGCGGCAAGTCCACCGTGGCGTTCGACGATCCCCGCCCGCAGGAACGCGCGGACCAGCCGCAGCACCCTGCGATCGGAGATTCGCTCTTCCACCAGGCCCATCAGGACCTGGTGGTCGACATTGTCGAAGCACGCGGTGATGTCCCCTTCCACCACCCACTCGTAGGAGCGGCTGGTGAGCTGGTGGATCTCGGCGATGGCATCCTGAGCCCGGCGTCCTGGCCGATACCCGTAGCTGGACGGGTAGAAATCGACCTCGAACACCGGCTCCAGGACCAGCTTGAGGGCCATCTGCGCGACTCGGTCACGCAGAGTCGGAATCCCCAGAAGACGGACCTTCCCGTTTCGCTTGGGGATGGACACCTGCCTCACGGGCAGTGCGGTGAACGTGCCGTCCTTCAAGGCGGAGCGGAGCTCCTCCAGGAAGGGCAGCACTCCGACGTCCTCCTCGACGTGGCGGCGGGTGACCGCATCCACGCCGGCTGTCCTGGCACCCTTGTTGCCGGCGACCCGCTCCCAGGCGACCAGCAAGGTCGCCCGGTCGCAGATCAGGTTGAACACGTCACCGAACCGGCGCTCCGGTTCGGCCCGCGCCCATCGGTGCAGCTTCCGCTGGTGGTCGAGTACCCGACGTTCGGCCTCGAAGACGTTCGGCCACGACGGTGCGCTGCTGTTCAACGGCGCATCTCCTCTCCTCCAGTCATGCTGCTGATCACGCTGCCGTCCTTCCCCACGTGGCCAGCTCTCCTGACCTCCGAGTACTACGACGGCTCCGCCACGATCCGATGCCCTGGGCGGGCGTTGCGCCTGCCCTCCGCCCGGCTGGAAACCGGAGGGGTAGGGCGGCATCGGACCGCTTCCCACGTTCACTGATGTCCGTTGTGACGGGTGTCGGCGTCCGGCTATACCCCGACGGCATCGCCACGGGCCGCACATCGCAGTCTTGGCCCGGGCCTCCCGCCGCCCAAATCACACGGACGACGGAAGCGGACAGGTCAAAAAAAGCCACGACCTGCCCAGCACCGCAAAGTGATCCATCCACCAGATTCAGCAGATCACTGACGACTAACGGGGCTTCTGACACCGGTTCAGTTCCCTTACGCCTTTCCCGTCCTCGCTAGCGGGCACGAGCCGTCTGGTAGTTCCGACCCGCCCCTACATTGTCGAGGCCGCTTCCAGCCTTGCCCCCAACCCGGGGCTCAGCCTGCCTCCAGCTTCGACCGGTCACTACGATGACCGGCGGCAGGTCCTTCCTCCCGCACGGATCCATCAGCGCCTCGTGGCGCACGCGACTTCTCGTCCACGCACAGGACGAGTGCCTTCTCCGGCGGGTCGAGGTAGAGGCCGACGACGTCGCGGACCTTGTCGATGAACAGCGGGTCGGTCGACAGCTTGAACGTCTGAGCCCGGTGCGGTGCCAGGGCGAACGCCCGCCAGATCCGTGAGACGGTCGACTGCGACATCCCCGTCGCCGCAGCCATCGACCTCGTCGACCAGTGGGTCGCGTTCTTCGGCCTCTCCTCGAGCGTCTTGACGATGACCCGTTCGACATGGGCATCGGTGATCCTCCGCGGGACACCGGGCCTCGGGTCGTCGCACAAGCCGTCCAGGCCGCGTTCGATAAACCGGCGCCGCCAGGTGCGGACCGTGTCCGGAGCGATCCGCAGCCGACGGGACACCTCCATGATCGAGTGGCCTTCGGCGCACTCCAGCACGATCCGCGACCTCTGCACCAGGGCCTGGGCCGTCGTCCGGCACCGCACCCAGCCCTCCAGCACCACCCGCTGGTGACCGACAACGGCGGAATCTTCGGACCTGGACGGCTCATGCCCGACTAACGACGAATCTCTGACTCAGGTCACTAGGCACTGTTTCTCGGATCACCGGGCGCCGGTGGCGCGTTGCCGTCAGGCTGGCTGTACGGGCCGTGGTGATCTGACGAACGCGGAGTGGGATCGGCTGGAGTCGTTCTTGCCTGCTGGTGGTGCGCGTGGTGGTCGGCGGAGCGACCACCGCCGGGTGATCAACGGTGTCCTCTACCGGGTGCGGACCGGTGTGCAGTGGCGGGATCTGCCCGAGCGGTTCGGGCCGTGGGAGACGGTCTATAAGCGGCATCGCCGCTGGTCAGCGGATGGAACCTGGCAGATCCTGCTGTCTCGCATTCAGGCAGCTGAGGACGCGGCGGGCGGGATCGACTGGGACGTGTCGGTGGACTCGACGGCCGTGCAGGCCCACCAGCACGCCGCCGGGGCGCGGAAGATACCCCTGGCCGCCGTTCCTCAAAAGGGGGCCGGGCAGGGGACGAACCAGGGCGATCCGGTACTTCGGAAACTGGCCGTCCGGCTGGAGGAGGTGGTCAGATCGGCGAGTGCCTGCGGCGTTCCCGCGGCGCACCAAGATCCACCTCGCCGCCGAGGGGCCATGCCGGCCCCTCGCCTTCGTCCTGACACCCAGACACTACGGTGACGGACCCCAACTCGAGCGGGTCCTGAAGAAGGTATCGGTGCCCCGAACCGGAGTCGGCCGGCCTCGCACCCGGCCCGACCGCGTCCTGGCGGACAAGGCCTACACGTCCAGGGTGAACCGCCACTACCTGCGACGACGCGGCATCCCGCACACGACCCCCCGAACGCCTCGACCAGCAAAAACACCGCAAGAACCGAGGCTCCCGAGGCGGCCGGCCCACTCACTTCGACAGCGAGCGCTACAAGAAACGCAACACCGTCGAACGCACCATCAACCGCCTCAAAGGCTTCCGGGCCGTCGCCACCCGCTACGAGAAGCGCGCCCTACGGTTACCTCGGCACCGTCACCCTCGCAGCCCTCGTCATCTGGCACCGAACGTGATCCGAGAAACAGTGCCTAACACAGTTTCCGGCCGTCACCTGACAGCCGGCCCAACCCCAACGATCAGAAGCGAACCGCAAGTCCGGGTCCGTGAAGCCCGGCGCCCCGCAGCGAAACGCGACGGCCCGCCCGAACGACGAGGGGACATCCCGGGCACCCAGTCGAGCCGATCAGCTCCCGCTCACCGCCGACGAATCGAGACTAAGGCCGACTCCAAGAGCCAGATAGCCAGCCACGTAAACCCGCTGAGACCGCCCCAGCCTCCCCCGCTCTGATAGATCAGGATCTCTGCCTGACACGCAGGACCTTATATGTGTATTGTCGAGCGCCCTCGGTGAAGGCCCTGCGAAAATCTCGATCATCCATGAAGCAGCGCAAGAATTGCTCGTCATTGATGAAATGGTCTTCAATGACTCCTTGGAAGATTCCGTCAAATACGTCACCAAAGTTCTCTAGATCTGCAGCAAGCCCAGCAGAGACGACCCGCCGCAACTTGAAGCAGGCCCGCATGGGCGGAACGGGGTCAGGAGCTGGGGTGGGGAGCTTGTATCTCTGGACCAGCTCATTGAAATTAGAACGAAATGCCGCTTCGATAGTACCCTCCGACTCGATGACGACTACTGGCGCTGAGCTCTCCACCGTGGCAGCTCCCTTTGATCGCGCACTGGAAGGCCCCCGATCGAGCAGGCCCTGGGCAATGGCCACCTTGCGGATCGATGCAAGACTGAGGAGTCCGTTTCCCGAGACATCGCTGTGCCAGAAATCCCAACCCGGGCAAGATGACGCACCTAGTGCAGCCGCGCCAGCACCCGAGAGCGACCCAAACTCCTCTCCGGTCTCAAGTCGGATACGCCCACCCTCAAGGATGACTGCATTGAACTTCTGACCAGTTCGCTTCAGCTCTGCAGAGAGTGGCGCACCGACAGAAATCAGCCCCGCGTGGATCAAGTCAGCAACCTGAATTCCATAGTGCGTCTTTCGGCGCCCAGCACTTCGTGGCCTTTGTGCAGCGACTTCTCGCACCTTCGCAAAACCTAGCCGCTCCACATCCCACACGAGCTCACACAGACGCTGATATAGCTCAGCGCGCTCGTCGAGCGCCTTTACGTCGAAGTTGCTCTGATAGGATTTAAAGGTGCGCTCGAGCCTATAGCGCTCGCGAAACTGCCTGAACCTTGGCTTACGCTTGTAGGCTTCCGGATTTAGCGATGCCGCCAAAAGGTTCTGACCGTAGTAATAGGTGAGCTTTTCGGCATATAGGTCAGCCCCGAAGCTCGCATTATCTGACTTCTCAAGAAGGAGGAGACCTCCGATGCGATTGCGCGCTTTGTCAAAGTCGCGCTCGTTTGCCACACCAGTCTGGATATGCAGGCTGAATTTATTCGCCCAGATGTGTTCGATCTCCCAGGGAACCGCCGGGCCAGCGATCCCAGGAGCCCCTCTACCAAGGTACTGATCCACCAGGTCAGGCTTGCCGCATTCTGCCTCGACGAAGCCTGTGAGGCGTGCAAGCAGGTAGCGAACCTGACGCCGATTGTTGTGGAGACTGAACCTCTTCACTGCATCAAAACTGCCGAGATTAGCGGCCTCGCGCCCCAGCAGATCTCTCAGGTCATCAATGGCCGAGGCTTCACGCACGCTAGGAAGCAATCGCTTAACCTCTTCAAAGAAGTCTTGCGCTTGCACTGCTGGATCATTATTGACGGTCCGCGTAATGAAGACAAGGTCGAGATAGGAGGCAAGGAGTTGAGCCTTAGCCTCAAAAGCTTCTTGTGAGTCGGTATCACGAACGCTGGCGAGGATCAGCAGGTACTGCGCGTCGATCCCGTTTGCGGCGTTGTAGAAGATAGACTCGAGGCCGGCGGTGCGATTGCGTGCCGCACCGAGCAGACGACAATACTGGCGACTACGTGGAACGGCGGTCTTGAGCACGAAGTCGACGTAATCCTGTCCAGTCTTCCGCAGCCCCACCCTCATCGGAGATTTTCGAATCCACTCATGAAAGGCGCGACTGATCTCATCGTCATCGCTCCCATCGGAGGCAGCGAATCGAGCCAGGAGGAGCGTCTCGAAGAAATCACTGGGAACCTGGCGCCCAAAATCACCAAGCTCGCTCAGCATTCCCCGCCACGCGGCGTTGAGTTCAACTTGTTCGCGCCCTGCCCGAGACAAAATGAATCCCTTGAGCAGATCTAGCGACGTCAGTCCAGCGCCTCTATCGTTCATCGTCTCAAAGATTTCCCAGCTCAGGTCGTGATCATCCGTAGAGATCTCTACAAGAGAAACGCGATCCGCCAACCAGTCGGCAAAAGTTGGGAGGCACTCGTCCTGCAAGGCTTCGGGAAGTTCTTCCGCAATGTCCTGCGCCCGCTGCCAGAGATTCTGGACGGACATCGTGGATTTGGTCGGATCGAAATCCTTCCCGCCCCTCAGAGACTCGAGGCACTGACGCCGTTCCTCAACGTCAATCGTGTAGTGGTGTTGACCGCCCGCATATCGACGCACCAAACCGCCGACCATATTGGCAGTATCATGGTCACCCTGCTCATTCAGAAGACGTTCGATATAGATGAGCAATAGGTGCAACGTCGTGAAGCGTTGCTGCCCATCTACCAAGTTCTTCTTGAGGCCCGACGACTGACAGACATAGGGGCCAAGGAAGTACGGTCGGTACTCGACATACTTCTGCCGATCGTGCTCGGGGCGCCAATCACGGAGGAAGGCGCCAGCGAGGTCATTAACGAGTTCCACGACGTGACGCCGCTCCCAAGAGTACTCCCGCTGATAGTACTCCAGGACATACTGCCTATTGAACAGCTGTCGAACCGTGTAGTCGCGACCCTCGACCCGCCCCCGTACCGTCTCGCCCATCCCTAACCCCCTGCATGCCGTCGCCCCAGGCGTCACCGCCCCTTAGGAAAGTTGTACCCGATGCCTCTGTCAGCGGGCCACAGAGTCACGGAAGTAGCCCCGAGCGCCCAGTCGAACTAGCGTCCAACTCGCCTGCTACGGCAGCAGCTATCAATGCTCTACGCCGTTCGTCCAGGAGATCCGCTTGGCGGTGAAGCCGGCTCACGAGAAGCGAGTCGTGGGCGGCCGCCTCCTCAAGCTCCGAGACGAGCCGCGCTTGCGTCGAACTGTCCGGGAAGGGAAAGCGCTGGGAGCCGAGCTGTTCGCCAGTCAGGTGAGCGATGGTGGTCGTGTTGCCCCCGATCGCGAAAACGCCCAGCGATGTCGCCGCCTTCAGGCAGTAGTAGAGCCAGCGGGAAAGGCTGTGACCTCTCGGCCGAGCACGATGGAGCGCCTTTTGATAGTACATTTCACGTTGGTCGTTCCAGATAGCGGCTCGTCCAGGTTCGCTCCCCCCTTCGCAGATCAGGAGGTCGCCGGGGAGCACCTCGTAACGCACGCGCTCTCCCGGGGGGAAATCCATGAGCAGGAGATCACCTGTATCGATCCGATCCCACTGGACGTTCAGATTACGGAGGTACGGCCTGAGGTGGGATCCCGTTGTTCGCTCCCGGTTGAGCATCTTCCCCAGACGCAGTTCGAATTGAGATGACACCGGAGCGACGTGCCATGATGCTGGGACGTCACCAAGCCAAGGGAGGCGACTCGGCGCCCGCGGACCGCCTTCAGCTTTTCCTCGAACTGCGTCGTAGACCCGTGAAAGGCCCCGCTCGCGGATGAGTCTCTGCTGAGAGTCGCGCAGGGACGCAAGACGGTCAATGATCGACATCTCTGCGTCCAAAAATTTTACAATTCGGCGCTGCTCATCGAGACCTGGAAAGGAAATAGGAAGGGCCTTTACCCTATCTGCACTCAGATGAAAGATGTTGGCCCCGGAGGAAATACTGGCGAAAATCCTTGACGAGAAGGCAGACCGGGCCCACCATGCCAAAAAACGCCCATCGATCCCATCGCGCGGCCGCAGCCGCAACAGTGTGTTCTGAAAGCAGACGGGGCCTTCAAGCTGTCGTTCCCAGACCGCCGAAGCACCTACAGCTGAAATGCTACCGCTCCCCTCGGTAACCAGGACGTCCCCGGGCCTGAGGGAGAAGGTGCGCTGCTCAGCTGGAGTGAAGTTCATGCTCTGGACGTCGGACAAGTCCAAAAAGCCGTCCTTGACATTGGCTGCGCGCAGGTACGGGACCATCCACTTTCCGCTGGCATGGACCGGAGAACGCTGGCGCCCAAGGGAGACTTCAGCGACGGAGCGGAGCGGGGCTGTTCGCCAAGTCACGAGATTTCCTTTTCCAAGAGCTGCTGGATCTCGCTCTCGACCCTCTTCAGATCCGCATTAATCTCCTCAAGTCGCCGAGGTTGGTTAAATGAGAAGAAGCGGCGCGTAAAGGGGATCTCATAGCCAGTCTTGGTCTTATCGTGGTCGATCCAGGCATCTGGCACCAAAGGACGGATTTCCCGCTCGAGGTACGATTCGGCATCCTCGTCCAGGCCAATGTTGTCATACTCGCGCAAATCAGGATCCGGCAGAATATTACCAGACCTGTCGACCTGAAGCTCGCCGTCCGGATCCTGCACGCCTACTGCCGCCCACAAGGCCTTTTCTGCGCTGGCAGGAAGCTTCCCGATGCCGACGTCTGCCAGAGCAAGCGTCACTCTCGTGGCAAACTCGATCTTCTTCCAGACAGGAGGGTTGCCCATGAGGGATCGAAGCCCCTGGGTCAGCTTATCTCGGTGCACATAATTCTTCAGGGCCTTGCTTTCAAGTAGTTGGCCAAGAGCATAGTCTGTGACTTCAAAGCGCAGCTTAAGCGGGCGTTCGATAGTGATCCGCCTGTAGCCGAATTCCCTGTAATCCACCACCTGCACCTTTGCATTCAACGGATGCGCGGGGTCCTTGGAAATAGCCAAAGCAGATCGATAGGCGTCGGTGATCCTCTTGATCTGCGGGTCGCTGATGAATTTACGCTTCTCGCCGAGCGAAGGGCGCAGGCGATCGGAGAATTCACGCGCATCAAACAGAATAACACGCTCCTTATACTCTGACCTCTTTCGGTTCGAAAGAATCCAGAAATAAGTGGCAATTCCCGTGTTGTAAAATAGCTGATCGGGAAGCGCGATGACGGCTTCAAGCCAGTCGTTCTCGAGAATCCAGCGCCGAATATTTGACTCACCCGTTTCTGCTCCCCCACCAAAGAGCGGCGATCCGTTGAATACAATGGCAATTCGACTTCCGCCGTCCCTCGGCGACTTCATCTTGTGGAGGATGTGCTGCAGAAACAGAAGTGAGCCGTCGCTGACGCGCGGGAGGCCAGCGCTGAACCTGCCGTTCTCGTCGCGGGCCTCCGCCGCAATGTAGTCCTTGACCTTGCTCCATTCAACGCCAAATGGCGGATTGGCCAGCATGTAATCAAAGGAAAGGCCGGCGTGCAAATCGTGAGTAAACGAGTTGCCCAATTTGATATTGCCGGCCTCCTGCCCTTTGAGCATCATGTCCGATTGGCAAATGGCGTAAGACTCAGGATTTACCTCTTGTCCGTACAGTGTAATCTCTGCATCGGGATTGCTCTTCAAAATGTGGGCGTGGGCCTCCGCGAGTATGCCCCCGGTACCGCATGCCGGATCATAGATCCTCTTCACGACAGCATCGCTTGCACTGAGTTCCGCCTCGTCGGGAACCAAGAGGAGGTCTACCATCAGGCGCACTACTTCGCGGGGAGTGAAGTGCTCACCAGCCGTGTCGTTCGAAATCTCGGAGAACCTACGAATAAGATCCTCGAAGATGTAGCCCATTTGATGATTATCAACCTTCTGTGGCTTCAGGTCGATGCTTGCAAATTTGCGCGCAACTGGAGCGAGGAGCCCTGCTCGCTCAAGGCGATCGATCTGCTGATCAAATTCATAATTCTCAAGAACGCTAGCAGTTTTCGAAGAGAAGCCACTGATGTAAGCGCGAAGCCGCTTACTCAGCTCCGCATCTTTTGCCACCACATCCTCGTATGAATCGGAGCTAATGTTGTAATACGGAGCGATCTTTTCCAGGCGGTGCTCGTAGTTTTGGATGCCACGGCTCTTGAACTTGACTACTTCGGCCTCAATCTCGTCTTTTGATTCGAGGGCGGCGCAGCCCAGCCGCCTCAGCAACGTGAAGGGAAGAATCACTTTGCCGTACTCTGTTTGACGATAATCTCCGCGGAGAAGGTCCGCTACGGACCAGATGAAGCCGGCGATCTCTTGGTGCTTGGCTGTCATGTTGGCCCTCCCGAAGCTTGCTGAACTCTGTGGATCTGGCATCTGGATTTATTTCGAGTGACGCAGGAAACTAGGGCGGGTTAGATATTTCAGTGTCATGCCTCGGCCGGGATAGCGTCAGAGTCGGATGCTGGCGAATCGGCTGAAGACATTGCGGCGTCATGCGAGGGCCGACCCCGTGGAAAACAAAAGGCCAGGGCGCATGCGGAGCAGAACGGTTCCATTGGAGAGTACCTCCCGCGTTAGGACTGCGGGATCACCCACACTTAGACCAACTCCGAGTGCCATTTCAATAGGGAGGAGTTGCTGCAGGTGAAGGTGTTCACTCGGGGTGAATTGCACCCATGACTCCTCCTGCAATGTCAAGATTCCCGTCGCCGTTTCCTCGCCAGGTATCCCCGGCAGTTTTGCGCGAACTGAAGCACACTCACTACTCAAAGTGCGCAGCATTTCCAGAACGACTGGAGAAGATTGTGCAGCGGGTCCCAGCAGATCGGCAGCATGCACCTCCTGTCGATCGAGTTGGGCGCTGAGTGCCCGTTCGATCAGCGAAGCGGCGCTCCGGTAGCTGGAGGCCACTGCGGCGAGCCCCCTCCTGGCCAGTACAACTGCCTCAATGTTGAGTTCACAGAACAGTGACACCTTGCCGACCAAGCGACCGTTGGAGGAAACAGATCGTTGAATGCCCTCCGACAAGACGGCACGCCCACGCAGTGTCCGGAGCCGCTGCTGCGTGACTGCCGCCGCAGGGTCGGAGGCAACGAGGATTTGGCGCCAGTCAACCACGGGCCATGGGCGCACCTCGCCCAAGTTCTCCTGCGCCTTGGCCATCGTAGCGATCCCCGATCGGTTGAATCAACACTTCGAGGATACCCTCGCAAATGGATACGAGAGACTGTCTCTCGGTGAACGACATGTTGAGCGCCGACGCCCGCGACGGGCTACCAGGCTGGGCCTCCTACTAGTGACCCTGATTGCCCAGTTGATCTTCTACCAGGTCCAGAGGGTTCGAGGAGACCAGGGTTCCCAAGAAGGCTATGGGGTTGGATCCTTCGGCCCGGTCCTGGCACCCGACCAAGGTCATCGCGACGCAGCGTGCAGCGAGACTTGTGTTCTGTCACTACCGCGTCGCGGCGTTAGTGCTACGTGTCGGCGGCGCCTTCAGTGTGTTCGGCCACGACGGCAGCGGCGGGTACACGGCCCTCTGGCTGATCCGCCCCGGCCAACCCCTTGTCGACCAGCCCCTCGTCTTCCCTGGGGTCTGAGGGCGAGACCGGTGTCGTGTCTCGCAGCCTCGGTGTGACTTCCTGTGGCGCCTCACAGGCGGATGTGGCCCCCTGTGAGGCCGCCATCAGCAACGGGCCCTGCGGGGGCCCGGGAGCCAAATGAGGCGTTCGCGACGGTTGCAAGGCAATTCGCGCCCGGCCACGAGCAGTCGGCAACGGATGTGATCGAGCAAGCACGCCAAGAGTTCCCTGGTTTCGACGACATCATCATGGCCTCTGCCGCTGACCGCCGCGGAGCTGTAGCAGACGGCCTGAAGCTCCTGCTTGCGCCTGGGGCCGAGGCAGCGCGGTCAACGGTAGGTCGTCTACATAACGGTGAGGGGCGGCGGACTAACTCCGAGGATAGCGACCCAGTAGCGGACTGTGCTGGTCGGCAGCCCGGTCTCCTGTCCGCTCAGCAGGAGGGCCGCGGCAAGCGCTGGTCCGCGGACGCTGACGAAGCCGGTGCCGGGCGGGAGGAGCCGTGCGGTCCAGGCTGGCCAGAACACGGCGGGGAGCTTGGCGGCGCGGGAGCGGGCGAGGACTCCGGCCCGGTCCAGCTGGACTGCCGGGTTGGTTGTGCCGGTTCGGTAACGGAGTTGGTCGCTAGACGCAGGCCGGGGCCGAGGACGGCGAGTTGGACGCGGCGGAAAGTGTAGCTGGTGTGGAGGTCCCCAGTCGTCGATGGTGGAGGCGTGAGTGGGCCGCCGCTCGGGGCCGGGCAGCATGGTCATCAGCCAGCGCAGGCTCTCGCCTGCGGCCGACGCGTCGGGGTGAAGCATGATCTGGCATGCGTATACCAGGCCGAGAGCCGCGCCCGCGAGCGGGGTGCGATGCTGGGCCGGCGAATGGCGGGCCCGGCCGAGGCCTTGGACGGCTTGGCGGTGTAGTTCGACGGCGACGGGGTCGTGGACGAGGGGGCCGGGCAGCCCGTAGCGGAGGGTGCTGGTGACCACACTGCCGACGATCGCGCGGAGGTCAGCGAATGCCTGGAACGCAGGCAGCGGTTGGGTGCCGCCTCGGCGGCGCCGTAGTTCTTGACCTGGTCGAGTAGTCCGGCGCCCAGGCGCTCGGTGCTGGCACGGATCGCGCGCTGGCAGCCGCGGTTGACCAGGGTCATCAGCGGGCCTATGTGGCCGGTGGAGCGGGCGAAGAGGTGGTCGGACAGGTCGTCGGCGAGCATGCCGGGGTACTTGTCCGCGAGGACGAGTCGCTTCTCAATGGCCAGCAGCAGGTTGCGACAGTCCCGCCGTCCGGCCTCGCGGTTGATCAGGAATGAAGTGGTTGCTGATCTCGGCGGCGCTGCACTTCCTCCACCGCAGGAAGTGCAGGTCATCGACCACCAAGAGCCTGACCTCGCAGAACAGGAAGCAGTCCAGGGCCCGCTCTCCGATCTGCCTGGTAGTGCCCCGGAAGGCGCCGGGGTCCAGCATGGCCAGGTTGAAGTCCTTCATGCCGGTGTTGCCGGTCAGGCCGCCCCGGCAGCCGGGCCAGCGCTCGTGGCCATCCTCGGTGAAGGGGCCCGCCTCCGCGATCTCCCGCAAGTGGAACTGCTTGGCGAAGGACAGCACCGCAGTCGTCTTCCCGAGTCCCGGGAACGCGCCGACAGCGACTGCGCCCTTGACTTTGCCCCCGTCCTGCATGTTGCTGCCCCTCGTGTACGGTGTCGTCCTCCCGACCGCAGGCTGACCGAAACGGCACCGACAACAGGCCGCACGCCCCTCTCCAAGGCTCAGTTCCGGACCGAACCCGGCCCGAACGAATGCAACTCCGGTTACTGAGTGCAACCCTAGGGAGACAGTCGATGCTCGCTGCTCATCTGCTCCAGAACTACCCCGAAGGGGTGAATGACCAGCACTCGCGTCCCATGGGCCAGACAGGGGACAGCATCACTTGGAAAGGGACATCAGAAACTGGAACCTACAGGGCGCCGAGGAGGATGCCCAGCAGCGCGCCCGTGATCATGAACGGGCCGAACGGGATGCCGGTCTTGCGCCCGGCCCGCCGCAGGACCATCAGCCCGAACCCGTACGCCGCGCCGAGCAGGAATCCGGCGAAGCCTCCGGCGAAAACCATGGCCCAGCCGTACCAGCCGAGGACCGCGCCCAGGGACAGGGCGAGCTTGACGTCGCCGAAGCCCATGCCGTTCGGGTTGATCAGGAAGAGCAGGAAGTAGAAGCCGCCGAGGGCGGCGCCGCCGAGCAGCGCGGTGGACCAGGAGCCCGCGTGTTCGGGGAGGAGCGCGGCGAGGCCGAGGAGGACGGCGGCGGCCCCGGCGGCGGGCAGGGTCAGCCGGTCGGGCAGCCGGTGGACGCGGCGGTCGATGGTCGCGAGGAGGACGGCGACGGGGGCCAGCAGCAGCCAGACGGCCAGCTCGGGGCGGGGCCCGGTGGCCGCGCCGAGGGCGGCGCAGGACAGCGCGGTGACGACCGGGACCAGGGCGCCGGGGGCGTACCGGGCGGGGTGGGGGCGGGTTTCGCCGGGGCCTTGGGCGGGCGGGTCGGCGGGCGGGTCGGTCTGCTGCCCGGTGGAGCCGTCGGCCGGGGCTTCGGCGGGCCGGGCGGCCTGCTCCTCGGTGGTTGCCGCGGGTCGGCCGTCCGTGGTCGTTCCGGCGGTTCCCCCGGACGGTACCTCTGCGGGCGCCTCGGCGGTTCCCGCGCCCGGGTTCTCGGCGGTTTCCGCGTGCGGGGCCTGGGCGGTTTCCGCGTGCGGGGCCTGGGCGGGGGCGGCCGGGGCCGTGGCGCAGGTCGTGCAGCGGGTGGAGCCGAGCCAGCCGCCGGCCGGGCCGGTCAGCCGGTGGCCCGCCGGGCAGGCGTCGCGCCAGGGCTCCTCCGGTTCCACGGAGAACCGGTAGGCGGCGCGCGGGACGAGCAGTCCGGCGGCCGTCCCCCAGAGAGCGGCGAGCACTGTCAGCATGGCGTCCACAAGGGCGACCCTAGGCGGGGCCCGGAGACGGGTCATGGGTCCTGGGGCCCACTGGGCACCGTTCCGGACCCAGGATCCGTGACTGGGCGCTACCTTCATGGCCATGGCTCAATGGCGCAATGGCACAGGCACGTTGACGGTCACCGACGGACAGGGCGGGCGGGGTGAGGCGATACCGCTGCGGATCGCGGCCTCCTACCGGGCCCGCAGCCGCGGTCTGCTGGGGCAGGACGGGATCGACGGCGCGCTGATGATCACCCCGTGCGGGAGCGTGCACAGCTTCCGGATGCGGTTCACCATCGATGTGGCCTACCTGGACCGGAAGTTCCGGGTGGTGGCGGTCCACACGATGAAGCCCGGCCGGCTGGGTCTGCCCCGGCTGCGCGCCCGGCACGTGATCGAGTCGGAGGCCGGGACGATGAAGAAGTGGGGCATCCGGCCGGGAGCCGTCGTCGCGGTCGAACAGACCGGGACCGACCGGTAGCGACCGGTCGGGTGCGCCCGGCCGCACGGCGGGCGCACTGTGAAGTCGGGGCCTACGGCCTGAGTTTCGTGCGGGAGAGCGGGAGGGCCGGGGCGATCGACCAGAGGACCTCGGTCTCGTCCGTGCCGGGGTTGTCCCAGGCGTGCGCGGCCCGCGCGGAGAACGTCGTGGAGTCACCCGCCTCCAGGAACCTGGGCTCGCCGTCCACGGTGAGCCGCAGGGTGCCGCGTACCAGGTACGCGAAGACCGTCTCGGCCTCCAGGCTGTACGCGCCGCCGGAGCCGCCGCCGGGGCGCAGGATCGTCCGCATCACCTGGACGTGCCGCTCCTCGGCGGGGGTGAGGAGGAACTCCTCGATGCCGTGCCCGCCCATCTCCAGCTTCGCGCCGAGCCCGCCCTTGACGACGTCCTGGTCCGGATAGTCGAAGAGCGTGGCGATGCCGGTGCCCAGGGCCTCGCAGATACGGATCAGGGTCGGGACGGAGACCGAGGTCTTGCCGCGCTCGGCGAGGCTGAGGAAGCCCTTGGTGACGCCTGCCTCCTCGGCGACCTGAACCAGGGTCAGCCGCTGGGACTGCCGGAGCTCGCGCAGCCGCGGACCGATCGTGGACATGTGGCTGTCAGCGGCTTCGGACATGGCGAACACGCTACCTGTCGGGGACGTCACGGGCGGTGGCCGGGGGAAGAGCCAGGTCAAAAGGGATGCAGAAGGGTCTTTACCCATCGAGTTTAGTGCTGTAAAACTTGACGAAAGTTTAATGGCGCTAAACAAGACGCCATGGCGGCCTCCCGTGCCGCCCCCTCGACGGCCGTATGCGCCGCCGCACCTCCCCCGTTTCGTTCCGCACCACCCGAGGAGTAGGCCGATGAGCTCCCCGTCCTTCCAAGAGAGCACCGCGCGTACGGTGCGCGGCGTCGTCTTCCGCTCCCCCGGCCAGGACGTGGCCGTCACCGACGTCACCCTGGCCCCGCCCGGCCCCGGCGAAGTCGAGGTCGCCGTGACGGCGGCCGGGGTCTGCCACTCCGACCTGCACGTCATCCGCGGCGAGTGGGACCACCCGGTCCCGGTCGTCCTGGGCCACGAGGGCTCCGGCGTGGTCACCGCGCTCGGCGCGGGCGTCACCGGCCTGGCGGTCGGCGACCACGTGGTGCTGTCCTGGGTGCCGTCCTGCGGCGAGTGCCGGTTCTGCCTGGCCGGGCGGCCCGCCGCGTGCAGCCTGGTCGCCGAGGTCGTGGCGCCCGACGGCGTGCTCTACGACGGCACCAGCCGGCTCTCCGTCGACGGCGAGCAGGCCCACCACTACCTGGGCGTCTCCTCCTTCGCCGAGCGGGTCGTGGTCCCCGCCTCCGGCGCGATCAAGGTCCGTGAGGACGCCCCGCTCGATGTGATCGCCCTGGTCGGCTGCGCCATCGCCACCGGCGTCGGCGCGGTCCGCAACACCGCCGGTGTCGAGGAGGGCGCGACCGTCGCCGTCATCGGCTGCGGCGGCGTCGGCCTGTCCTGCGTGCAGGGCGCCCGGCTGGCGAAGGCCGGCCGGATCGTCGCCGTGGACGTCGTCCCGGAGAAGCTGGAACTGGCCCGCAGGCTGGGCGCGACGGACGCGGTGGACGCCCGGGACGGCGATGTCGTCGAGGCACTGCGCGCCCTGGTCCCCGAGGGCCTGGACTACGTCTTCGACGCGATCGGCAAGATCGAGACCACCGAGCAGTCCATCGCGGCGCTCGGCCAGGGCGGCGCCGCCGTCATCGTCGGCCTCCCGCCGACCGGCCGGACCGCCCGCTTCGACCCGCTCGCCCTCGCCGAGGCCGACCAGCGCATCCTCGGCTCCAACTACGGCTCGGTGGACGCCGCCCGCGACATCCCCGCCCTGGTGGACCTGGTGGTGTCGGGTGAGCTCGACGTGGAATCGATGATCTCGGCGCGGCGCCCGCTGGACGAGGCGGGCGACGCCCTGGCCGACCTCGCCGCCGGTCACGCGCTGCGCCAGCTGCTGATGATGGAGGACCGGACATGAGCACCGCCGGAAAGCAGACCGCCCCCACGCCGTCCGACGGCCTGGCCCACCGGTCCGTCTCCACCTTCGAGGTCGGCGCGCAGAGCGTCGCCAACGTGGCGCCGAGCGCCGTCATCGCCTTCGCCCCCGCCAGCATGGCGGCGTCCGCGGGCAACGGCGCCTGGTTCTCGTTCTTCCTGGCCATGGCCGCCGTGCTGGCCATCGCGTACTGCATCTGCGTCTTCGCCCGCCGCCGGGCCGGGGTCGGTTCGCTGTACGCGTTCTCCCGGCTCTCGCTCGGGGCTCCCGGCTCCTTCGTGACCGGCTGGGCGCTGCTGATCGGCGCGGTGTGCATCGGTTCGGGTTCGCTGGCGGGCGCCGGGTACTACACGGCGCGTGCCCTCGACCAGATCGGCATCGGGGTCTTCACCGGGATCACCGGCCAGATCCTGCTGGACGTGCTGCTGGCCGCCGTCGCGATGCGGCTGACGATCGCCAGTGTGCGGACGGCGGCCCGGGTCGCCTCGGTGCTGGAGGTCGTGTCGATCGTCCTGATCGTGGTCGTGCTGCTGCCCGCCTTCTTCAAGAGCGGCAACATCATCGACACCGACCAGCTGAGCCTGAGCGGTTCCACCCTCGACGGCATCGTCTTCGCCGTGGTGCTGGGTGTGCTCGGCTTCGTCGGCTTCGAGGGCGCCGCCTCGCTCGGCGCCGAGGCCACCGACCCGTACAAGGCGATCCCCCGCTCGGTGATGGGCAGCGCGGTGCTGGCCGGGGTGCTGTACATGTTCGCCACGTACGCCCAGGTCGCCGGGTTCGGCGGGGCGGACGCGCTGGGGAAGAGCTCCGACCCGATGGACGAGCTGGCGGAGATGTCCGGGCTCGGCTTCCTGAAGTTCTTCCTGCACGCCGGGTTCGCCGCCTCGTTCGTGGCCGTGGTGATGGCCTGCATCACCGTCGCCGCCCGGCTGCTGTTCGGCATGGCGAACGAGGGTGTGATGCCGGCCAGGCTCGGCCGCGCCCACCCGCGCCACCGCACCCCGTCCGCCGCGATCTGGGTCGTCACCCCGTTCGTCGTCGTCCCGGCGGTGCTCGTGGTCGGCGCGGGAACGGCACCGCTGAACGCGACGTCGTACATCGACACCATCGGCGTCTTCGGCTACATGCTCAGCTACACCCTGGTCTGTCTGGCCGCCCCGCTGTTCGTGCGCCGGATCGGGGCGCGGGGGCTGCTGGTCACCTGGCTCCTCGGCCTGATCGGGGCCGCCGCGATGGTCTACGTGTTCTACCGGAACCTGTGGCCGGTCCCGGAGTTCCCGCTGAACGTGCTGCCGTACGTGTTCGTCGGCGCGCTGGTCGTCGGAGTCGTCGGCTTCGCCGTCCTGAAGGCCCGCCGCCCGGAGGTCGCCGAGCGCGCCGGAACCTTCGCCGACGACCTGGACTGACCGTGAGGACCTGACGCGTCCGCTCCCCGGCGCGATGCCCCGCCCCTCCCCCGCACCCGGCGGGCGGGGCGGGGCATCGCGCGTTGGGCCCGACTTTGGGGCCAAGGGCCCAGGTCACCCGGCTCGTACACCCGTACGCTCACGCCACGCCCGCATCCCGAACCGCGGGCTCACGCAGGGCAAGCAGGGCGAGCGGGCGTCGGAGAGGAAGAGCCGTGACTGGTGGCGGGGGCTGGGGAAGTGGAGGCCGGGGCCATATACCTCCCGGGAGCCGGGGCGGTGGTTCCGGCGGGAGCAGCGGGACGTTCTTCGCGCTGACCCGTAGCTGGGCCGCCGGGGCGCTGGTCTACATCGCCGCCGGGTATCTGCTCTCGCGCGGGCTCGTGGAGCTGCTGGCCTCGGACGAGCGGCTCACCAGCTTCGGCTGGCGGCTGGCCCTGCTGCACGTTCCCAACGTCATCACCACCCTGGTCACGGTCCTGGCCGCCGCCCGGGTGCTGCCCGCGGAGTACCGCGAATCGCGCGTGGTGGCGCTCGGCGCCGCGCTCACCGTGCCGGTGGCCGCGCTGGTCTACGGACTCGCCGTCTCCTGGCACCTGGTGGGCATCGAGGGCACCCTGATGCCGATCGTCTCGCTGGTGACCGGCGCGGCCGCGGGCCTGGCCGTCGACCGGCTCCTGGAGGACCGCGGCGAGGAGGACGCGCCCACCCCGTACCAGCCGTACTCCTGGCGGGACGGCGGGGCCACCGCCATGGAGTACCTCGGCGTGATCGTCCTGGTCGTCACGTTGATCGGCGCGATGTCGATGGCGGGCGTCGGCGGACAGATCGGCGAGCGCATCCGCTGCGCCATCAACGCGATGGGGGGCGGCGGGGGTTCCTGCTCCACCGGCGGCGGCAACGGCACGGACACCACCGCGAAGCCGAAGACGGACGCCGACTACGAACCCAAGATGTGCCAGGTCTCCAGCGTCTCCGACACCGTCGGCGGCAAAGTGAAGATCGGCTGGTTCGAGTGGGGCAACGAGTACGGCTTCCAGCAGAAGGTCAGCCAGGCCAACACCGACATCAACGGCGACGGCAAGGTCGACGAGAACGACAAGCTGGTCTACATGACGTTCACCGACGCCGCCTCGGCCGGGGCCACCGCCTCCACCCCCGGCGTCAAGCTCGGCAAGCTGGGCAAGGCGGACGTCGACGTCGGCGGCGGCATCAAGATCACCAACGGTGACACCTGGGTCTTCAAGAGCGAGGAAGAAGCCAAGAAGATGCGGGACGACATCGAGGAAATGAAGATGTGGGAGACCTCCACCAAGTACAGCGGTGGCTACGGCGGTGGCTGGTACTCCGGCATGAAGTGGGCCGACAAGAAGAAGGACGTCGAGAAGAAGATCGGCGACAAGAAGATCTCGTACTCGACGATCGGCCTCAACGCCTACGCGGACGGCGGACTCTCCATCAACGCGGGCGACGACACCAAGCTCGGCGCGAAGCTCGGCGGCAAGGCGAAGTTCTCCCCCGAGGTGACCATCACCAAGGACGACGTGAACGGCAACGAGTCGTACACGTACACCGCCAAGCTCGAACTGGAGGGCAAGGTCAGCGGCACCGCCGGCCCGTTCGGCGGCACGGCCGGCGCGAAGGACACCCGGACCGGGGCGGTCACCGTCACCCGCGACCAGAAGACCGGGAAGATCGTCCGCATCGACATGACCCAGACCCTCGAAGGCACCTCGACGTCGGACAAGGGCGAGATCAGCGGCGACAACGGCAAGAAGGACGGCGACAAGCGCGGCGGCAAGGTCAGCGGCACCGACTCCTCCGGCGAGACCGGCATCCAGGTCAAGACGAACTCGATCGTCTTCGGCAAGGACACCGACGCGGACACCGAGGCCAAGCGGGCCATCGCCGAGCAGTGGCTGGACGGCTCCGGCAACAACACCGCGCCCTTCGAGTACCTCTTCGGCGACCACAACATGGAGAACAAGCCGGCCGGGAACGACCCGTTCGACCAGCTGATGTTCCAGGACGGTCTGTCGAGCACGATGAAGTACACCGGCCAGACGGACGCCCAGGAGTTCGGCTTCGAGGTCTCGCTCGGCATGAGCCTCGGGTTCTCGATCTCCGACGAGCACAAGAAGGAGACCCTGAACGACGCGCAGTTCCTCGGGGCTCCGCAGGGCGACAAGCGCTCCTATCTCCCGTACAGCTACTGCGCGAAGTAGCGGTACGGAAGGATGGCCGCGGAGCACACCGACCGCGGCCGGCACACAGGTACGACGAAGAGGCGATGGCGATGACGATGGCGATGACGACACGGAAGATCCACCGGGCGATCGGCACCACCGTTGCCGCCGCCGTCGGCCTCGCCCTGCTCTCCGGGTGCGGCAGCGACTCCGCCGCCCTCCCGGAGGGCTGGGGCAAGCTCGACACCAAGAGCCTCTCCGTCGGCTACCCCGGCAACCAGGGCTACAAGGAGCAGCCCGAGGCCGAACTGGCGAAGGGCAACGCGGCCGTCGCGCTGAAGGAGGAGAGCGGGCTGCGCACCGGCATGGTCTCGGTGCAGCTCGACTTCGCCACCGGGGTCGACGACGCGGGCGAGGCCGCGGCCGCGGCGGGCGCCGGCATCGGGGTCGGCGCCACCCGCAAGGCCACCCAGGAGATCCGGCTCACGGGCCCCGAGAGCGCCCGCGACGCCCGCCGGATCGACTACGAGTTCACCTCCAACGGCGAGCAGCGGACCCCCGCCGACGGCACCCGGATGACCGGGGTCGTGGTGGCGGGCGTCGATTCGAAGAAGGTGCCGTTCGCGGTGCGGATCAACGCCGTCAAGGGCACCCTGAGCGCGAAGGACCTCGACGCCTTCGTCGACTCCATCACCGTCAAGTAGCGGACACGGCCGGTACGGTCGGGTGATCGACCCGGCCGTACCGGCCGTTTCCTCAAGGAGCGGGGGAGCTCGTCCATGCAGGTCCTGCCCGGTGGCACGGCCACCTTCCTGCTGCTGTTCGGCCTCTTCCTCGGGGCGTTCGCGATCCGCTCGGCCCTGCGGCTCAACCGGGTACTGGCGCTGCTGCGCCGCGGCGAGCGTGCCGAGGGGCGGTGCGCCGAGCGGCGCACGGTGGACCGAGGGCCGGGCACGGAGCGCCGCTACGCCACCGAGTACGTCTTCGCCTTCCGCACCCGCGACGGCCGCGACATCGAGTTCACCGACCACGCCCCGGGCCCGTTCGGCTTCGAGGTCGGGGCCCCGGTACGGGTCAGCTACGACCCGGCCGACCCGGGGCGGCGGGCCACGGTGGCCGGTCCGGGGGCGTGGGGGCCGGTGCTGATGCCCGCGCTGTTCACCGGGGTGCTCGGGGTGTTCGCGGTCGGTCTGCTGGCCGGTTTCGCGGCCATGCGGGGCTGGCTCTGAGCCTCGGGCCCCGCCCCTACGGCTCCGCCCGTACGGTTCCGCCCGTACGGTTCCGTACAGAGGTCCCGGTGGCCGCTGGCGGGGGCCGGTGGTCAGTAGCGGTCAGTAGCGGTCCCGGTCGAACGGCACCGGGAGCTTCTCCAGCGCCCCGGCCGCCCGCAGCCGCTCGTTCACCTCGATGACCGTGTCGATCTCCGGGCTTTTCGTGCCGCCGTACGTGAGGTCGACGACCAGCCCGCCGTCGGCGGTGCGGACGTACGCCCCGGGCAGGTCCTCGGGGGCGCGGGCCGCGCGGCCGGCCGAGAGGAAGACGGCCCGGCCGCACCGGGGGGCGCTGTTCTCCAGGTCGAACCGCTCGGTCACCGCCGCGTCCACGGCCTTGTCGTACACCTGCCCGGCGTCGATCTCCCACTGCTCCGCGAGGACGCGCAGGATCTCGGGGGTCCGCCGGATCACTTCGGCGGTCTCGTCGACCTCGCGCGACCGGAAGACGAGGGAGACGGAGTGCGGCGCGTACCGCGACGTGCCGCCCGCGTGGGTCGTCAGCGACACGTACGCCGCCTTGGGGTTCCGCGCCCACGACGACGACGTGTAGCCGACCACGTCGAGGTCGGGGCCCGTGTTCCGCCGCTCGATGTACTCCGCCAGCGCGGGGGCCGAGGGCTCCAGCAGGGGGTCGGACGGGAGGTCGTCACCGGCCTCGTGCCATCCGTCGAAGGTCTGGGCGTCGATGTCCTTGAGGGCGGCGAGCGTGCCGGACCAGCGTTCGGCGACGCTCCGCACGGACTCCGCGCGGGGGCCCCAGAGACCGTTGACGACGACGTACAGCACGAGACTCTCTCCTCGGATTCGGGTCCTGCGCTCCGCTGCCCCGGCCGACGCTCAGCCGCCGACCAGGTCATCGGGGGTGTGGATGACCTTAACGTCGATGCCCTGCTCCTTGAACATCTCACGCGCGGCCTCGGCGACATCCGGGTCGGAGAGGTGCCACTCGACCGGCCGGCCGCGCGCCGCGTCGACCTGCCGCCTCGCCTGGGCGGACCACCGCTCGGTGATCTTCGGGGTGAGCTTTCCGGTGTCGGCGTTGTAGAAGTCCGGGTTCTTGTACCCGTACTTCGCCTCCAGGTAGGTGCCGCGCGCGGAGTCCCAGCCGTCGAAGTCGACCGGCTTGCCGGTGAGCTTGTCGAGCGGTACCTCGTACTCCTTGCCCCGTCCCACCTTGGAGATCTGCTCCTGGTAGCGGGCGCCCATCTCCGTCGCGTAGCTGAAGACGCCCGGCTTGATCTCCGCCCAGGACCCGTCACCGGCGTCCTTGGCCCCGGCCGGCGGGTCCTTCAGGTCGTTGTACCAGGCGGGCTTCGGCTGGTTCTGGGCCCGCTCCAGCCCCTGCCTGCGCTTGGCCGCGGCGGCGGCCTTCTTCGCCTCGTCGGCCTGCTTCTGGGCCTCGTCGGCGGCGGCCTTCTTCTCCGGGTCGACGTCGCCGCACTTCTCCATGAAGAAGCCGACGGGCACGGAGGCGGGCGGCGCGGCCAGGACGGCGGTGCTGGTGCCGGACGCGCCGACGGCGGGGCCGGAGCCGTACGGGACACGGAGGCGGCCGCCGATGCCGACGGTGCAGCCCTTGAGCCCGGCCTTCTCGGCGGCGTCGTCGGCGTGCTGCTGCGCTTCCTTGGCGGCCTTCTCGGCGGCGGCGACGTCGCCCGCCTTGGCGGCCTTCTTCGCCTTGGTCGCGGCCTCGCCGGCCTTCTCGGCGAACTCGCCGAGCTTGCCGAGTTTCCCGAGCTTGCCCAGCTTTCCGAGCTTCCCGACGAGCTTGCCCTCGCCGTAGCCGGGGATGAACAGCGAGCCGATGTTCCACAGGCCGGTGCCGATCGCCTGGCCCTCGTCGCCCCGGTTCCACATGTCCCGGACGTCGTCGCCGATGAACACGTCGTCGAGGACCTTGACGCCCGTGGAGCCGGACGCCTTCGTCCAGTCCCAGAGCGCGCCGAGGTAGTCGCCCTTGTCCCACTTGCCGCCGGCGTCCTTGGAGTCCTCGCTCCACTTGTCGCCGAGGCTCTTGCCGTACTCCTTCAGGCCGTCCCATGCCTTGATGGGGTGCAGGACCGTGTCGATGGTGCCGGTGATGTCGCCCCACAGGCCGTCGCCGACCAGCCCCTTGAAGAAGCCGCCGGTCTGGTGGGCGGCGCAGGAGAAGAAGGCGCCGACGCCCGAGGTGCAGCTCTCGCCGGGCTGGTCGTCGCCGTTGGCGGTGCCGCTGTCGTCCTGGTCGTCGCCGCCGTCCGGTTCGCCGGAGGTGTCGACGTCGTCGCCGCCGTCGTCGGTCTGGACGGCGGTGTCGCCGCCGGAGCCACCGGTGCTGCCCGAGGAGCCGGTGGTGCCGGAGGAGCCGGTGCTGCCGGTGGTTCCGTCGGTTCCCTCGGTTCCCGAGGAACCGGAGCCGCCGGTGGTGCTGGTACTGCCGGAGTCGCCCGTGCTGCCGGTGCTTCCGGTGCCGCCCGAGGTGCTGGTGCCTCCGGCGGAGTCCGCCCCGCCGGTGGTGTTGCCGTGTCCCGCCTCCACGTTGCCGCTGCCGGGCGCCGGGCAGGCGCTTCCGGTGAGGCGGCAGATCGCGTCCTGCATCCCGCCGGTGATCTGGGCGCCGATCCCGGTGACGACCAGCCCCCCGATGAGGGCGACGACCACGAGGACCATGCCCAGGTACTCCATCGCGGTCTGGCCCTCGTCGTCCCGCCGCCACCTGATCATGCGCGCGAGGCTGAACCGCCGGTGCGGCGCCCGCTGTCCGAGGGGGAGGTCGAACCACTCGCGAGCGCTCGCCCGGAACAGCAGGACGAGGACCACGACCGGGATCACCAGCTGGGTGACCCCGCGCGCACCGCCGCCCCCGAGGGTCGCCAGGGCGCCCAGGGCGAGCCAGACGTGCACGGCCAGCAGACCGCGCCGTACCCAGGCCCCGCCGGTGCGCACGTACAGCGAGAGCACGAAGCCCACCGCGCTCGGCAGCGCCGCGTACAGCAGCAGCCCGAGCAGCTCGCCGTCGATCCCGTCGAGCTCCGACGCGACCACCAGCACACCGATGCCGCCGAGGGCCGCGACGGCGAACAGGAGCCGTACGAGGATCAGTACCGCCTGCAGGGGGCGCGGCAGGGACCGCCTGCCGTACCCGCCCGTGACGACCCCGCCGCCCGCGCCGGCGCCCCCGCCCGCGAACGCTATTCCACTCATGCCAGACACGACAGGTCCCCCAGCTTGCCGGTGAGAGGCCAGAGTTCAGCCAGTTCACGCATCCGACCACACCGGCACCCTTCGGGGCATGGGCCTCAGGGCCCAATGCAAGGCTCAAAATCACTGATTGCACCCTGCACGGACCTGAAGGGGCGGAACCGGGCGCCCGCCGCCGCTACCGGACGGGCACCTCGCTGCCGAACAGCATCCAGGGCGACTGGTCGTACGAGGCCACCCCGGCCAACTGCGGCTGGGTCGCGGCGATCTCGTGCCGCACCGCCAGGGTGTCGGGCCAACTGTCGAAGTACGTCGTGCCGTTGATGACGACACCGCTCCAGTCCGTGGCCGCCGAGGCGCCCTCGCGGTCGACGACGAAGCCGATGCAGAGCACCGACGCCCGCCCGATCGCCTCGCGGATCGCCCGCGCGGCCACCTCCTGCTCGTCCCGGGTGAGCCCGCCGAAGCCGAACTCCAGCGCCACCACCCCGTCCCGCATCCGGCGGACCCGGGCGGGCACCCCGGCGCCGCTCTCCACCCACAGCAGGAAGTCGACGCTGTCGAGCCGCTGGAGACCGGCCAGGAGGACGAGCTGTTCCCTGGTCACCCAGGACGGGAGGCCGCGCGGTCCGGGCCCCGGGCCGAGGAGGGTGACCCGTCTGGTGACCGGATGGCCGAGCCGCAGCCCCGCCGCGTCGAGATCACCGAAGAGGCACTCGGAGTCCGGGCGGCTCCAGCCGAGATGGTAGGAGTAGAAGAAACCGTCACTCATCGACACATCACCCCATGAAGAATCAGGTGGGCGTGCAGTTCAGGTGCGCGCGGGCATGCCGGACGGGCGCGTGTTCCGGCGCCTGTCGAGGGGGCTCGCAGTTGGTCGGCACGAGCCTAGCCAGGCGCGATCTCCCGGGCGTGGGCCCACGGACCCAGGCCAGGACCCCAAGGGGAACCCACCGCCCCGCCCGCGCTCTCCTGCCCGCGCTCCCCGCCCGCACTCCTCCGCCCTCCGGCCCCGGCACCTGGCGACAGCCGCCGAATCCGGTGGACAACCCGTGCCCCCTCGCGGATCGTGTACGCCGATGACACGCACCGACACGCCTCCCGCCCGGGACGAGCGCACCCAGCTGGCCACCTTCCTCGACTACGCGCGCCACACCGCCCGCGCCAAATGCGAGGGAATCTCGCCGGAGAACGCCCGCCGCGCCCCGCTGCCCGGCTCCCCCCTGATGACCGTCGCGGGGCTGATCAACCATCTGAGCTGGGTCGAGTACCACTGGTTCGAGGTGGTCTTCCTCGGCGGCGAGGACGAGGGGCCGTGGACGGAGGAGGACCCCGACCGCGAGATGCGCATCGCGCTGGACATGCCGCTCGACGACGTACTGGCGCTGTACGCCGAACGCACCGCCCGCTACCGGGAGCTGGTCGCCTCCCACGACCTGGACACGCTCGCCGCCCGGCCGCGCGGCGACGGCCGCCACCCCGACCTGCGCTGGATCGTTCTGCACCTGATCGAGGAGACCGCCCGGCACAACGGCCATCTCGACCTGATCCGGGAGATCGTCGACGGCACCACCGGCGTGTAGCCGCCGGCACCGTCCCCGCCGGTCCCGCCGTCCCCGCCGGTCCCGCCGGTCACCCGATCGCGGCGACGGCGGGGGCGAGGTGCTCGGCGACCTGGCGGGTGAAGCTCACCGGGTTCCGGTCGGGCAGCAGCTGGATCTCGGTGACGCCCAGCTCCGCGTAGGCGCGGGCGTCGTCGAGGAAGGCGGCCGGGCGGTCCAGCACCGGGCCGTTGTACAGCACGGTCTTGGTGACGGCGTCGTAGTCGCGGCCCTCGGCGACGCAGTGGGCGCGCAGCACGTCGAGCTTGTGGGCGACCTCGTCCCGGCCGGTGGCGAAGAGGTTGCAGGCGTCGGCGTACCGGGCGACCAGGCGCAGCGTCTTCCGCTCGCCCCCGCCGCCGATCATGATCGGCGGGTGGCCGCCGATCGGCTCGGGCACACAGAGCGTCTCGGCGAGCCGGTAGTGCCGGCCCCGGAACGGCCCGTTGTCGTCGCTCCACATCTGGAGGCAGATCCGGAGCGTCTCCTCCAGCCGCTCGAAGCGTTCGGCGACCGGGACGACCGGGACGCCGAGCCCGTACTGCTCCCGCTCGTACCAGGAGGCGCCGATGCCCAGCCGGGCCCGGCCGCCGGAGAGCACGTCGAGGCTGGTGACGATCTTCGCGAGCAGGCCGGGGTGCCGGTACATCACTCCGGTGACGAGCAGGCCGAGGGACATCCGCTGGGTCACCGCGGCCACGTAGCCGAGCGTGGTGTAGCCCTCCAGCATGGGTTCGTCGGCGACGCTGCGCCCGGTCTCCATCTGGAAGTAGTGGTCCATGACGCTGAACGACGCGAATCCGGCCCCCTCGGCGACCCGGGCCGTCTCGGCGAGGGTGGGCGCGATGAGCGCGGGGTCGGCCGGTGTCGAGTAGTTCCAGTAGTGCAGGCCGAGCTTCATGGTCCGTCTCCGTCCACGCCTCCGTCCGCCGCCACCCCGGGCCGTACGTCGGCCGTACGCGGTCGGCTGCCACGCTATGCGCGGTGGCGGGGTGGCGGCATTCCGGGCGGGGCAGACGGGTGACCGCCGCGCGCCACCGACCTCCCTCGACGCCAACTCGCCTCTGCAGCAGCATGCTTGGCGAAACCGGCACCCGGCGGACGGCTCGCGCGACGAGGCACCGATGAGTTTCCGCGTGCCCGGCGGTCGTATCGGGTGAGAGATCATCGGCGTACCACTGCCACGGACACGGGAGACCCCGGACATGCGCACCCTGATCAGCACCGCCTTCATCTCGCTCGACGGCGTCGTGGAGGCCCCCGGCGGCGAGCCCGGCTACCGGAACTCGGGATGGACCTTCAAGGACATCGCCTTCGTGCCGGAGGCCTTCGAGATCAAGGGCCGCGAGCAGAAGGAGGCCGCCGCGATGATGCTGGGCCGGACCAGCTACGAGGCGTTCAGCGCGGTATGGCCGGACATGCCGGAGTTCGCCGACTACAAGACGATGCCGAAGTACGTCGTCTCCACCACCCTCACCGAGGACGACCTGGTGGACAACTGGGGCGAGACCACGATCCTGCGCTCGCTCGACGAGGTCGCCGCGCTGAAGGAGACCGAGGGCGGCCCGATCATCCTCCACGGCAGCGCCTCCCTCAACCGCGCCCTCTCCGACGCCGGCCTCATCGACCGCTACCACCTGCTGGTCTTCCCCCTCCTGCTCGGCGCGGGCAAGCGCCTGTTCAGCACCACGGACAAGGACGCCCAGAAACTGGTGCTCGTCGAGCACGAGGCCTACTCCAACGGCCTCCAGAAGAACGTCTTCGACGTCGTCCGCTGAGAGCTGAGGCCCGGGAAGGGCCGTGGGACGGCGCGAGGGGTGTCGCCGGGTCCGGCCCGGCGGCACCCCTCGCGGCCCTTGGGGTCGGCTCAGTGGAACTGGGTGGTGTAGAGGCGGGCCTTGTAGATCTCGGCTCCCGGCCGGGTGCGGTCGCCGCCCTCGGAGAAGTGGACCGTGGGGCCGCCCCAGCGCGAGTCGTCCGGGTCGGGGTCGGTGGTCCACATGGCCTGGCCGGAGGAGTGGCGTACGTAGGACTTCGGGTAGGCCAGGGAGATGGTCTTCGTGATCTTCCGGGTCTTCTTGTCCAGCCAGTACACGTGGTGGCTGTCGCTGACCAGGAGCGTGCCGGGGCGGGAGTAGTCGGGCTGGATGTCGTGGCCGTTCCCGGCGATGGTGAGGTCGGGCCCGTACTTCACCAGACGGGCGTTGCGCATCGTGCCGTTGACCCGGTAGGTGCGGACGACCTTGCCGCCCGTGACCCACAGAAGGTTGTTCTGGTCATCCCACAGGACCGCGTGCGCCTTGGTGAAGGAGAGCGTCTGGATCTCTTTCAGGGACGCCAGGTCGCTGCTGGAGGGACCGAAGACGTGCAGCCGGTCCCGGGAGCCCGCGACGACGACGGTCCCGGCGTTGGGCACGCGCTCGATGCTGTGCGGGTAGGTGGTGATGCGGGCCGACCACAGGAGGTCCGCGCGGGTGAGGTGGGTGTCGCCGGTGACGTTGACGATGCCGGCGCGGCCCTCGCCGGGCTTGCCGAACGTCATGAGGGCGATGGCCCCGTAGCGCTTGGTGTCGCGGAAGCGGATCTCGAAGGGGTGGTCCCAGCCGGGGGCGTTGCCCGTGCTGAAGCTCCACTTCACGTGGGCGTCGGTGAACTGATCGGTGCGCTCGAAGACGAGGATCTGGCCCTTGTGCTGCTCGGTGACGGCCACCTTGTAGCCGGTCGAGGCGGTCGCCGCGGTGGATGTGTCCATGTGTCTCTCCTGGCTGACGTCGACGGTCGGGGCGGGTGCCCGGGGGCGGGGGACGCCGTGGTGTCCCCCGCCCCCGGTGCGATCCGTCAGAAGGTGCCGTTGTTCAGGGCTTCCTGGAGCCGGCGGGTGGTGTCCTTGCTCCACTCGCCGTCGCCGGTACCGCCGAGGTGGTGCTGGAGGGCGGTGACGGTCTTCGGGCCGACGATGCCGTCCGCCGTGACCTTCAGGTACCGCTGGAGCGCGGTGACGGTCTTCGGCCCGAAGGCGCCGTCCACGTCCAGGGCGGCCTGGATCCGGCTGTTGAGCGTGCGCTGGAGGGCGGAGCAGGTGGCGGGCCCGAACTCACCGTCGGCCTTGAGCGCGCCGGTGGGGACGAGGGCGGTGGGCCGGATCGGTTGGCTGCGCTTGGCGAGGGCCGCCTTCATCATGGCCGCCGAGCTCGGGCCGTACTCGCCGTCCACCGTCAGGCGGTGGGCCGCCTGGAAGACGCGGACCGCCTTGTCGGTGGCCGGGCCGAAATCGCCGTCCACCGTCAGCTTGGCGTTCTGCACGGTGTTGAGGTTCTTCTGCAGGACCGTGACGGCCTTGCCCTTCGAGCCCCGGCGCAGGATGCCGTCGGTACTCGGCATCGGGGCGCCGCCGCCCGCGTAGACGGGCCTGCCGTAGCCGACGACGCACGCGGAGTTGCGCAGACGGCGGCGGAAGGCGTTCGAGGTGTTGCCCTCCAGGGTGGTGATGGTGCGGTTGGAGTGCACCGCCTCGACGATGCCGACGTGGTCGATGGCGCCGATGGAGCGTGAGCCCGACCAGTCGAAGAACACGATGTCGCCGGCGCGTATGCCGCCGATGCCGTAGTGCCAGCGCCCCTTCTTCTGGAACGCGCGGGCGTGGGCGACGGTGTAGGCGAACTTGCCGCCCACCGCGGAGAGGTTGTCGGAGTGCGCGGCGGCGTAGCTGACCGCCATGTCGCACCAGGGACCGGTGAAGCCGTACCACCGGGTGACCAGGTTGCGGTTGGATCCGGGCGGCTGCTCGGTGGTGCCCAGCAGCTTCCGGGCCGCGGCGAGCATGCCCTGTACGTTGCCCATGTCAGATCTCCGTGTCTTCGGGGAGGGCGTCGGTGTCCGAGGCCACGACGGTGTCCGGGTTCTGGCTGACGCCGCGCTGGTCGGGGTCCACGTCGAAGATTCCGGCACCGCCGACGGGGTAGGTCGGCTTCTCCACTGGCTCGGTCATGGGGTGGTTCCCTTCCTGTCGTTTCCTGTCGTCGTCCGCCGGTGCGGCCGGGCGCCGGGGGACGACGCCGTGCGTCCGTCGGCACCGCCGGGCGTCCGGGCGGTCCGTGCTCGGCGGGGCCGTCCGTGCTGGTCGGCGCCGCTCGACAACGACTTCACCGCCCGCCCGGTTGATTGGCACCCCCGATCCGTGCGGGCAATCAACTCGCCCGCCACCGCGAAGGGTTGGGGATACGGGTACGGGGTGCCGTAGCGTGGTCGCCCCGGTCGGGGGGCCGGGTCAACTGCCAGGGGGAGGCAGCCGGATGGGACGTCCCGAGAGACCGATCGACGCGGACGCCGGCCCGGTGCAGCGGTTCGCCGCGGAGCTGCGGGGGCTGCGCGCCGAGGCGGGCGGGCCGACCTACCGGGTGATGGCGAAGGGGTCCGGCTACTCGGCTCCCGTGCTGTCGCAGGCGGCGGCCGGCGAGCGGCTGCCGACACTGGCGGCGGCGCTGGCCTATGTGGCCGCGTGCGGCGGTGACCGCGCCGAGTGGGAGGAGCGCTGGCAGGAAGCGGCGGCGCGGGTCGCGGCCGCTCCCCGGGAGGACGAGCCGGTCGCGGACTCCCCCTACCGGGGGCTGGCCCGCTTCGAACCGGGTGACGCGGAGGTGTTCTTCGGGCGCGACGCCCTGGTGGACGGCCTGGTGGACGTGGTGCGCGACCACCGGTGCGCGGTCGTGCTGGGGCCCTCGGGCAGCGGCAAGTCCTCACTGCTGCGGGCCGGACTCGCACCACGGCTGGGACGGACGACGGAACGGGCGCTGCGCCCGGCCGCGATCCGGGTCCTGACGCCGGGCCCGCACCCGGTCCGGACGCACGGGAGCAGGCTGCGCCCCGCCGACGGCACGGGCGACACCCTCGTCGTGGTCGACCAGTTCGAGGAGGTCTTCACCCTCTGCCCGGACCCGGCCGAGCGCGCCCGGTTCATCGACCTGCTGCTCGCGGCCCGGCAGAGCGGCAGCCGCCTGCGGGTGGTGCTCGGCGTCCGCTCCGACTTCTACGGCCGGTGCCTGGAGCACCCCGCGCTGGTGCGGGTGATCCGGGACGCGAGTCTGCCGGTCGGCCCGATGGGCCGCGAGGACCTGCGGCGGGCGATCACCGGCCCGGCCGGGGTGCGCGGCCTGACCGTGGAGCGCTCCCTGACCGCCCAGTTGATCGACGAGGTGGACGGCGAGCCCGGCGGGCTGCCGCTGCTCTCGCACGCGCTGCTGGAGACCTGGCGCCGACGATCGGGCCGGACGCTGACCCTGCGGTCCTACGAAGCGGCGGGCGGGGTACGCGGCGCCATCGCCCAGACGGCCGAGGAGCTGTACCGCACCTTCACCGCTCCCGAGGCCGCCCTGACGCGTCGGATCCTGCTGCGTCTGGTCGCCCCGGGGGACGGCACCGCCGACACGTGCCGCCCCGCGGACCGGAGCGAGCTGGAGACGGCCCCGGCGGCGGGACGGCGGCACGAAACCGGCCCGGCGGACGGCAGCGGTGACGGCGGAAACACCGGGAAACCCGGAACCACCGGGAACGCTGGGGACTCCGGGGACGGCGGTCCGGCGGACGGCACGAGTACAGGCACAGGCACAGGCACGAACACAGTCACCGGCACCGGCACCGGCACCCAGGCGGTCCTCGACCGGCTCGCCCGCGCCCGCCTGGTCACCCTGGACGGGGACACCGTCAGGCTCGCCCACGAGACGCTGATCACCGCGTGGCCCCGGCTCCAGGGGTGGATCGAGGAGGACCGCCACCGGCTGCGCGTCCTGCGCCGCCTCACCCAGGACGCCGCCGACTGGACGGAGCTGGGCCGCGACCCCGGGGCGCTCTACCGGGGAGCACGGCTGGCCGAGGCCGAGGAGAGCTTCGCGCACCCCGCGCACCTGGCTCAACTGACCTCCGCCGAGCAGGACTTCCTGCACGCGGCCCGGACGACCCGTACCCGTGAACGGCGACGGCTGCGCGCGCTGGCCGGCTCCGCGAGCCTGCTCCTCGTACTCGCCCTGATCGCGGGCACCGTGGCCTGGCAGCAGAACCGGGACGGCGACCGCCGTCGTGTCGACGCCGCGGCCCGCCGCACGGCCGGCACCGCCGACGGGCTGCGCGGTTCGGATCCGCGCACGGCGCTGCGTCTGAGCGTCGCCGCCTGGCGGCTCAGCCGTACGCCGGAGACCCGGTCCGCGCTGATGGGCGCGCTGGGCCAGCAGGAACTCCCCGGATTCACCCCGCCCCGGCGGTCCGACGCCACCTGGACACTCGGCTCCGACGGCCGCACCCTGGTCGGCGTCGGCGAGCGCCGCGTCACCCGGTGGGACATCCCGAGCGGCCGGAGGACCGGCAGCTACCGGGCGCCCGGCGGCGGCGACCTACCGGCCGGGGCCGCCGAGACGGCCCAGCCCACCCCGGACGGACGCTTCCTGATCGTGCCCGCGGACGAGGACGGGCGACTGCGCCTGTGGGACATCCGGGCCGAGCGCTACCAGGGACGTCCGTTCGGCCCGAAGGGCATGGCCGAGCCATCGGCTCCGGACGCGGGGGAGCTCGTCGAGGCCGGGCCTCCAGCCGGGGAGGGCGACCTGAGCCCCGTCTCCGTGAGCGCCTCGGCCGCCTACGGGCCGAGCTCCAGCGGACACGCGGTGATCTTCAATACGGACGCCGACCTGGACGTCTGGGACGTACCCACCGGGCGGCGCCTGCTCGCCGCCCTGCCGCTCGCGGGCACAGGCACGCTCAACGACAGTGACGTCAGCCCGGACAACCGGCTGCTCGCCCTGTGCACGCGCCGCGGCCTGGTCCTGTGGGACGTACGCACACGCCGCCGCGCCGACACCGCCTGGCACCGCCGCCCCGCCTGCCCGTCCGACGGCCGGCTGCAGTTCACCCCGAACGGCCGGGAGCTGGTCCTGCGGGACGCCTACGCGCTGCGCAGGGTGAGCGTCTCCAGTGGCAAGGAACTGCCGAAACTGAACCAAGTGGCCCCGCTGGACTTCACGTTCACCGAGGACGGCACCTACGCGGCGAGCCGGGGTTCGACGGACATCCTCATCTGGCGGCTCGACCGCCCGCAGGCCCCGGTCTTCCGTCATCAGCTGTCCGACGAGGACCCCGTCGACCTGCGGATCGACACCCGCGCCGGTGTCCTGCGCTACCTCGACGAGAGCCCGGCGAGCACCCGGACCGTCCACGCGCTCGACATCGGCGCCGTACTGAACGCCCGCTGGGACGGTCGGCCGGTGGAGCAGGCCGCCCTCAGCGAGGACGGCAGGGTGCTCGCCGTCCTGCGCGGCGACCGTCTCGGCCTCTACGACGGCCGTACGGGCCGGCACCGCTCCGACCTGCCGCCGCCTCCCCCGTCCCCCTTCGACCAGGACCTCGCACCGGACTCCCCCACTCTCTCGCTCAGTGCGGACGGACGACGACTCGCCTACGTGTCCCGGTACGAGGACGTACCGGGCATGGCCCGGCGCGTCACGGTGTGGGACACCGAGCGCCACCGCCGGATCAGCGAACTGCGCGCCCCCGGAGAGGACGGCTTCATGACCTTCACGCTCTCCCCGGACGGGCGCGAGCTGACGACGACCAGCACGGCCAGTGACGACACCACGGTCTGGAGCTCCGACACCGCCCGCCGACTGCGCACCATCACCGCGCGCAGGGCGCAACAGGACGGCGGCGGCACCCAGGACCCGGGCATGGGCGCATCGGTCGACGAAGCCACGACCGGCCCCCCAACGGCGAGCTGCGCGTGCGTGGCCGCCTTCGACCGCGACGACGGCCTGGCCGCCAGGGCCGAACTGTCCGGCCACATCTCCCTGTGGGACACCCGGCGCCGCACCAGGCTCGGCATGCTCTACGGCGGCGCAGGCAAGGGCAGCCCGGACGCCCCGGAGGAGATCACCGCCCTCGCGTTCTCCCCCGACGGGACCACCCTGGCCGCGGCCGGATCGTACGGAACCCTGCGCCTGTGGGACGTCCCCTCCCGCCTGGCACTCGGCGCCGGGCTGCCCACGGCCGGGGACCACATCCGCGCTCTGGCCTTCGCCCCGGACGGCCGCACGCTGTCCCTGGCGGGCACGCACGTACTACTGCAACACCGCGCCATCGACCCGGACCGCGCCACCGAAGCCGTGTGCCGCCGCGCCGACGGCCCCCTGTCACGGGACCAGTGGGACACCTACCTCTCCGACACCCCGTACCGCAGGATCTGCTGACCCGGCCGGCAGCCGAGCCGCCGCCCAGGGATGCGTCTTCGACGTCGTCCGCTGACACCCGGAACGGCAGCAGGACCCATCGACGGATAACGACGCAAGCTCGCCTGCCGCCCCCGCTGCCCCCGCTGCCCCGCGTCCGGCACGTCTGCCGAGCTCAGGCTGTGCGATCCGAGGGACCTGCGCCCGAGGACTGCGGCACGGAAGGGGCGTGGCTCGTGGCGTGCAATGCCTGCCCGACTTCGGCAAGGCGTTGGGCATCCCACTTCACGGTGGGGTCCGGTTCGAGATAGGCCAGGGCGGTCGCGACGATGCCGAGAGCGGGCGGAGACCATTCGGCGGTGCCTGTGGTGCCGAGGACACCCGGCCTCTGCTGCCGCTGGGCCAGGTCCGGCCGGGCGGGGGCGGTGAGGACGAAGCCGCGCATGGTGGCGCTCAGCTGGGTGACCAATGCGTCGAAGCTGGTGTGGAGATGGGGCCGCAGGCGCAGCCCGAACAGCGCGGCCAGGCGCTGGTAGGACTGCGCGATCCGGTCGTTGAGTTCGTGCTCCGCGGCGGCCAGCGCGGTCTGGACCTCACGCTGCAGTTCACCGTCGGCCAGGCTCAGGAAGGTGGCGTGCAGGGCGATGTAACTGCGCCATCGGGTGGAGGCGTGCATGGCGTCGAAGTCCCGCAGGGCACCCGTTCTCAGCAGCTCGACGCACAGATCGTGGCGGCCCTGGGCCGTGGCGAACTGGTCGATGCGCTCGCCTGCCAGGCGGCGAACGGCTTCCTCGCCCGCCTGTCCGTCTGCGCCGGCCGCCGCGGGGGCGTGGCGGGCGACCTCCTTGAGCAGGTCGCTGAAGAACAAACCCTTGTGCGGCCAACGCCGGTAGACGGCGGCGCGGGCGACACCGGCCTCCCGGATCACGTCCTCGAAGCTGAGGTGATCCAGGCTCACGGTCAGCCCGGTGCGCTCAATCATGGCCAGAGCGGCGTCGAGGGTGCGCCGTGCGGTTTCGACGTCGGTCAGGCGGCCGCGACGCCGGGTCGGTCCGGTCTGGTGTTGCTCTTTCGGCATCGAGTCCTCTACCTTCACATCGAAGCTGTGAGACATGATATCTCAAGTATCATCGTTGCATCTCCCTAGGAGGGATCGATCCGTATGTCTCCGCACCAACACCTGCCCGCCTCCGTGCTCAGGGCCTCGCAGGCACTCCGCGCGGCCGCCGTCCTGGCAGTGGTCGGGGCCGGCGTCGTCGTCGCCGACCAGGCCGTCGACGGGGGCCTGGGCCAACACCTCCACCGGGCCTATCCGCATCGCAGCGCCGACCAGCTCGCCATGGCCGAGTCCAGCATCCTCACGTACCTGTTCACCCTGGCCGCGTTCGGCACGGTCCTCTTCGCGGCGATGGCCTGGGCCGGCCGACGCGGCCGCCGTTGGGTGCGCAGCGTCGGCGGGGCGACCCTGGTGCTGGGATGTGCGCTTGCCGTGTACAACTTCAGCCAGCCTCACCCGTTGGTGATGACGCTGGCCGGCATCCTGCCGTGCGCCGCCGGTCTGGTCGCCGTTGCTCTGCTGTGGACCCGGGAATCCTCGGCCTTCTTCACCTCGGCCCGCGCCACCACCGCCTGAGCCGCTCCTCCGCTCCTGCTTGACGTGCGCCCACGAAGCACCAGCGGCCGGCGGTCCTCCCCTCAGCCGGCGGCGGGTGGCGGCGGGTGGCGGCAACCCCGCTGACGAAACACGTCTGCGTCCATCTGTGGAGCCAGGGCGCCAGGCACAAAAAATCGGGTGACTCCGACTGGCGTCGGAGTCACCCGATCGAGCAAAAACCTTGGGCTGGTCCAAGAGCCCTACAGGTGGCGCTGTTCCTCGGGCCTTCTCAGGAAGAGGTGCCGCGCGGGAAGGAGACCTCCACGCGCCGGTTCTTCTTCCGGCCTTCCTCGGTGCTGTTGTCGGCGATCGGGTACTGCTCGCCGTAACCGCGGATCTCGAAGCTGATGCCCGGCAGATCCTTGGCCAGTACCGCGTGCACAGCGTTGGCGCGCTGCTTGGACAGCACGTCGCCGTGGGCCGACGAACCGAGGTTGTCGGTGAAGCCGAAGACGCGCACCTTGGTGGCGTTCTGCTTCTTGACCTCGGCAGCGATGGCCGCGATACGGGAGTTGGCCGCGGAGCTCAGCTTGGCGCTGTCCTTGCCGAAGAGGACTTCGGCCTGGAGCGCGAACTTCACGTTCGCGTTGCTGTCCTCGCGACGCTCCTCACCGCCCATGTCCTCGACGACCTGGACGATGTCGAGGACCTTGGCGGGGGCGAGCGTGCCGCCCTCGGGCATCTTCAGGTCGGGGTCCTTCGGGTCGAGCTTCACGGGCGGCACCGACGACGCCTCCGTTCCGGGCGGAACGGAGGGACCGTCGTCGGCGACGGCACCGGAAGCGCCGAGGATCCCGACACTGGCCACCATCAGTACGGTCGCGACGGCGTGCGTCACGACCTGCTGCGACCTGCGACGTGTGCGGCTGTGGTTCACGTCCGCCTCACCCGGAGATCTTGAGCGAGGTGGTGGCGAAGGTCGGCAGCACGAAGTCGACCTCGGTCGTGGTGCTGGGCGGTGCCGGGAACTGCATGAACACGGGGGTCGAGGCGTTGGGCTGGAGCGGCAGGATGCCCGTGGTGCAGAGGCAGCGACCGTCCGTGTCCCGGAGGATGTAGTAGCGCTTCTTCCCCGCCTTGTCGACCAGCGCGGCACCGGCGACCGAGTTGGCGTTCTTCTCGACGAGCAGAGCCTCGGACCCGGACCAGCCGCTGGTGGGCTGATTCGTGTCGCTCTCGTTCTTGACCTCGCCCTGCACCGTGACGAATCCGCCGGAATCGCGCTTCACCTGGTTGATGACCAGGGTGATCCCGCGCTGCCCCCTGATCTCGGCGAGCTTCACATTCGGGTCCACGTTCTCCCCGGCAGCCGTGTCCTCCTGCTTCGCTTCCTTGTCCCCGTCCGAGGGCTTGGAAGCAGCGGAGGACGGCGTCGAACCGGCGTCGTTGGTCTTGTCGCCACCGCCGTCGGTACCGCAGCCGGCAACAGCCAGGGTCATCGCCGCCGCCAGCGAGACGGCTGCCACGACCCTTCGGGGCCTAGTGAAGCGCCGAATGCTCATGAGTTCTGATTCCTTTACTCGTCGTTCGCGATCAGTTGTCGACCAGGTGCACGTCGTAGAGGATCTTGCTCACCTGCGACCAGGGCGGCGGGCTGCTCGGCCTGATCTCGAGGAAGTCCTTGCCACACGTGAAGAAGAAGATGTCCCTGATGCTGTCGTCGTTGAGGTCCACGGACGTCCAACTGCAGCGGAACTTGATGACGGCGGTGGCCGTAGCCTTCGCCCTCGTCTGCTTCGAGCCAGGAAGAACCGACGAGTCCACGGGCTTGTCACCCTTGACGCTGACCTTGATCCGGTCCTCACGGCCACCCGGGAACGGGATACAGCCCGTGAGTTGCGCCTGGTTCGCCTCGGCGAGCCCGGAGGCCGCGGAACATCCGCCCACCGGATGGGCCTGCAGGTACTCACTGAGCAGGTCCTCGGGAAGCGAGGCGAGGAATCCGGCCTGGAACTCATCACGCGCCTGCGACGCCGCGGCCAGAGCCGCGGCGTCGGCAGCACCCTGGGCACCATTACGCAAGGCCGACGCCTTGCCGACGGCAAAGAACGCGAACACGAGGAAGAGCAGGCCCGCCACCATCACTACGTAGATGGGGAAGGCCTGCCCTGCGTCTCGGCGTTGAGTGCCGGTCATCAGCCCGAGGTGATCGACGACACCAGGCCCTGGATGCGGGACGAGATCGCGCCGCCGATACCCGTGGCCATGATCGCGCCGATGATCGCCACGACGACCAGGATGATGCCCAGGTACTCGAACGCCGTCTGGCCGCGGTCCTTGTTCTCGAAGCGCTTCTGGATGGCGCTGACCGTGGTGTTGGCCCAGCCGTTGACGCGAACGGCGGTCTTCAGGGTGATGTTCGACATGGGGTTCCCCTCCGGGTTCGGCCGACCGGTAGCCGGCCGACTCGCACGTTTCTTGGGTGTCGCCCGCGGTACCGGCTTCCTCCTGGCCGGTGCCGCTGGCGACATGAGAAACATACGGCGACGTGCCCCGCCCACCTGAGGGTCCCAGGGCCCATTCCCGGGCCCAAAGCGTCAGTTGGGTCTGCGGCTCCGCTCCGCGCCGCCAGGGCCCACGCCCGGCCGCCGACCCGTTCCCACTCTCACTCCCGCGCTGCCGCTGCTCAGCCACGACGACCACCGGTCCCGTGTGCCCCGTTGCCCGTGATGGGCGCCGTGCCGAGCCAGCGGGCGATGGCCTCGCTGCGGCTGGTGCTGTGCAGCTTGGTGAAGATGCGGTTGATGTGGTTCTTGACCGTCTTCTCGCTGATGAAGCAGGTGGCGGCGATCTGCTGATTGCTCATGCCGGACGCGATCAGCTCCATGACCTCCACCTCCCGTGAACTCAGCCCGTACTGCTGCCTGTTGGCCGAGGCATCCGTTTTCCCGGCCAGGGAAGACTGTGCCACAACTGGTTGCATCTGCGAAAGACCTTGCGGTGTACGGGCCGGTCGCGGCGCAGGTGGCACCGGTTCGGGCCGGGGCGTGTGCGCCGGCGCGGAATGTTGCTGAACGGAACTCGGGGCGTGGCCGTCGTAGCCGGGTATCTGGTACGGAACGCCGGTGCTCAGCGCCGTTCCGAGCCCTTCGGGCAGAGGTCCCGAAGTCGCTCCGGGCCCTTGGCGCATATGGGCGAGGAGGGCGTTGGCGGCGGTGGCGGTGAAGTGGGCCCGGCCGTCCCTGGTGTCGCGTACGGCCTGCACCAGCTGGTCGGCGGTGAACTCGCCGTGGACGAGGTAGCCGCTCGCGCCGAGCCGGAGCGCCTCATGGACGATCTCGTTCTCACGGCTGTAGGTCAGCATCATCACGGGTGCAACCTGCACCAGGTGCGGAAGTGCCGATATGCCGTCGACGCCCGGCATGCGGACGTCGAGCAGGACGACGTCCGGGCGGTGCCGGACGGCCATGTCGTAGGCCTGCCGGCCGTCCATGGCCTCCGCGACAACCTCGATGTCCTCGCGGCCGGAGAGCAGAACGCCGAGACCGGCCCGGACCACGGGATTGTCGTCCGCGACGACGACCCGCAGGGCGCTCGGGCCCGCCGGGGGCGTGGCCGCGGGAAAGGGAGGCAGGGACTGGGATGCCGCGGACTGCTGGGGAACGGGGAAGGACGGGGAGCTGGGCTCCGAGGTGGGTGGTGTGACGTGCGAGGACGTGTGCTGGGACGCGTGGTGCGGTGCGGTCCAGTTCTGGCCCGAGGCGCGGGAGACGTCGTCCGGCATCTGCGACCTCCTCTCAGGGGTCTGTGGGTCTATGGGGGGTGAGTGCGGAATGCGGACGGTTCACTGGGGTGGCTCAGCTCCGGAGGGCGCGAGCAGAGCGGCGATCGGGAGTTCCAGGCGGACCTCGGTGCCCTTGGCCGCCTGGCCCTTGCCGATACGGATACGGGCGCCGATGGAGGCGGCGCGCTCGACCATGCCGACGAGGCCGAAGTGTCCGGCGTGCCGGAGGTCGTCGAGGGTCGTGCCCGGGGGCAGGCCGCGCCCGTCGTCGTAGACGCTGACGCGCAGCACGTCGCCCTTCACGCCGACGAGTGCGACGAGGTAGGTGGGGTGGGCGTGGCGGTGGGCGTTCTCCATGGCCTCGGAGGCGATGGTGAGCAGTTGACGGGCGACGACCTGGGGTACGGGCGGGATCGGCACGTCGTTGAGGAGGCGGAAGGTGGCGGCGAGGTCGTGGCGCTTGGTGAAGTCCGCCACCCGGGCGCGGAGTTCGCCGACGACGTCGACGCCGCCGTCCAGTCCGGACTCGCGGCGCAGGTCGGAGAGGAGTTCGCGGGACTCCGCCGCGGCGCGGCGCGCGGAGCGGGCGACCAGTTCGGCCTGATGCCTGACGGTGAGCGGGTCCATCCGGCCGGAGGAGGCCGCCAGCCCGTCGGCGGCCAGGGCCAGCCCGTGCAGGGTCTTGGCCACCGAGTCATGCATCTCCCGTGCCAGGCGGGCCCGTTCGCCCTCCACGGCCTCGCTGACGGCGAGCCGGGCCCTCGTCTCGGTGAGGGCCTGGCTGGCGGAGCCGAAGCGGAGCAGCAGGTTGCGCAGGGTGACGCCGACCGCTCCCGCGATCACGCAGAAGCCGGGAAGGAGGAACGCCGTGGCGTCGGCGGGGTGGAGCCTCGGGGTGGTGTTGTAGACCCCGAGGATGATCAGCACCTGGAGTCCGGCGAAGACCGCCGCACCCCGCCAGCCGTAGACGAGACCGGCCAGCAGCGGGGTGCAGACCGTGACGTACGCGAGGGTGGACTCGGGGCTGGCGGTGACCAGCAGCAGGGCGCCGAGGAGGGCGTCTATCCCGAGCAGCCAGGGGTGGCGCAGCAGGACCGGGCCGAAGCGCTCCCAGTCACGGAACAGGACGTACGAACCCATGAACGTGACCAGGATGGCCGAGCCGATCAGCCACGAGGCAGGCCCCTCGGCGGTGTGTCCGATCGCGAACGGGGTGGCCAGGGCGATCATGGCGAGCCGGAAGCCGAAGACCTGGCGGCACATCGCCTGGAGCGCGTTCAACTGGATCGCGAACGCCGGGCGCGAGCCGGGATCGGTGATCGCCTGACGCACCTCGGCGTTCAGTTCGTTCTGGGCGCTGCCCAGCTGGAACGACATGGACCTGCCACCTCCTTCCGACTGTCCTGCCCACCCTTCGCGACGACCACGTCACCCGCCCGTGAGGAACCCGAAGTCGATGTTGGCCCCGTAGACGAACCCGACGCAGAGCATGATGAGCGTGCCCGGGAGCAGGAAGGTGGTCACGGCGAAGGTGGCCTTGGGGACCGCTCTCGCAGCCTTCCGGCGGGCGTTCTGGGCGTCGGTGCGCCGCATGTCGTTGGCGATCTGGATCAGCGTCTCGACGATCGGGGCACCGAGCTCCTCGCCCTGCTGGAGCGTGGTGACGAACATCGCGACCTGCTCCGAGTCGTTGCGCTTGCGCAGCTGCTCGAAGGCCTCGCGGCGGCTGACACCCATGTCCATCTGGCGCAGGGTGATGCGCAGTTCGTCGGCCCAGGGGCCTTCGTACTTGTCGGCGACCCGGGCCAGCGCTTGGCGGAAGCCGAGCCCGGCGGAGACGACGACGGCGAGCACGTCGAGGAAGTCCGGAAGGGTCCGGTCGATGTGGTCGCGGCGAATGCGCACCGCGGACCAGAGCCCGACCTCCACCCAGAACAGACCGAACGCGATCAGCACCAGGGCGAGGATGACCTGGCCGCGCATGAGCATCGTGAACGCGCCGAGCGCGCCGAGGCCGCCGTAGACGGCGCGGCGGGCGGCGTAGCGGTCGATGGTCAGACCGGCCGGGTTTCCGGCCATGTCGATCTGCCGGCGCTTCTTGTTGACGGCCTTGGGGCCCATCATCCGCAGGACCGCGGGGGCCCAGCGCATACCGAGCCGGTCGATGCCGGATCCCACCGCGCTGGTGCGGGTGGAGCCGACCTCCAGGGCGATCGCCAGGTCACCGGGGAGTTTCGCGTCGCGCCGGTACATGCGGATACCGGCGATGGCTCCGTACACCGCGAGCCCCATGACGCCTGCGAGGACCAGGTCCATGTTTCCCCCGCCCATCAGACGTCGATCCGGGACATGCGGCGGATCACGATGAACCCGATCGCGTACAGGGCGATGGAGACGACCACCGCCACCTGGCCGATGAACGCACCGGTCATACGGTCGAGCGCGCCCGGCATGACCGCGTTCATCAGGAGCATGGCGCCCAGGCCGAACATCGGGACGGCGTAGGCGGTGACGGTGACCTGGGAGAGCTGGGTCTTGACCTCGCGCCGGGTCTCCTTGCGCTCCTCAAGCGTCTCGGTGAGGTTGCGCAGCGAGCTGACGACCGTACCGCCGGCCCGGTTGGACAGGACGAGCGTGGTGACGAGTACGACGAGTTCGCGGGAGGGGAGCCGGTCGGTCAGCTCGCTCATCGCGTCCTCCAGCGGCTCACCGACGGCGAGGCGCCGGGAGACCCGGGCCAGTTCCTCGCCGGCCGGGTTCTCCATCTCGTCGGCCGCCATGCCGATGGAGGTGCGCAGTGCCAGGCCCGCCTGGGTGGCGTTGGCGAGGATGCGGGCGAGCTCGGGGAGCTGGTTGATGAAGCGTTCGGTGCGCTTGGTCCGCTGCCAGTTCAGGAAGGCGTTGGTGCTCCAGAGGCCGATGAGCGCGGCGACCGGTCCGAAGAAGCTGGCCAGGACCGATGCGGCGATCATCCACAGGGCGGCCATGGCCGCGATCGAGTAGACGACGAACTCGCCCGGGGTGACGTCGAGTCCGGTGGCGGCCAGCTTCAGTTCGAGCTTCCGGCCCAGGCCGGTCTTCCGCAGCCGGGAGTCCAGCGCCCGGAACCGGCGTCGGCGGCCGGTCTCCGGTATGTGCCCGGTGTGCGAGAGGCGGTCCACCAGGGCGTCGCGGTCGGCCTTGCCGCCGCTGTAGGCGTGCAGGCCCGCGACGCCGGTGACACCGGCGAGCAGCGTCACACCGATGGTGAGGAGGGGGAGATTGGTCATGGCTCGGTACCTAGTTGGCCTCTCGGGTGGCGAGCTGTTCGGCGGATTCGGCGACCCCGAAGGCCTGCGGGACGGGCTGGCTGGCCATGTAGAGGCGCTCGGCGATCTTGCGTGGGAGCGGGAGGTACGAGAACTCGCCGTTGATCCGTCCCTCGGCGTCCATCGGCCGGGCGTTGAACTTCGCGACGGTGACGATGCGGTAGGGGTCGCGGCCGTGCGAGTCGAGGACGGCGATCTCGGTGATCTTTCGGGTGCCGTCGGCGTGCCGGGTGAGCTGGACGATCACGTCGACGGCGCTGTTGATCTGGTCGTGCAGGGCTTCGAAGGGGATCTCGATCTCGGACATCGAGGCGAGGGTCTGCAGACGCATCAGCGCGTCCTCGGCGTTGTTGGCGTGGACGGTCGCGAGCGATCCGTCATGACCGGTGGACATCGCCTGGAGCATGTCGAGCGACTCGCCGCCACGGACCTCACCGACGACGATGCGGTCGGGGCGCATACGCAGGGAGTTGCGGACCAGGTCACGGATGGTGATCTGGCCCTTGCCCTCGACGTTCGCCGGGCGGGACTCCAGCCGGATGACGTGGCTCTGCTGGAGCTGGAGTTCGGCGGAGTCCTCGATGGTGACGATGCGCTCGCTGTTGGGGATGAGGCCCGAGAGCGCGTTGAGGAGCGTGGTCTTCCCTGTGCCGGTCGCGCCGGAGACGATGATGTTGAGCTTGGCCTGGACGAGTCCGGACAGCAAAATCAGCATCTGGTCGTCGAGCGAACCGACGTTGATCATTTCCTGGAGCGTGAAGGCCCGGGGGAACCGTCGGATGGTGAGCGTCGCGCCGGTCAGGGAGAGCGGCGGGATGATCACGTTGACACGTTCGCCACTGGGTAGACGCGCGTCGACCATCGGGTTCGACTCGTCGACGCGGCGGTTGACCGTCGACACGATGCGCTCGATGGTCTGCATCAGCTGCTCGTGCGAGCTGAACCGCATCGGCAGCTGCTCGACCCGGCCGCTGCGCTCCACGAAGATCTGGTCGGGTCCGTTCACCATGATCTCGGTGATGGACGCGTCCTCCAGGAGCGGTTCCAGGATGCCGAGCCCGAGGGCCTCGTCGACGACCCGGCGGATCAGCTGGGTGCGTTCGACGGTGGAGAGGACGGGCCCCTCCCGGCTGATGATGTGGCTGAGTACGCGCTCCAGCCTCGCCCGCCGGTCTGCGGCGGCGAGCGAGGACATCTCGGCCAGGTCGATCTCTTCGAGAAGCTTGGCGCGGTAGACGGCCACCATGTGGCTGTCCTCCCGCGCCCCGCCGTTCTTCTCGGGGGCGGTCATGCGTGCCCGCAGACTCATTGCGTAACTCCTCGTTCCGACGTGCTGGTCGAGCCGTCGGGAAGACCGTGGTTCGGACTGTCGTCACCGTCAGGTGCGGGGCATCGTGGCGCTTCGCTCGGCGGTGCCCCAGAGGTGGACGCCCGGCAGGATGTCGGGCACCTTGACACGCGTCGTGCAGGTGATGCTGTCGCCGCCCAGCCCGCCCGGCCTGATGTGGGCCCGGGAGGCGGTCCAGCCGCTCATCGCGTCCAGGCCCGCCTCCACGTCGCAGCCGCCCCAGGACGACATGCTTCCCGAGCGTGCGGCGGCGCGGGCGCCCGTGCCCGCCTGGTTGGCGGCGTACGCGGCGAGCCCGGCCTGGATGGCGAGGAGGCCGCACAGCAGCAGCAGCGGGACGAAGCCCAGGTACTCGATGGCGACCTGCCCCCGGTCGCGCCGGGCGGAGGTGGTGCGGACGTCGCTGGTGGTCTCGTTCATCGGTCGGCCTCCACCGGGTACGCGGCGTTGCCCTTGACGGTAAACGGCCAGTTGAGGACGCCGGGGACCAGCACGGGCACCCGGAGCTTCACCTCGGCCTTGTAGGCGTACCGCGTACTGCGGCAGTTGGCCTTCTGGCGCATCGAGTCCCGCCAGGCCTTCGGCAGATGCTTCTCGGCCTCCTCGCGGCACTCCTGGTTGCGCATGCTCTGCGCGATGGCGCCCTTGTGCGCCGCCTCGTCCGCCGAGTTCCCCGCGAGGGAGAACGTGTAGCCGATCAGTGCGCACTGCCAGAGCGCGATCAGCATCAGGATGATCAGCGGTGTGACGCCCAGGAACTCGATCGCGGTCTGGCCGCGGTCCCTGTCCCGGACGCGGGTGAGGAGGCGGAGGCGTGTCCCGGGGCGGGCCGGGACGGGGTCACCGTGCCGTCCGCCGGGTATCTCCGTGTCTCTTGTCTGGGTGAGTGTCATTGGTCAACTTGCCCCCTGGGTCGTCGCCCGGTTCCGGGCGCCGTCGCGGTCGCGTCGGCGTCCGATCGAGCCTCGGTCGTTCTTGAACTTCGCGGTGCTCTTCGCGCCGTTCTTCTCGGCCTTCTCAGGAACCTTGACGATGCCCAGCTCGCCCGCAAGGGCCCAGAGGGCCTGTTTGACCGTGCTCTTGGAGTCGAGTTCGTGCAGTCGACCCGCGTCGACCACGCTCTGCAGTTCCTTGAAGTTGGCGGGGATGGCCGTGTCGGCCGTGGTGGTGCCGGTGATCTTCTCGATCAGCTGCGGCTGGATCTCGGTGTTGCGGATGAAGCGGTTGACGACGGTGACCGTCTCCTCCGCCTTGCGGATCTGGAGCCGGTCCCACATCCGTACCACCCGCTTGGCCCCGCGAACCGCGATCACGTCGGGTGTGGTGACCAGCAGCGCGCTGTCGGCCATCTCGATGGCCGCGGCGTTGGCGCCGTTGAGCTGGCTGCCGCAGTCGATGACCACGACCTCGTGGCGCGAGCGCAGGGCGCTGACGATCTGGCGGGCCGAGCGGTCGCTGACCTCCTCGGCGCTCTCGCCCTCACCGGGGGCCAGCAGCAGCGCCAGGCCGGTGCCGTGGCTGAACACGGCGTCGGCCAGCACCCGGGGCGAGATGTCGGTGATCGACGACAGGTCGACGATCGAGCGGCGGAACTGCACGTCGAGGTACGAGCCGATGTCGCCGGCCTGGAGGTCCATGTCGACCAGGGCGACGGTGCGCCCGGACGCCTGGGCCGCCAGGGCCAGCTGCACGGCGGTGACGGTGGCGCCGACCCCGCCCTTGGCTCCGCTGACCGTGATGACCGTACCGCCGGGACCGGTGAAGACCTCGGTCCCGGTGGTCAGGTGGCGGCGGACCCCGAGGGACCACTGGGCCGCCGATTGAACCCTGTTGGCCAGTTCTTCGTAACTGAGGGGGAGGGTGACGACACCGCGCGCACCCGACTCCATCGCGGACGAGAACAGACCGGGGGTGACATCGGCGGTGATCAGGACGACCCCGATGGCGGGGAAGCGGAGGGAGACCTCCCGGATCAGTTCCAGCGCCGGCACCGGCCCGATCCGCTCGTGGACCAGCACGACCTCGGGCAGGTCGTCGAGCGATTCGCCGGCGAGCCGGGCGAGGGTGTCGATGAGCTGCGTCGAATCACTGACCGGTGCGGCCGGCTCCGCTTCCGGGAGCTGGCTGAGCAGGGTGGTGACGGATCTGGCCGCGTCGACATCACCGACGGCCGGGAGGATCCTCGTGGACATTCGACCCTCACTTGTCCTTGTCGAGCGTGTAGGTGCGGTCGCCCGGACGGATGGTGCTGTCGCTGCCGGAGGCCAGCAGCGCGAGGCGCACGTGCTCCGCGAAGGACTCGGCGTAGGCGATGCGCTGGGTGTCGAGCGTGTTGAGCGCGAAGGTGATCGGGACGGCCTCGGTGCCCATGTTGGACTTGCCGTCCTGGCGGGGCTCCAGGGCGGTCAGCTTGCCGACGTCCAGGACCTTGGCGTTGGAGACGATGACCTTCGACTGGGACGCCTCGCCGTCGCGCTCGCCGGCGAAGGTGGCGTAGATGTTGACGGTGGCACCGGGGGTGATCTTGCCCGCGACACCGGTCGCGGCGTCGATCATGATCGCGATCTCCTGCTCACCGGGCTGGAGCTCGGGGCGGCGCTGCATCATGTCGGACTGGAGCAGGGAGCCCTTGCGCAGCTGGGTGACGGCGATCTTGCCGTTTACCTCGGAGAGGTCGGTGACGGCGTTGCGGGAGAGCCAGCGCTTGGGCATCGAGACCTTCTCGAACTGCCCGGCGGACAGGGCGGTGTAGGGCGCCACGTCGGACTTGAGCTGATAGGCCCCGACCTCGGGGCCGACCTTGGAATTGACGTCACTGATCACCGAGAGCACGCCGGCGAAGGCGCCGAAGGCGCACAGAACCGACAAAAGCAGGAGTATCACGCCACGGCGCTGACGGGAGTTCATGGGCCGGACAACCTCGTTCGATTCGGATGCATGGGGCAGCGGACGGAAGGGCGTCTACGGAGGAAAGCGGAAGCGCTAGGAGTGCGGAGGAACGAGCGCTTCATGGCTGAGGACACCGGCGGAGTTGTTTCGGTTCTCGGTCGCGGGAAGCGGGGAGGAGCAGAACCCGCAAAGATCACCGATGAGTTCCATTCCGCACCAGTGGCAGCTCTCCCGACGTACGGAGGCCACCAATTGGTACAGGACGGAGAGGTCTGGCAGATAGGCGGCGAATTCCACCAATTTCCCGGTTCCCCACCATGCCGGGGACTGGGACGGGAGGGCGGACTCCTGAATGGCCTGGACCTGCCATGCGGGTGCGAGGGTTTCCTTCACCCACTCGGACTGCGACTGGCCTTTGGCGGTCACGAGGTGGGTGCCGAATTCGGGTCCGGCCGGCGGGCCGTCCTTCGGGCCGATCTTGACCAGCCGCGGATCGGGGCTCGCGACGGCGACGAACTGGGAGCCCGGCACCCAGGACTTGGCATGGGTTTTGAGGTCGACCGGGATGCGGTCGAACTTGGTGACCGAGTGGAGCAGGGCGCCCGCGTGGATGTAGTGCGTCAGCAGCCGGGCGGCGGAGGCGACCACCCCGGGGCTGAAGTCACAGATCGACAGCTGGCGCAACTGCCTGACGAGGACGGCGACACCCAGCGGCGGAAGGTCCACCTTGACCAGGGCGATGCGGTCGCTCTCCAGGACCGAGCGCACGGAGTAGAGCCGGCGCTCGTGGGCGGGCGCGATGCTGGACGGGTAGACCGCGACGACGTAGCCGTGCTGCTCCAGCAGTACGTGCATGTCACCGATGGCCATGTCCAGCGCCTGGGCGTCCGGAGCCTGCAACAGGGCAGCCGTCGGTGTCTGCTGATCGGTAGGAGGAAGTACCAGATCAGCACTGGTCACTGCTATTGCGGTCGGCACGCTGTTCCCCGTTTCGGCTCCGGCCGGACGCCGCTCATGGCGTCGGCCGCAATCGCTCCTGCTCCGCGGTCTGGTTCAGCACTTTATCCACGTCCTACCTGGCAGAGAACACTTTTCGAGGGGCATTCCGACAACAGTCACGGGGCGCCCGCGTAACACCCCCGTGCTAAATCGGAGCAAATCGAAAATCGTCAAATTCTGTACGACTGCGGAGGGTTACCGCCCCGCCTTCCCGTCGTCCGGTCCGGACCTTCATCGACGCACGTCAACACGGATCCGGAACCGGCGGGTCCTCCCGCACGGCCCCCGCAGAAGGGCCGGACGCTCACTGTCCGAGCACCCCCGCAGGATCACCCGAACACGGTTCCGGGAGGTCAACAAAACGTCAATGTACGGCTACGGGAACGTGACTTCGGGCCCGCGCGACGGGCTCCGCGGGCCCTAAACGGAGCGGGCGCGGGTCGGCCGCGGCGCGGAGCCGGGAGCCGTTCGCGACGGGTCGCGGGAGAGTCTTCCGCTGCCAGAGGTCTTGACAACTCTATTGGTCTGGACCAGTTTTGTCGGCCAGCGGTGGCCACCGTTCCCTCGGCTCCACATCCCCGTCTTCCCCCCGTCACCTGTCGTCCGTCCCGGGCGGCGCCGGTCCACCCCGCCGGCCCGCCCGGCCGCCCCGGCAGGCATCACCGACTCCCCACGGAGGCAGCAAGTGGAACGTTCTCCCCTCGGCGCCCACAGAGTCCGCGGACGCCGGATCCGGCGCGGCGCCGCCACGGCCGTCCTCGCGGCCGTCGCGCTGACCGCCACGGGCCTGGTCTCCAGCGCCCAGGCCGCCGACATCAACGTCGCCAAGAACGCGGGCTTCGAGTCCGGGCTCGCCAACTGGACCTGCACCAACGGCAGCGGCGCCACCGTCTCCTCGCCCGTGCACGGCGGCTCCGCCGCCCTCAGGGCGACCCCGGCCGGCCAGGACACCGCACGCTGCTCCCAGACCGTGGCCGTGAAGCCCAACTCGACGTACGCGCTCAGCTCCTGGGTGCAGGGCGGTTACGCGTACCTCGGCGCGAGCGGCACCGGCACCACCGACGTGTCGACCTGGTCGCCCGGCTCCTCCGCCTGGACCCAGCTCAACACCAGCTTCAAGACCGGCCCCAGCACCACCTCCGTGGAGATCTACACGCACGGCTGGTACGGGCAGGCCGCCTATCTCGTCGACGACGTCTCGGTGAACGGCCCCGACGGCGGGGGCGGTTCCGACCCCGACCCGACCGTCCCGGCCGCCCCCGCCGGACTCTCGGTCGGCGCGACCACCACCAGCTCCGTCCAGCTCTCCTGGAACGCGGTCTCCGGCGCGACCGGCTACACCGTCTACCGGGACGGCCAGAAGGCCACCACGGCCACCGGCAGCTCCGCGACCGTCACCGGACTCACCGCCGACACGGCGTACCAGTTCGCGGTGACGGCGACCAACGCGGCGGGCGAGTCCGTCAAGTCCGCCGCGGTGAGCGCCCGTACGGCCAAGGAGGGCGGCGGCAACCCGAACCCCGGCACCTCCGTCCCGAAGCACGCGGTCACCGGCTACTGGCAGAACTTCAACAACGGCGCGACCGTCCAGAAGCTCAGCGACGTGCCCGCGAACTACGACATCATCGCGGTCTCCTTCGCCGACGCCACCAGCACTCCGGGCGCGGTCACCTTCAACCTGGACTCCGCCGGGCTGAACGGCTACACCGTCGACCAGTTCAAGGCCGACATCAAGGCGAAGCAGGCGGCCGGGAAGAACGTCATCATCTCGGTCGGCGGCGAGAAGGGCACCGTCTCCGTCAACAGCGACGCCTCGGCGACCAACTTCGCCAACTCCCTCTACTCGCTCATCCAGGAGTACGGCTTCAACGGCGTCGACATCGACCTGGAGAACGGCCTCAACTCCACGTACATGACGAAGGCGCTGCGCTCCCTGTCGCAGAAGGTGGGCTCCGGCCTCGTCATCACCATGGCCCCGCAGACCATCGACATGCAGTCGACCGGGGGCGAGTACTTCAAGACGGCGCTCAACATCAAGGACATCCTGACCGTCGTCAACATGCAGTACTACAACAGCGGTGCGATGCTCGGCTGCGACGGCAAGGTCTACTCGCAGGGCTCGGTGGACTTCCTCACCGCGCTCGCCTGCATCCAGCTGGAGGGCGGCCTCGCCCCGTCGCAGGTCGGACTCGGCGTGCCCGCCTCCACCAGCGCGGCGGGCGGCGGCTACGTCTCCCCCTCGGTCGTGAACGCGGCCCTGGACTGCCTGGCCTCCGGCACCAACTGCGGTTCCTTCAAGCCCTCGAAGACGTACCCGGGCATCCGGGGCGCCATGACCTGGTCGACCGCATGGGACGCCAAGTCGGGCAACGCCTGGTCCAACGCGGTGGCTCCGCACGTGCACGGCCTGCCGTAACCCACGGCCGGCCACCCCGACCGGCAGCGCCGCCGCTCCCCCGGCGGCGCTGCCGCATGTGCAGGACATGTCCCGGACAGGCAACAGAGTGCCCGGACGGCCCGCCCTCCATGGCCGTCCGGGCGTGCTCATGGCACCGTTGTGGGGCTCGACGGTGGTGTGACAGGGGGGCGGGGACATGGCCGGGGCACGGATTCAGAGGCTGAGCGAGGACGATCCCGCGACGCTCGGGCCGTACCGTCTGATCGGGCGGCTGGCGTCCGGCGGCATGGGGCGGATCTACCTGGCGCGGGCCGGTGGCCGGGGCGGCGGGCAGGGGCTCGTCGCGGTGAAGACCCTGCTGGCCGAGGGGGAGGTCGGCGCGGTCGACCGGCGGCGCTTCGCCCGTGAGGTGGCGCTGGCGCAGCGGGTCGACAGCGCGTACACGGCGCGGGTGCGGGACGCCGACGCGGACGCCGAGCGGCCCTGGATGGCCATCGACTACATCGCCGCGCCCTCGCTCGCCGAACTGGCCCGGGGCTGCGGGGTGCTGCCCGCCTCGGCCGTGCGGTGGATCGCCGCCGGGACCGCGCAGGCCCTGGTCACCCTGCACGGGGTGGGCATCGTGCACCGGGACGTGAAGCCGCAGAACGTGCTGCTCCCGCTGGACGGCCCCCGGGTCATCGACTTCGGCATCTCGCACGCCAGCGACCTCACCCTGACCGGGCTCACCCTCGGCACCATCGCCTTCACCTCGCCCGAGCAGGCGCGCGGCGAGGCGTCCACGGCCGCCTCCGACGTCTACTCGCTCGGCGCGACGCTCTTCCTGCTCGCCACCGGCCGCCCGCCCTACACCGACGACGGCAACACGCTGCGGCTGCTGGCCCGCGTCCAGCGCGGCGAGCTCGACCTCACCGGACTGCCCAAGGAGCTCGTCGGGACGGTCCGGCCCTGTCTGGACCTCGACCCGGACCGGCGCCCCGAACCCGCCGAACTCCTCGCCCGGTTCCGCCGGGCCCAGGCCGGGATGCCCGCGACGCGGAGCGGCGCGCGCTGGCTGCCGCCCCGGTGGACGACGCTGATCGGGCAGTACGCGGACCAGGGCCGGGAACTGGCGGACGGGCGGCGGTCCGGTCCGACGGCCCCGACCGCCGGGCGGGGCGCCTCCGAGCAGCGCACCCGGGTGGTCGAGCCGCCCCGGCCGACGCTGATCTACTCGCCCGAGCGGCAGGCCCGCGCGGACCGCGACCGGGCCCGCCGCCGCGACCGCACCCGGCGGGAGATGGCGGCCCTCCTGGAGCTGGCGGAGCGGCAGCGGGCGGAGCAGGCCGAGCGGGAGCGCGAGGAGCTCGAACGGGCCGAACACGCCGAGCGGGAACGGGCGGAACGGGCCGAGCGGGCGGAGCGGGAACGCGCGGAGCGGGCCGAACGGGCCGAGCGCGAGCGGGCGGAACGGGAGCGGGCCAAGCAGGAGCAGGCCGAGCGGCAGCGGGCCGAACGGGCCCGCCGGATCCAGCGCGAGCGCGCGGAACGGGAACGCAAGGAACGGGAGCGGGCGGAACGGGCCGACCGGGCGCGGGCCGCCACCGCCACCCCGTCCTCCTCGTCCTCCTCAGGTTCCTCCTCGAACTGGGGCTGGCTGGTCGCCCTGATCGTCGTCGGTCTGCTGATCTGGCAGCCCTGGGACGCCTCGAAGCCGTCCGGCGGCTCGGGCTCCTCCGGCGTCTCGGCCGGCGCCGGTTCCGTCGCGGGCACCGGCCCGGGCTCCCGTACGCACGACACCACGACCTACGGTTCCGGCAGCGGTTCCGGCACCGACGACTCCGGCGACGACGAGCCGACGCCGACCCCGACCCCCACGCCGACACCCACACCCACGCCCACCCCGGACGCCACCGATCTGGCCTTCGCCGCAGTGCGCGCCGGTGACTGCCTGGACGTGTACAACGACGGTCACGGCACCATGAGCGCCACCCGCCCGGTCCGGGTGGGCTGCCGGGCGGCCAACGCGTACATGCACGTCAGCCGGGTGAGCACCGCCGCCGGGGCGTCCACTTCCTGCGACAGCGGGGCGGGCTACACCTGGTGGCGGAAGACCGGCGCGGACGGGGTGGTGCGCACACTCTGCCTGGACCGGGTGTACCAGGTGGGCCAGTGCTTCCCGGCGAAGGTCCAGGGGGCCACCAACGCCGACCTGACGGTGGTCTGGAGCTGCAACGCCTCGACCGTGCCGGTGGCCGGGCAGTCGATCCTGCGGATCACCGGCTACTACCGGGCCCCCGCGCCCGGCACCAGCTGGACCTGCCCGTCCGGGGGCGAGCGGTTCTGGTACTGGCCGGTGGATCACGGCAAGAGCGTCATCTGCGCCTCGGCTGCCTGACCGCGGCGCCGTGCGTGCCCCGGCGTCACCGGCTGCTCCGGGGCCGTCCGGCCGGACCGTGCCCGGCCGGACCACCCGGGCCGGTGGTTCAGCCGAGGACCGCGAGGGCGTCGATCTCGATCAGCAGGCCCTTGGGGAGGCCGACGTAGACCGTCGTGCGGGCGGCCGGGGGCGCCGTGAGGTTCTGCTCGGCGAAGTAGGCGTTGTAGATCTCGTTCATCTCGGCGAAGTGGTCGACGTCCGTGAGGTAGACGCGCATCATCATCACGTCGTCCCAGCTCGCGCCGCCCTCCTCCAGGATCGCCTTGACGTTGGCGAAGGTCTGGAGGGTCTGCTCGCGCAGGGTCGGTCCGGCCGGGGTCGGGGCCTGGCCGGCCACGGCGGGCAGGAAGCCGACCTGTCCGGCGACCTGGAGGATGTTCCCCTTCCTCACCCCGTGCGAGAACTTCGCGGGGGGCGTGGTGTGGGTGCTCGGGGTGAGGGCGGTCTTCTCGGTCATGGCAGTTCAGGCCTTCTTGGGTCGGGGGGTGCCGGAGTACTCCCGGCTGATGGACTCGGCGGTGCGGCGCACCAGCGGGAGCAGGGTGAGGAGTTCCTCCGCCGTGACGACGACGTTGGGCGCCGAGACCGACATCGCGGCGACGACCCGTCCGTCCGCGCCCCGGATGGGGGCGCCGACGCAGTTGATGGACTCCTCGTGGCCACCGAGGTCGGTGGCCCAGCCCTGTTCGCGGACGACGGCCAGTTCCTTGAGGAACGCGCCGGCGTTCGGGGTCGAACGGGGCGTGTACATGGGGTAGTCGAGCCGTTCGGCGATGGTGCGCCGCTCGGACTCGGGGAGGTCGGCGAGGAGCAGTTTCGCGACGGCGGCGACGGTGATCGCGACGGGCTTGCCGATCCGCGAGTACATCCTGACCGGGTAGCGGCTCTCCACCTTGTCGATGTAGAGGACCTCCTGCTCCTCGTAGACCGCGAGATGCACGGTGTGGCCGCAGCTCTCGTTGAGTTCGACGAGGTAGGGGTGGGCGATCTCGCGTACGTCGAGGTTCTCGACGGCCTCCTGGGCGAGGGAGAAGAGGCGGGCGCCCAGGCGGTAGCGCTGGTCCTGCTGGCGGTGGACGAGGCCGTGCTCGTGGAGCGTACGGAGCAGGCGCAGCGCGGTGGACTTGTGGACGCCGAGCCGCTCGGCGACCTGGCCGAGGTCGGCGGGCCCCTGGGCCAGCAGGGGCAGGATGCTCAGCGCCCGGTCGACGGTCTGGCTCATGTCGTACGTACCTCCTGGTCGTCCCCCGTCCAGCCGGGGCCGAGACGAAGTCTCCCCCAGGCGGCGTCGTCCAGTGCGGCAAGGGCGTCGGCGTGCGCGCGGGCGGGGGGTTCGGTGAGGTCGCCGGGGACGGTGAGGACGGCGGCGGCCATCAGGTGGCCGTGGCGGGCGCGGTCGCGGACCGGGAGGCCGCGCAGGGTGGCGGAGAGGAATCCGGCGGCGAAGGCGTCGCCCGCGCCGACGGGGGCGACGACGTCCACGTGGAGGGCGGGGACGGTGGTGACGGTGCCGGGGCTCCTCCCGGTGCCCGAGAAGACCGTCACGCCGTCCGCGCCGTGCTTCACGACCAGGACGGACGGTTCCGGCAGGGCGGCCCGGACCGCCTCCGCGCCGTTCACCCCCCAGGCTTCCCGCGCCTCGTCCTCGCCGACGAAGACCAGGTCGGCGCGGCGGGCCAGGTCGAGGAGGACGCGGGGGGAGGCGTCGGTGCCGCGCCACAGGCCGGGGCGGTGGTTGACGTCGAAGGAGACGGCCGGGCGGCCGGGCCGGTCCTCGGTCAGGTGGTGGAGCAGGGCCAGGCAGCCGGTGGAGAGCGCGGCGGTGATCCCGGACAGGTGGAGCATCCGGGCGGGGGGCAGCGCCGTGCGGGGGACGGTGTCGGGGGACATCGCGGAGGCGGCGGAACCGGCCCGGTAGTAGGCGACCTCGTGGGTGTCGGTGGCCCGGTCGGTGGCGGTGCGGAAGTAGACGCCGGTGGGCCGGGAGGGGTCGCGGCGCACCCCGGAGGTGTCGACCCCGTACCGCGTGATCGTCTCGACGAGGTGGTCGCCGAAGCCGTCCGCCCCGACCCGGCTGACCCAGGCCGCCCGGTGTCCGGCGGCGGCCAGGGCGCAGGCGACGTTGGACTCTGCGCCGCCGATGCCCCGGTCGAAGGAGGGGACGTCGGCGAGGCGTCCGGGACGCGACGGCAGGAACGTCACCATGGACTCGCCGAGGCACACGACGTCGGTGGCGGCGGCCGTGCCGGCGGCGGTCCTGGCCGGGGTTCCGGACACGCGGGGCTCCTCGCAGGTCTGGCGGACGGGGGTCCGGGATACGGAACGGACGCACGCGGCGGACCACGGGCGTCGGCTCGGATGGTAGACAGGGACGAGCGGTATACGCAATGATCGTTGCACACAATGCAACGCATGAGTGATCGAGGAGGATCCTCTTGGCCACCCAGCACTCCCTCGAGCAGGTCGACCGGTCCGCGACGGCCCTCGCCGGTGAACGCGCCGGCGCACTCGCCGCCGAGGTGGTCGACCACCGGTTCAAGGCGCTGCCGCCCGACGCGCAGGGTCTGACCGTCGGCGCCCTCGCCGCCCAGCGGCGCAACCTCCACACCGGCGGCTTCACCACCCCGGTGCTCGCCCTGTCCGCCGAGGCGGTCGAGCACAACCTCGTCCTGCTGCGCACGTACGCCGAGCGCCACGGGCTGGCCTTCGCCCCGCACGGCAAGACGTCCATGTCCCCGCAGCTCTTCGCCCGCCAGCTGGAGCACGGTGCCTGGGGCATCACCGCCGCCGTGCCGCACCAGGCGCGGGTCTACCGGGCGTTCGGCATCCGGCGGATCTTCCTCGCCAACCAGCTGGTGGACGCGGCGGCGCTGCGCTGGCTCGCCGGGGAGCTGGACGCCGACCCGGAGTTCCGCTTCGTCTGCTACGTCGACTCGGTGCGCGGCGTCGAGCTGATGGACGCGGCGCTGCGGGAGGCGGGCGCCGCCCGGGCCGTGGACGTCGTCGTGGAGCTGGGCGCGGGCGAGGGCGCCCGCACCGGGGCCCGTACGGAGGCGGAGTGCGCGGCGGTGGCCGACGCGGTCGCGGCGACCGGGACGCTGCGGCTGGTGGGCGTGGCCGGTTACGAGGGCGAGGTGCCGGACGCGACCGGTGAGCGGGTGCGCGACTGGCTGCACCGGCTCGTGGCGCTCGCCGTCGACCTGGACCGCGCGGGCCGCTTCGCGCCGGGCGAGCCGATCGTGGTCAGCGCGGGCGGCAGCGCCTGGTTCGACGCGGTGGCGGACGTGTTCGCGCGGATCCCGGAGCTCTCCGCGCCGGTGCTGAAGCTGCTGCGCTCGGGGGCGTACGTCTCGCACGACGACATCCACTACCGCCACCTCACCCCGTTCAACCGGGTGCCCGAGGAGGGCTCGCTGCGGCCCGCGTTCCGGCTGTGGGCGCAGGTCGTCTCCCGCCCCACGGACGCGCAGGCCTTCCTCAACGCGGGCAAGCGGGACGCCGCCTACGACCTCGACCTCCCCGAGGCCCAGCTCGTGCGCTCCGGCCGGGACGGCGAGGTCCGCCCCGCGACGGACATCACGGTCGACCGCCTCTCCGACCAGCACACCTGGCTGCGCACCGGGCCGGACGCGCGGCTGGAGGTGGGCGACTGGGTGGGGCTCGGCCTCTCCCACCCGTGCACCGTCTTCGACAAGTGGCAGCTGATCCCGCTGGTCACCGAGGACGGCACGGTCACGGACTACGTCCGCACCTTCTTCTGATCCGCCCGGCCGCTCCCCCGAAAGGCACCACCCCATGGACCTGGTCATCCGCAACGCGTACGTCGTCGACGGCACCGGCGCCCCGGGCCGCCGGGCCGACGTGGGCGTCCGGGACGGCCGGATCGCCGAGATCCGGCCGGAGGGCGCGGCGGGCCCCCGCCCCTCCGGCCGCCGGATCCTGGACGCCGACGGGCTGGCCCTCACGCCCGGCTTCGTCGACATGCACGCGCACAGCGACCTCGCGCTGCTCCGCGACCCCGACCACAGCGCCAAGGCCGCGCAGGGCGTCACCCTCGAAGTGCTCGGCCAGGACGGCCTGTCGTACGCCCCGGTCGACGACCGGACCCTCGCCGAGGTGCGCCGCTCCATCTCCGGCTGGAACGGCGGCGCGCCCGAGGAGACGGACGTCGACTTCGACTGGCGCACCGTCGGCGAGTACCTGGACCGGCTGGACCGCAATTTCGGCGGGCGGGGCATCGCCGTCAACGCCGCCTACCTGATCCCGCAGGGCACCGTCCGGATGTACGCGATGGGCTGGGAGGACCGCCCCGCCTCCCCCGCCGAACTGGACCGGATGAAGGAGCTCGTCGCCCGGGGCATGGCGGAGGGCGCGGTCGGCATGTCCTCCGGCCTCACCTACACCCCGGGCATGTACGCGGACGACGCCGAACTCACCGAGCTGTGCCGGGTGGTGGCCGCGCACGGCGGCTACTACTGCCCGCACCACCGCTCGTACGGGGCGGGGGCGCTCGACGCGTACGCGGAGATGGTGCGGCTCACCCGGGCGGCGGACTGCCCCCTCCATCTCGCCCACGCCACCATGAACTTCGGCGTCAACGAGGGCCGGGCGCCCGAGCTGCTCGCCCTGCTCGACGAGGCGCTCGACGCGGGCGCCGACATCTCCCTCGACACGTACCCGTACACCCCCGGCTGCACCACCCTCTTCGCGATGCTGCCGAGCTGGGCGGGCGAGGGCGGCCCCGGGGCGGTGCTGGAGCGGCTCGCCGACGACGCCGCGGCCGAGCGGATCCGCCACCATCTGGAGGAGCTGGGCTCGGACGGCTGCCACGGGGTGCCGATCGAGTGGGACACCATCGAGATCTCCGGGGTGGGCACGCCCGCCCTCGCCGACCACGTCGGCCGCACCGTGGCCGAGTCGGCCCGGCTGCGCGGCGAGACGCCCTGGGCGACCGCGCGCCGGCTGCTGGTCGAGGACCGGCTCGGCCCCACGATCCTCCAGCACGTGGGCCACGAGGAGAACGTGCGCCGCATCATGCGCCACCGGGTGCACACCGGCGGCAGCGACGGCATCCTCCAGGGCGAGAAGCCGCACCCCCGCGCCTACGGCACCTTCCCGCACTATCTCGGCCGGTACGTCAGGGAGTTGGGCGTCCTCTCGCTGGAGGAGTGCGTCGCCCACCTCACCTCGCGCCCGGCGAGGCGGCTGCGCCTGCCCGACCGGGGGTACGTCCGCGAGGGCTACCGCGCCGACCTCGTCCTCCTCGACCCGCTCACGGTGGCCGCCGGCGCCACCTTCGAGGCGCCCCGCACGCTGCCGACGGGCATCCCGCACGTCCTGATCGACGGCCGCTTCGTCATCGAGGACGGCCGCCGCACCCAGACCCTCGCGGGCCGGTCCGTCCGCGGCCGGGGAACGCGGTAGGCGACGCGCGGGGGCGGCCGTCAGAAGCCGCCCTGTTCCTTCGCCCAGGCCAGGTCCTCCTCGGTCGGGGCGTCGTCCTGGGTGAGGCTGCGCCGCCAGTACCCGGCGAACTCCACGGCCTTCCGGTCCATCCCGCGCTCCTCGACCAGGTGGCGGCGGAGCGCCCGTACGGTGCCCGCCTCGCCCGCCAGCCACGCGGCCCCGGCCCCCTCGGGCAGCCGGGCCGCCCGCACCGCGTCCAGCAGCGAGCCGCCCCGGTCCCGGTGCACCCACTCCACGGACACCTCCGCCGCCGAGGGCAGCGGGCGCTCCTCCGCCGCGTCGGCGACCTCGGCCCGGACGAGCGCCCGCGCCCCGGCGGGCAGGGACTCCAGCAGGGTGCCGATCGCGGGGAGCGCGGTCTCGTCCCCGGCGAACAGCAGCCAGTCGGCGGCGGGCAGCGGACGGGCGTACAGCGACGAGGGCCCGACCATGCCGAGCACGTCGCCGGGGCGCGCCCGGCGGCCGAAGCGGGCGGCGGGCCCGTCGTCGCCGTGGAGCACGAAGTCGACCGTCATCACCCCGGCCGCCCGGTCGTGGCCGCGCACGGTGAAGCCGCGCAGCAGCGGCCGCTCGGCCTCCGGGATCGCCAGGTACGCCTCGTACCACCGCATGCCGTACGTGTCGTCGGCGGCCGGTTCCGGCAGCCGGGGCAGGTCCTGGCCCGGCCGCGGGAAGCAGAGCTTCATCTGCTGGTCGGGCCGGTCCTCCAGCAGCTCGGCCAGCGCCTCCCCGGTGAAGGCGATCCGCGCCGTGCGCGGCGTGATCCGCTCCACGCCGACGACCCGTACGTACGACACGGCCAGTGCCTGTCCCATCGCGGCCCCACCTCTCCGCCGGGGACGGCTCCCCGACTGATACTTTACGGCGTAAGGAATTGCTCGGAAGAAGTTACTTTACGGCGTAAGGAGTCGCAAGTGGTGGTCTTTGCCGGACAGGGCGACGCCCGGCGCTCGATGTCCCTGCTGTGGCGCGGCGCGGGGCCGGAGCCGGCGGAGCGGCGCCCCGGTCCCGGCCCGAGGCCCGCACTGAGCGTCGACGCGATCGTGGCGGCCGCGATCGGGCTCGCGGACGCCGAGGGGATGGCCGCGCTGTCGATGCGCGCGGTGGGCGAGCGGCTCGGCCGCACGGCGATGGCGCTCTACACCTACGTCCCCGGCAAGAGCGAGCTGCTGGACCTGATGTACGACCAGGTCCACGCCGAACTGCCCGCCGACTACCCGGACGACGGCGACTGGCGGGCCGGGCTCACCGCCTGGGCCCACGACGGCCTGGAGTTCCACCTGCGCCACCCGTGGGTGCTCCAGGTCTCCCAGGCCCGCCCGGTGCTCGGCCCGCACGAGTACGCGGGGCTGGACACCCTGGTGCGGCTGCTGACCGCGACGGGGCTCGACGCGTCTCTGCTGCGGCGGCTGATCGGCACCCTGTCCCATTTCGTGCGCGGCTGCGCCGGGACGGTCGCCGAGGCGCGGCAGGCCGCGGCGGCGACGGGCGAGCCGGACGAGCGGTGGTGGTTCGCGCGCTCGGCGCTGCTGGCCGAGGTGGCGCCCGATTTCGCGGCGCGGTATCCGGACCTGGCCGCGCTGGAGGGGGCGAGCGCGCCCCGGGACATCGCGCCGGGCGAGGAGTCGGTGCCGTTCCTGGAACGGGAGGCGCGGGCGACCTTCGAGGCCGGACTCGACGTGCTGCTCGACGGGATCGCCGCGGCGGTCGACCGTGCGGGGAGAGAGTGACGGACGACGTGCCGCCGCCGCGGCACCCGGAGGAGAGCGGGCGCCGCGGCGGCGGACGGGGTCACCCGGTCACGGCTTGGGCAGGACGCACCCGGCGCGGTTCAGGTCGAACTGGTTGCCGGGGCCGATGCACGGCACGATGCCGTACGTCTCCTGGGCGTAGTTGATGCCCTGGCGCACCGTCACGTTGCCGCTCTCGTCGACCTCGCACGGGTTGTTGTCCGTGCAGCGCTGGCCGTCCTCGTTGCCGGTGTTGTTGACGGCGACGACCTTGCCGGTCGCGTTGTCGATCACCGGGGAGCCGGACGTGCCGCCGATGGTCTGGCAGGCGGAGGTGTAGCGGACCGAGTCCTTCCAGGTCCACGAGCCTTCCTTGAGGCGGTAGACGAAGCCGTCGATGTTGCAGGCGTACGTCCGCTTCCAGTAGCCCGACACGACCGTGATGGCGGTGCCCTGGACCGGGTGCGCGGTGTTGAGCTCCAGCGCCTTGATGCCGTAGGTGCTCTCGATCTGGGCGTAGGTGCTGGTGAGCTGGTAGACCGAGATGTCGGTGTCGGTCATCGTCCCGTACGCGATCTTGCTGGCGCGCAGGGTGCCGACGCCGGTGCCCGAGGCGTTCAGCAGGGTGAAACTGCGGGTGGACGGCTGGTTGCGGACGACCTGGCCGGGGCCGGGGAACCCGGTCTCCATGCAGTGCCCGTTGGAGAGCACCAGCGCGGGGTCGCCCGGCTGGGAGCTGGGGGTGCGCACGACGGAGCCGGAACAGTTGCTCAGCGCCACGGTCCCGGCGAAATTGACCGCCTTCACCCCGGGCTTGGCCTTCACCGTGGCGGCGGGCGCCGTCGCGTCGCCGGCCGGAGCGGTCGCGGCGGTCGCGGGCGCGACACCCGCCCCGAGGAGTGCGACGGCGAACACCGCACCGACGAGAGGCTTCTTCATGTGGGGGTCCTCTCAAGTGACCCGGGCAGGAGCCCGACGGCCCCGCCCGCGAAGTCCTGTCCAAATTGACATGCGCATGTTGGCGTACAACAGGACCCCCCACAAGGGGCGGTTTCCAGCCGCCCCCGGACCCGGAACCGCTCCGGTCCCAAACCACCCCGGTCCCGGATCACCCCGGTCCCGGACCGCCCCGGGACGTCGGACCGAAGGACCAGCCCGCCTCCGCCCCGGGCCGGAGGCGTCCGATCGCGCCACCGCATTACCGTCACGGACATGACTTCCGACCGCGCCCACCCGCTCGACCTCGACGCCTACCTCACCCGGATCGGCCTCCCCGGGGCGCACCGGCCGACCGCGGAGGTGCTGCGCGCCGTACACCGCGCCCACGCCCTGGCCATCCCCTTCGAGAACCTGGATCCGGTCCTCGGCAGCGCACCCTCGCTCGCCCTCGCCGACCTGGAGGCGAAGCTCGTCCGCGGCCGGCGCGGCGGCTACTGCTTCGAGCACAACACCCTGTTCGCCGCCGCGCTGACCGCGCTCGGATTCCGGGTCACCACGCTGGGCGCGCGGGTCGTGCTGGGGGCCGCGCCCGGTGCCGTCCGGCCGCGCACCCACATGCTGATGACCGTGGCGGTGCCGGGCGGGTCCACGCCGTACCTGGCGGACGTGGGCTTCGGCTCCAGCAGCGGGCTGCTGGAGCCGATTCCGCTGGTCGCGGGCGCCGAGTCGCACGCCGGCCCGCGCCACCACCGGCTCGTGACCACCCCTCACGACGGCCCGCTGGAGCGGTGGGAGCTCCAGGCGTACACCGCCGAGGGGACGTGGGAGTCCTTGTACGCGTTCACCCTGGAGCCCTTCGAGGCCCCGGATTTCGAGGTCATGAACTGGCACATCGCGACCCACCCGCGCTCCCCGTTCAGGACCGGGGTCCATGTTCAGCGGACCGTCCCGGGCGCCCATCTGTCGCTGGCCGGACGCACCCTCACGGTGACGGCGGACGACGGCGGCCGCGAGGTGCGGGAGCTGGCCGACGGCGACGAGGTCCTGCGGGTGCTGGCCGCCGAGTTCGGCATCCACCTGCCGTCGGACACCTGGCTGCCCGGGTAACGGGCCGGGACGGGACGGGCCGTGGCGCATCTCACCCGTCCGGGCCCGTCCCGCCCGTTCTCCGGTGCATTCGAAGCCGCGGCGGCGCTCCCGCCCGGCGTTCCCACGGCGCGGGACGACGGGCGCATGGCGATGGAAGTCGGGGCCGGACAGGACGGGCGGGGCGGTGGGGGCGTTTGTGGACGAATACCCCGGCGCCGGGCGCGGACGGCCGTAAGCTCCCGGGCATGCAGGTCATCCAGTCCACGAAGCTCGCCAACGTCTGCTACGAGATCCGGGGTCCGGTGCTGGAGGAGGCGATGCGGCTGGAAGCGGCCGGTCACCGCATCCTCAAACTGAACACCGGCAACCCGGCCGCGTTCGGTTTCGAGTGCCCGCCCGAGATCCTGGAGGACATCCTGCGCAACGTCGCCGGGGCGCACGGCTACGGGGACGCGAAGGGGCTGCCGTCCGCACGGCGGGCGGTGGTGCAGCACTACCAGACCAAGGGCGTCGAGCTCGACGTCGAGGACGTCTACCTGGGCAACGGCGTCTCCGAGCTGATCCAGATGTCGATGCAGGCGCTGCTCGACGACGGCGACGAGGTGCTCGTACCGGCCCCGGACTATCCGCTGTGGACGGCCTCGGTGTCGCTGGCCGGCGGCAGGGCGGTGCACTACCGGTGCGACGAACAGGCCGACTGGATGCCGGACCTCGCCGACATCGAGCGGCGGATCACCGACCGCACCAAGGCCCTGGTGATCATCAACCCGAACAACCCGACCGGCGCGGTGTACGACGAGGAGATGCTGCGCGGGCTCACCGAGATCGCCCGCCGCCACAACCTGGTGGTCTGCTCCGACGAGATCTACGACCGGATCCTGTACGACGGCGCGACCCACACCCCGACCGCCACGATCGCCCCCGACCTGCTGGTCCTCACCTTCAACGGGCTCTCCAAGAACTACCGGGTGGCCGGCTACCGCTCGGGCTGGCTGGCCGTCTGCGGCCCGAAGGCCCACGCCTCCTCGTACATCGAGGGGCTGACGATCCTGGCCAACATGCGGCTCTGCGCCAACATGCCCGCGCAGCACGCCGTGGCGACCGCGCTCGGCGGCCGGCAGTCGATCGACGACCTGGTGCTGCCCGGCGGGCGCATCCGGGAGCAGCGGGACACCGCGTATGAGCTGCTGACCCGGATCCCCGGTGTGACCTGCGTGAAGCCGAAGGGGGCGCTGTACCTCTTCCCGCGTCTGGACCCCAAGGTCTATCCGATCAAGGACGACCGGCAGATGGTGCTCGATCTGCTGCGGGCCGAGAAGATCATGGTCGTGCACGGCACTGGATTCAACTGGCCGGAACCCGACCATTTCCGGGTGGTCACCCTGCCGACGACCGAGGACCTGGCCGACGCGGTGACCCGGATCGCGCACTTCCTGGACGGATACGGCCAGCCCTGAGCACCCACCCCGGCTTCGATCGCGGTCAACTTTAGACTCAATCCAATGTAGGATGGCCACACGCACCCCCCAGGAGGCCATCCATGTACGAACCGATCCGCACCAAGTCGGTCCACACACCGGTTGACCACGACGACTTCCCGGGCCGCTCCCGCGAGGAGGAGCTGGACATCCAGCTCGCCGGGCACCTGGCGGCGCTCCTCGCGGTCACCGACGAACTGGGCCTCGGCACGGCGGGCGATGCCATCGCCACCCAGGTCGCCCGGCTGCGCGGCGCACCGCCCGCCCGCCACGCCGGCCGGACCGGCGCCCCCGAGGCCGCGCTGCACCGCCGCGCCCACGCCCTCGCGGGCCGCGCGCTGGTGGTCGCCGCGTCGCGCGCCGACACGGCCGCGGCGATCCTGGCGGCCGAGCGCATGGACGCCCACACCGCGGCGCTGGCCGCCCCCGCACCGGCCTGCCTGGCCGGCGCCCGCTGACGGCCCCGGTCCGCGTGCCGTCGAGGCGCGCGGACCGGGCGCCCTCCACCCGCGCGCCCCCGCGCCGTTTCCACCCCCGTACCGCCCCCGTTGCGTACTGGGATCAGCGCTTCACCTCCCGTCCACCCGGCCCGACCCGGAATGTGGGTTTCCGCGAGCAGGCTTCCGCTGTGAGACGCATCGTGGGCATCGTTCTGGCGGTGCTGCTGATCGGCGGGGTGGCCATAGCCGTCGCAGCGGGCCGCGACAGCAAGGACCCGGGCACGGCGACGGAGACCGTGCGGGGCGTGATCGGGTCGGAGAAGGCCGAGTTCTTCGCCGATCCCGGCGTGGTGAAGGCCCTCGCCGGGCGGGGGCTCACCGTCAAGGCGGAGACCTCCGGTTCCTGGGCCATGGACCGGCTCTCCCTCAAGGGGTACGACTTCGCCTTCCCGGGCTCGAAGGCCCCGGCCGACGACCTCCAGCGCCGGTCGGCCGTCACCGGCGGGCCGCTCCGGCCCTTCTACTCCCCGCTGGTCGTCGTGGCGCACCGGGCCGCCGCCCAGGTCCTGGCCGCCAACGGCCTCGCCGTACTGCGCGGGCGGACCAGCGGCAAGCTGCTGATGGGCCCCTACCTCCGGGCCGCCCGCGACGACCGGACCTGGCAGCAGCTCAAGGGGGCCGAGGGTCGCGCCGAGTTGACCGGCACGATGTTCATCACCAGCACCGACCCCGTCTCGTCCAACTCCGGCGCCCTCTACCTCGCCGCCGCGTCCTATGTCGCCGACGGCGGCCGGGTCGCCGCCGACAGCGCCGCGATCGACCGCACCGCCCCGCTCCTGAGGAAGCTGATCCGCGTCCAGGGCGCCCAGCAGACCAGCAGCGACGCCCCGTTCCGGGACTTCATCAGCGGGGTGGGCAACCCCCTGGTGCTGGTCTACGAGTCCCAGGTGGCCGCGCTGCTGATGCAGCACCAGGACGCCGGTGACCTGGTCCTCCTCTACCCCGACACCACCGTCTCCAGCGACCACACCCTCGTACCGCTCACCGCCGCGGGCCGCCGACTGGGCGAACTCCTCTCCACCGACCCGGAGTTGCGCAGGCTCGCGGTGCGCCACGGCTTCCGGCCGCAGGGCGCGGCCGCCGAGTTCACCGCGGCCACCGCCGGTCACACCGACTACATCGACCAGCAGCTGACCGGGGTCCGTCAGGCGCCCGTGCCCACCGCGACGGTGCTGCGCGCGATGGCCCGGCGGACCCGCGGCTGACACCCCACGCCTCCCGGGAGAACCCCGCCATGACCGAAGAGCACCGGCCGACGACGTACCGCCCCGGAAGACGGCCCGGCGCGCCCCGGCGCCGGGCGCCGCGCCCGCTCGCCGCCCTGCTGTCCGCCACCGTAATCGCCCTGCTCGCCGCCTGCTCGGGTCCCGTCGGCGACGGCTCCCCGGACGGGTCCGGGGAGAGCGGCCACGCGCGGCGCCCCGGCACCCTGCGCATCCTGGCCTCCAGCGAACTCGCCGACATGAAGCCCCTGTTGGAGGAGGCGAGGGAGGCGACCGGGATCACCGTCCAACCCACCTGGACCGGCACCCTCGACGCCGTCGAACAGCTCGGCTCCGGCACGGCGGACCGGGCGTACGACGCGGTCTGGCTCTCCTCCAACGACTATCTGCGGCTGCACCCGGACGCCGCCGCGCACCTCACCTCGGAGACCCCGCTGATGACGTCGCCGGTGGCGCTCGGGGTCCGCGCGTCGACGGTGCGCCGGCTGGGCTGGCGGCCCTCGGAGGTGACCTGGTCGCAGGTGCACCGGGCGGTGGCCGAGGGCCGGCTGACGTACGGGATGACCGACCCGGCCCGCTCCAACTCCGGCTTCTCCGCGCTGGTCTCGGTCGCCTCCGGGCTCTCGGGCGCCCAGGCCGCGCTGACCGACGCCGATGTGCGCGGGGCGAGCGGGAAGCTGAAGGAGTTCTTCGCCGGGCAGCGGCTGACCTCCGGTTCCTCGGGCTGGCTGGCCACCGCGTACGCCCGGCGCGGCACGGTGGACGCGCTGATCAACTACGAGTCGGTGCTGCTCTCGCTGAACCGCGACAGTCACACCGGGCTGACCGTGATCCGCCCCCGCGACGGCGTGCTGACGGCGGACTACCCGCTCAGCGCGCTCACCTCCGCCACGCCCGGGGCCAAGGACGCGGTCCGCGCGCTCACCGCGTACCTCCGCACCCCCGACGCGCAGCGGAAGCTGACCCTGGACACCTTCCGCCGCCCGGTCGTCCCCTCGGTGCGGCCCGCCCCGTCGCTCGCCGCCGGCACCCGCCGCGAACTGCCCTTCCCCGGCTCCCGGTCCGTCGCCGACGGGCTGCTGCACGCCTACGAGAACAAGCTGCGCCGCCCCTCGCGGACCGTGTACGTGCTCGACACCTCGGGCTCGATGGCCGGGGAGAGGCTGGCGGCGCTGAAGGCGGCGCTGACCGGGCTGACCGGGGACTTCCGGGAGCGGGAGGAGGTCACCCTGCTGCCGTTCGGCTCCTCGGTGAAGCAGGTCCGCACCCATACCGTCGACCCGGCCGACCCGCGCCGGGGCCCGGCCGCGCTGCGCGCCGACACCGCAGCGCTGAGCGCCGGGGGCGAGACGGCGATCTACTCCAGCCTGCGGTCGGCGTACGAGCGGATCGGCGCCGACACCGCGTCCGCGTTCACCTCGATCGTGCTGATGACGGACGGCGAGAACACCGTCGGCGACACCGCCCGCGACTTCACCGCCTACTACCGCGCCCTGCCCGACGAGCGCCGGGCCACCCCGGTCTTCCCGGTCGTCTTCGGCGACTCGGACCGGGCCGAGCTGGACCGGATCGCCGCCCTGACCGGCGGACGGCTCTTCGACGCGACGAAGGAGCGGGGGCCGGGTTCGCTGGACGGCGCCTTCGAGGAGATCCGTGGGTACCAGTAGGAACGGGGCGGCCCCGGGCGGCGGCGCCCCGGGCCGGGTGGCGGCGTACCTGGGGTCGCGGAAGAACATCGCCGGGTGCGCCGGCGGGCTGACCGGCCTCGCCCTCACCTTCACCCACCTCGCCGGGACGTACTGGCCGGCGGTGGTGGCCGCGCTGTACGCGGCGGGCGCGCTGATCGCCCCGCCCGAGCGGCCGCCCGCGCCGGGGTTCCCGGCCCTCCCGGACACGTCGTCGCGGCTGGACGCGGTGCGGGAGGGCTTCGGGACGCTGCGGGAGTACCTGGACACGGTGGAGCTGCCGCCCGCCGCGTCGGGCCGGCTCACCGAGCTGATGGAGCTGCTCGACGGGCTCCTCGCCCCCGGCTGGGCGTCCGGGGCCCTGACCACCGACCCGGAGGGCGTCCACGCCCTGTCCCGCACCGTGCACCAGGACATCCCGGAGGCGGTCGACACCTTCGTACGGACCCGCTGGTGGACCCGGGTCGCCCCCGGCGCGGAACCGCCCGAGCGCCAGCTGGAACACCAGCTGTCCCTGCTGCACCGCGAGGCCACGGCCCTGGCGGCCGCCCTCCGCGAGACGGAGGCCCGCCGCCAGCAGTCCCACACCCGCCACCTGGAGGACAGGGGACGCGGCGGATAGGGGACGGACCGGTCAGGGCGGGTCCCCGACGTGCCGGCGCCCGGCCTTCCGGCGGGGCGTCGGCACGTCGGGGCAGGCCCCGGCAGGGCCCCGCGCGTCAGTTGCGGACGCGCACCGTCGCCGTGGCCGTCGAGGCGGCGTGCAGCTCGTCCCCGGCGTAGCCGATCTCGTACGTCACCTGCCCGGCGGCCCGGGGCAGGTCGTTGACGGTGAAGGTGCCGTCGGCGGCGACGGCGGCCGAGGTGAGGGTGCCGGTGCCCTTCCGGTCGGTGCGCACCACGGAGACGGTGATCCCGGCGGGGAGCGCCCGGCCCTGTCCGGTGAGGGTGCCGGTGATCGTCAGGCCCTCGCTCTTGACCGCCTCCGCCGGGGCCCGCAGGGTGAGCGCGGTCGGGGCCTTGGCCACCGTGACGGCGAGGCCGACGTCCTCGGCGGGGCGGTGGGTGACGTCACCGGTGAAGGAGACGGTGTAGGTGGCGTCCCCGACCAGCGACGGCACGTCGAGGACGGTGAACGAACCGTCGCTGTCCACGTCCACGGCGGCGAGCTTCCGGTCGCCGTTCGCGTCGTGCCGTACCGCCGTCACCCTGACCGGTTCGGCGGGGGCGGGCCCGTCCAGCTCCAGCCGGCCCCTGATCCCGACCGGTTCGCCGACGACCGGCTGCCCCGGTGTGGTGGAGAGCCCGCCGGTGAACCGGGAGTCGTACTGGGCGGCCGGGGGCTTGATGATGTGCAGCCAGTACTCGGTGGTGGTCCGGTCGGTGGTGACGGCGAACAGCCGCGAGCCGTCCGCCGACCAGCCCAGCCCGCGCGGCACGACCCGGTCCCCGTCGAGCGCGCCCTCGAAGACGAACTCCAGCGGGGCCCGGCCGGACGCCGGGTCGGCGGGCTGCACCAGCAGGTCGGGCGTGCTCCCGGTCGCGCTGGCGCCCCGGGCGACGTACGTGCCGTCGCCGCTGAACGCCACCGCCGACGCCTTGGCCCCCTCGGGCAGCGGCTGGTACGGGACGGGCGCGTCGGACAGGTCGGCCGCGTCCAGGAGCCGGGTGCCGTACGCGGCGTCGGCGACCGCGATCCGGCGCCCGTCCGGGGTCTGCGCCACGTCCTTCATGTCGAGGCCGCCCTGCCCCTGGGCGTCGGCGAAGCGGCGCTCCGGGCCGCGCACGAGGGTGTCGCCGCTCGCGTCGAAGTAGGTGACGAAGGGGTTGGTCTCGGTGGCGGTGCGGGACTGCGCCATCAGCAGGCGGTCCGGGACCTCGGGGTCGCTCTCCAGCCGCAGCCGGCTCGCCGCGTTCCACCCGGTGTTGACCGACGCGTTGCCCGCCGAGCCGTAGAGCCCGCTCCAGAAGTTGGTGCAGTCGGTCCCGTTGTACGGCGTCTCGGCGTGCCACTCCTTGCCGCCGGCGAAGGCGACGTCGCGCGGGCAGTTCGGCGCGGTCGCGGTGCCGACGATCCCGGTGCGTTCCCAGGTCTCGGTGGAGAAGGCCAGGACGGCCGAGGACTGCGAGACGTAGAGCGTCCCGCCGTCCGTGCTCAGCGCCATCCCGGACGGGACGGTGCCGACGGCGACGGATCCCGTCTTCTGCCCCTGGAAGTTGTAGATGTGGACCTGGTTGTTCGTGGTGCGGGCCTGGCCGTCCGTCACGTAGACGCGCTCGTGCACCGAGTCGACGACCATCGCCGCGAACGTGGACATCGGGAGCTTGGCCACAGTGTCGCCAGGTGCGGAGGCGGGCCCGGAGCCGTCCGCGGCGTGGGCGGAGGGCGGCGCGAGCGCGGTGAGTCCCGCGGTGCCGAGGGTCAGCGCGGCGAGCGTCGCCGCGATACGTACGGAGTGCCTTTTCCTGCTCAACTGGATCCCCCACAGGCTCTGTTGCCCCGGCCGACCGCGCCGGAGCCGATGTGAAGGATCATCGAAGCGTTGTGAAGGTCCGGTGCGCAAGCCCTGAGGGGACTTCGGGCGATCCTCGGGCGTTCACCGCGAAACGCCGGAATGGCTGGAATAACCGGAAAGGGGAACGACCCCCGGAACCGCGAGGGGGTTCCGGGGGTCGTCGTACCGCGGCGGGCTGTCGGCCCCACAGGTCAGGGCGGATGTCCGGGGCCCGGCCGCGGGGGTGTGCGGGCGCGTCCCGCGCGGGGCGCGCCCGGGGAGCGTCAGCCCAGGCGCTCGACCAGCGCGTGGTACTCGTCCCACAGCTCCTTGGGCGTGTGGTCGCCGAAGGTGTTGAGGTGGCCGGGGACCAGCGCCGCCTCCTCGCGCCAGACCTCCTTGTCGACGTCGAGCAGGAAGTCCAGGTCGTCCTCGGAGAGGTCCAGGCCCTCGGTGTCGAGGGAGCCCTTGGCCGGCAGGACGCCGATCGGGGACTCGACGCCCTCGGCGCGGCCGTCGAGACGGTCGACGATCCACTTCAGGACGCGGCTGTTCTCGCCGAAGCCGGGCCACACGAACTTGCCCGCGTCGTTCTTGCGGAACCAGTTCACGTAGTAGATCTTCGGGAGCTTGGACTGGTCCTTGTCCGCGCCGACCTTGATCCAGTGGTTCATGTAGTCGCCCATGTTGTAGCCGCAGAACGGCAGCATGGCGAACGGGTCGCGGCGCAGCTCGCCGACCTTGCCCTCGGCGGCGGCGGTCTTCTCGGAGGCCACGTTGGCCCCGAGGAAGACGCCGTGCTGCCAGGTGAAGGACTCGGTGACCAGCGGGACGGCGGAGGCGCGGCGGCCGCCGAAGAGGATGGCCGAGATCGGCACGCCCTTCGGGTCCTCCCACTCCGGCGCGATGATCGGGCACTGCCCGGCCGGGACGGTGAAGCGGGCGTTCGGGTGGGCGGCGGGCGTGTCGGACGCGGGCGTCCAGTCGTTGCCCTTCCAGTCGGTGAGGTGGGCCGGAGCGGTCTCCGTCATGCCCTCCCACCAGACGTCGCCGTCGTCGGTGAGCGCGACGTTGGTGAAGACGGAGTTGCCCCACATCGTCTTCATGGCGTTGGCGTTGGTGTGCTCGCCGGTGCCGGGCGCGACGCCGAAGAAGCCGGCCTCGGGGTTGATCGCGTAGAGGCGGCCGTCCTCGCCGAAGCGCATCCAGGCGATGTCGTCGCCGATGGTCTCCACGGTCCAGCCGGGGATCGTCGGCTCCAGCATGGCGAGGTTGGTCTTGCCGCAGGCCGACGGGAACGCGGCCGCGACGTACTTCGCCTCACCCTGCGGCGGGGTGAGCTTGAGGATGAGCATGTGCTCGGCGAGCCAGCCCTCGTCACGCGCCATGACGGAGGCGATGCGCAGCGCGTAGCACTTCTTGCCGAGCAGGGCGTTGCCGCCGTAGCCGGAGCCGTAGGACCAGATCTCGCGGTCCTCGGGGAAGTGCGAGATGTACTTGGTGGAGTTGCACGGCCACGGAACGTCCTCCTGGCCCTCCTCCAGCGGGGCGCCCAGGGTGTGGACGGCCTTGACGAAGAAGCCGTCGGTGCCGAGCTCGTCCAGCACCGCCTGGCCCATGCGCGTCATGGTGCGCATCGAGACGGCGACGTAGGCGGAGTCGGTGATCTCGACGCCGATCGCGGAGAGCGGGGAGCCGACCGGGCCCATGCAGAACGGGACGACGTACATCGTGCGACCGCGCATCGAGCCGCGGAAGACGCCCTTCTCACCGGTGAAGATCTCCCGCATCTCGGCGGGGGCCTTCCAGTGGTTCGTCGGACCGGCGTCCTCCTCCTTCTCGGAGCAGATGAACGTGCGGTCCTCCACCCGGGCGACATCGCTCGGGTCGGACGCGGCGTAGTAGGAGTTCGGGCGCTTGCTCTCGTCCAGCTTGGTGAACGTGCCCTTGGCGACGAGCTCCCCGCACAGGCGCTCGTACTCGGCCTCGGAGCCGTCGCACCAGACCACCCGGTCCGGTTCCGTTATCTCGGCGATCTCGTTCACCCAGGAGACGAGCTCCTGGTGGTCGGTGGGAAGAGTGGGGGGAGCCGCGATGTCGCGCGCCACGATCGCTCCTTGTAGAGGGTGTCTGCTTGGTAGTTGCCCCGTGGGGGCTGCGACCCGGATGCTTCTACCCCTTCGAATCCCGTTGGCGCTCATCCGGTGCCGACCGCACTCATTTGATCATCCGCCCGTTCCGCCCATATGTCCAGGGGGCCGCACACGTGAGCATCGCCACTTGTATCGGTTACCTACGGTTGCGTAGGTACGATGCGGGGATGACTGCTGCCGCTGCCGCACCCGCGCCCACCGGGCCGGAATCAGCCGAGTCCGACGCCCTTCCCGTGAAGCCGCGGCTGCGCGGCTGGCTGCACGCCGGGATGTTCCCCGCCGTGATCGTCGCCGGGGTGGCGCTGATCGCGTTCACCGACAGCTCCCGGGGCCGGATCGCCTGCGGGATCTACACCCTGACCGCCTGTCTGCTCTTCGGCGTGAGCGCGCTCTACCACCGGGGCACCTGGGGTCCGCGCGGCGAGGCGGTGCTGCGCCGCCTCGACCACGCCAACATCTTCCTGATCATCGCGGGCACGTACACCCCGCTGACCCTGCTGCTGCTCCCCGAGTCCACCGGGACACCGCTGCTCTGGGCGGTCTGGGCGGCGGCCGCGGCGGGGATCGCCTTCCGGGTGTTCTGGGTCGGCGCCCCGCGCTGGCTGTACACCCCGTGCTACCTGGCGATGGGCTGGGCGGCGGTCTTCTTCCTGCCCGACTTCATGCGGACCGGCGGGATCGCCGTCCTGGTGCTGGTGGTCGTCGGCGGGCTGCTCTACAGCGCCGGCGGGGTCATCTACGGCATCAAGCGCCCCAACCCCTCGCCGCGCTGGTTCGGCTTCCACGAGGTGTTCCACTCGCTGACCCTGGCGGCCTTCGTCGTCCACTACGTCGGCATCTCGCTGGTCGCCTACAACCACCACTGACCGTCGGCCACACGGGCGCACCGCCCCCTCCCGGGGGCCCGGTGCGCCCGCGTACTCGTTCCGCGACAGGACCGGCCGGCCGAGAGCGGAGGCGCTTCCCCGCTCGCTTCCCCGCTCCCCTACCGCCGCGCCCCGACCTTCCGGGCCAGCTCGGCCGCGTCCGTCGTCGGCGCGTCGCACACGAAGCGCCGGCAGACGTACGCGGTCGGCGCCCCGCCCGCCATCGGCCGGTCCGCCAGCAGCGGGAACTCCGCCCCACCGGCCTCCCCCGCCGCGACCACCGCCCCCGGCGCCGTACCCAGCAGCGCCGTACGGTGCAGCTCGCCGCCGACCGGTCCGACGACCGCGATCTCCCGCACCCCGTCGAGCTGCGCCTCGGCGGCCGCGAGCCCCCAGCCGATGAACCGGGGCACCCGGGGCCCCAGCGCCTTCACCACGCCGAGTGCCCGCTCGGCCGCGGTCCGGTGCGGTTCGGAACCGGTGTGCGCGGCGTACGAGAGCAGCGCCCCGGCCGCCGCCGTCCAGCCGGCCGGGACCGCGTTGTCGGTGGGGTCCTGGGGGCGGCGGATGAGCTGCTCGGCGTCGTCGGCGGTGTCGTACAGCTCGCCGCCCTCGCCGGTGAAGTGCACGAGCACGATGTCGAGGAGGAACCCGGCGAACTCCAGCCAGGCCCCCTCCCCGGTGACCGCCGCCAGCGCGAGGAAGCCCTCGGCGACGTCGGCGTAGTCCTCCAGGACCCCGGCGTTGTCACCCGACCGGCCGTCCTTCGAGGTACGGGTCAGCCGCGCGGTGTCCCCCATATGGACCCGGACCAGCAGGTCGGCCGCCTCGGTGGCGCGCTCCACCAGGTCGGGCCGGTCGAAGTAGGCCCCGGTCTCGGCGAGCGCGGCGACGGCCAGCCCGTTCCAGGCGGCCACCACCTTGTCGTCCCGGCCGGGGCGCGGGCGCGCCTCGCGGGCGGCCAGCAGCCGGGCCCGGACCCCGGCGACCCGCTCCGCGTCCGCCACCCCGCCCCCCGCGAGCCGGAGCACGGAGGCACCCTCCTCGAAGGTTCCCTCCTCGGTCACCCCGAAGTACTCGGCGGCGAAGGCGGCGTCCGCCTCGCCGAGCACCTCCCGCAGCTGTTCGGGCGTCCACACGTAGTACGCGCCCTCGGTGTGCCGGCCGGCCGCGTCCTCGCTGTCGGCGTCCAGCGCGGAGGCGAACCCGCCCTCGGCGGTGCGCAGTTCACGCACCATGAAGTCGGCGGTCTCCAGGGCGATCCGCCGGGCCTGCTCCGCACCGGTGGCCCGCCACAGATGCGCGTACACCCGGCAGAGCAGCGCGTTGTCGTAGAGCATCTTCTCGAAGTGCGGCACGACCCACTCCCGGTCCACCGCGTACCGGGCGAACCCGCCGCCGAGCTGGTCGTAGATCCCGCCCTCGGCCATCGCCCGGCAGGTGTCGGCGGCCATCTGGAGAGCGCCCTCGGCCCCGGTGCGGGCATGGTGGCGCAGCAGGAACTCGACGGTCATCGACGGCGGGAACTTGGGCGCCCCGCCGAATCCGCCGTACCTCTCGTCGTAGTCGCGGGTCAGCCCGAGCAACGCCTGCGACAGCTCCGGCTCCCCGGGCAGCCCGTCCCCGCCGCCGACCAGCGAGCGCCCGCCCAGGTCCCGCACGATCCGCGCGGCGACCTCGGTGACCTCCCCCCGCCGCCCGCCCCAGGCGGCCGCCACCCCTTCGAGCACCTGCCGGAAGGACGGACTCCCGTGCCGCGGCTCGGGCGGGAAGTACGTACCGAAGTAGAACGGCTCCCCGTCCGCCGTCATGAACACGGACATCGGCCACCCTCCCTGCCCGGTCGCCGCCTGCACCGCCTCCATGTACACCGCGTCCACATCGGGCCGCTCCTCGCGGTCCACCTTGACGCAGACGAAGTGCTCGTTCAGATACGCGGCGGTGGCCCCGTCCTCGAAGGACTCGTGCGCCATGACGTGGCACCAGTGGCACGAGCTGTACCCCACACTCAGAAACACCGGCACATCCCGCCGCCGCGCCTCCGCGAAGGCCCCCTCCGACCACGGCCACCAGTCGACGGGGTTGTGGGCATGCTGCAACAGATACGGTGACTGCGCTTCGGCAAGGTGGTTCATGCGGCCACCCTCGCACGATCCCGATCTGTCGACCCAGCCCGCAGGGGCGGGTCCCGGATTCGGTCCGCCGAAAAGGGCAGTCACCCGCGCCTACTCCCCCGCCCGTAGCGGCGCGATGGTCAGCAGCCCGCACCCGTACGCCCGCCCTTTTCCGACGCCACCGGTCATCGCGGCTCGCAGCGCATCGGGATCGACGATCTCCGCGGTGCCTTCGAAGCGGACCCGGTGATGACGCACCTTTTGGGCGCCGCTGCCCTTTCCACGGCGGCCAACAGCCGCGTCCAGCGGGTGGGAGAGGTGTGTGTGAATCTTGAGACCGGCGATTTCTGCCCGTCGGTGCCACCAGTCGTCGGCATGGCGGCCTTGGAGGGCAACGACCGAAGGCAGGTTCGTGTACAGCTCCCGCGTGGTGCTGCTGGGGCGACGGATGGGGTTGGCGTCGCAGCGATAGGACAGGAGGCGGCCGTGGGCAAGGGCGTCCAGAAGCGGCTCGATGCTGCGGGAGGCCACCCCAACCGCGTACCCGCCCGGAAGCCGTTCCGGGGCGATCTCCTTATTGCTCTGGACCATGAGCACGGCCTTTCGCTCGGTCCGTTCGACCCGGTGCAGTACGCCGAAATGTCTGCGTGGCTCTTCGAGTTCGGGAAGGTCGGGGAAGAGGGACATCACGCGCCGGTGCATGGCCACGGCGTTGCGCAGTTCCTCGCGTACGTCGGTCCGGGACGTGTCGAGAACGAGGCGGGCGAGCCAGGTGGTCATACGGCGGCCTCCGGACCGTCGGGCGAGGGCACGGTGGCGGGGTTCAGATACCGGGCGAGCTCTTCCAGGTAGTCGACGCCGAGCTTGTTGGTGTACAGCTGCTCGGGCGGGTGCCAGGAGCCCCGGTAGAGCCGACGGGTGCGGAAAGCACGCCGGTGCGAAGCGGTGTCGACCGGTTCGTCCTGTACCTCGGAGCTGGGGCGGGAGCCGTCGTCGGTGTCCTCGGGATGGCGTGGGAGCCAGCCGAGGGGGCGGTCGGCGAGCAGCGTCACGGCAGCAGAGGTCCGGGACCGCGCGGGCAGGGGAAGCCGCAGGAGGCCGCCGAGGACGTCCGCACTGCGGTCGAGCAGAACGGGGCCCTCGGGCGGGCAGCCGCGGCGGCCCAGGTACAGGGGCCAGCGCGGAGTGGTCAGCGCGTCGGCGCAGCGGTCGAGAACCGCCTCTTCCGGGCAGGTGAGCGCACAGACGAAGGCGGCGTCGGCAAGGTAGAGCCGGTGGCCGTAGAGAGTGGACCTGTTCTCGCCGCGGTTGCCGCCCTTGGCTGTTCGGACGGTGTCCTTGGGGGCCAGGCCGCCACCGACGGTGTGCAGGTCGCGCAGCACGTAGCCGGGCCGGTCGATGCGCACGGTGAGTCCCAGTCGGCGCAGGTCGCTGTTGTCCTGCCCGCGGGATCGGCCCAGCGCGCAGGACAGCAGGCCGAGCACGCCCGACTTGGTGGGGAAGGAGGCGGTGTCACGCTCTTCGGTGAAGTGGCTGCGCTCTCCCCAGGATTGCAACGGCGCCGCGAGGCGCAGCAGCAACCCGGGCTCCCGAGGTGGCTGTGGCACGGTCACGCTCCGCTCCCCAACGGGGCGAACGCGGCTCCGACGCCGGCTTCGACCAGCGCGTCGAAGGAGTCGACGCGCGCCCCCAGTCCCTCGATGTCCTGGCCGGTACCGGCCCAGTGGGCGGAGAGGATGCGGTTGCTGCCCATGAGAGTGGTGGCGGTCCGTGCGTACGCGACGAGCTGGTCGCGGGACGCGGCTCCGTATCCGCCGCCCTGCGCGAAGCGCACCGGGGTTTCGAAGGCTGCGGCGAAGGAGAGCGGGCGGTCGCTGCGGACGCTGATGTGAACGAGGTCCGGTGCGGTGTGCGGTGCGGTGGAGTTCTTCTTGGCCTGCGGCAGGGAGCGGATGAAGGCGGAGAGGAAGGCCCCGGCGATGTTACGGGCATCCTCGGAGGCGTCGCGGGGGCCTCCGGAGGTGCGGACCTTGCCCATGTTGGCGATGAGTTCGCGCAGGTCGATGGTGGCGAAGCGGTAGAAGGTGCCGGCGGAGAACTCGGCCTCGTTGAGGTGGCCGCTGCCGGTCTCGCCCCAGGCGGAGGTCAGGTCGTCGACGGCGGTGAAGTAGTCGACCTGAACGTCGCTGCGGTGAGTGGTGAAGGCATGGGCGACCTGGACCGCCCCGTCGACATCGGCGCCATCGACCTCGGCGAGCATGCGGCCGAAGGTGTGGATGACGGCGTTGCCCCGACGGATGATGCTCTGAATCTCGGCTGCGGGGAGCTGCGACTTGTCGGTCGCCTTCTCGATCTTCTTTTTCTTGATCTTGTCCGGGTGCTCGGCGGCGAGGTCGGCGAGTTCCTCGATCGACTCGGAGGACAGATAGACGAGTCCGTTGGTGATGGCCTTGTAGTTCTCCTGGTCCGGTTTCCCGTCGATGGCGAACTTGATCCCGGAGGCCGCCACGACGTGAGCACCGGCCCGACGTGCTTCCTGGTGGTCCCAGCCGTGCTTCTCCGTGAGGACGTCGGCGACGGCCTTGTCGATCCGGCGGGTCCGGGTGGCGTACTGTCCGATCTCCTTCTGGAACTCCTCGCGCAGCGCCCTCTTCCATGACTGGCTGCTGACACGAGTGCGCCGCACACCGCCGTAGTCCACCGTCTTGACGGCGTTGAGGTCATCGCGGTTCAGCGTGGACACGGGGACGCTCTGGAGAACGTGCACGTCGACGAAGCAGGCGGGCAGGTGCGCGGTCGCCACGGAGGGCTCCTTCTGGAGTGGTGTGCGGGTACGGCGGTCGGACTGAGGGTGCTCAGGCTTCCGGGACGGCCTGGGCTACGTCGGACTGGTCCTTCTTCCCCCACTCATCGCGGTGGAGGGTACGGAAGTAGTCCTGCTGCCACCGGCTCCCGATCTCTGCGGCGTTCCACGGCCAGCGGGTCAGATCGCTCAGCAGCTGGGCCCAGTCGGGTTCGGTCTCGTACTGGCGCAGGAGGCGGGTGGTCTGGGGGAGGTAGCGGTGCAGCCCGGTGGGGCTCTGGCGGACGAGGAGGTCCAGACGCCTGCGGGTGTTGTCCCGGCGGCGTGAGCGTTCCTGTGCGGGAGCCTTGAGAACGGACTCGGCGAGGGTGTGGCCGAAGCTGGCACCGTAGACACCGTTCGGCTGCTCCGTCTTCGGTTCCTCCACCGGCCGGTCGCGAACGACGTGGCGGGGCTGATCGGCGATGAGCGCGGCGACCGCGTAGTAGGCGCGGTCCCGCTCCCGGTTCCGCTTCTCGGGGAGCCAGTGTGCGATGTACTCCTGCATCCCGGATGCCTGGTCGATGTCCTTGCCCAGACCTCGGCGCAGGCGCGCGTGCGCCCCGGGGTTTTCCGCGCACAGCTGCCGGATCTCCCGTACGAAACTCAGGTTCTCGGCGCGGCGCTCCTGCACCGTGGCTCTGCGGTCTTCTGCCATGGGGCACCTTCCGGTCGGCGTGATGACTACTTGTTCTTGCGCACGGGGCGCGTAGCCCACAGCAGGCCATGGGCTTCGATCACTGCCTGGTTCCCGCGGGTGGAACGGGTGAGCGGTTCGGTCGCGTGCTTGTAAGCCTCCTGGGCGAGTCGCAGGAAGGCGTCGCGCGCCCCGCGGATGTCCAGGCCGCCGTCGGGGTCCTCGCGAGTACGGTCGAGGCAGTCGAAACGGGACCAGAACTCGCGTTCGGCAGCCGGCCAGTACAGGGCCTCGGCCTGCGGGACGAGTTTGCCCGCCTGCTTGGGATCTCCCCTCGTGTACAGCTCCCAGGCCTTGCGCACCGCTCCGACGAGGTTCTCCCCGTACCGTTCGCCCAGCCTGCGCAGTCGTCCGACCGCGACCTGGGCTTCGGGGACCCGATCGGTCAGATGGCCCACGGTCGAGGGGGTGAGTCCGCTGACGAACTGGATGTTCTTGGACTTGTTCTGGTCCAGGCCGAGCGCCCTGATGCGCAGTTGCTCGGTGAGCTCGGCCGCCGTCGCGAACAGTCTGGGACGTTCCACCGTGGTCGCCTCACCGTCGGCCTCCGGGGGCTGATGGCCCAGCAGGCCGTCCAGATCCCTCCACAGGGCCCTGCTCGCCTTGGCCGGTCGGGCGGAGCGGATGTCCTCGTTCTTGACGGTCCTGTGCTCCCAGACGAGGTACGGGTCGTCGAACCCTCCCGGAAGGCGGTACGCCCAGGTGATGCGGGCGTCCGTGACGTGCTCCCCGCGATCGTCGGGCTGGAGCAGGAGAGCGTGCCGCGAAATGTCCGTCCACCAGCCGCAGGGGCCGAGCGGAACGGGGGGAGCGCCCGCCGGGTCCGTCGGCTCGTCCCGCTCCCAGGAGCAGAGGTCTTCCGTGCGCCGTACGTCCGCCCCGGGGCGCACAAGCCCGGCGAGAAGGGTGACCAGCAGCGATTCCCCTTCCGGGTGGTAGGAGAGCGATCCGTGCAGGGGCCCGCGCCTGGCTTCGGAGATCCGCTCTCCGTGGAGCAGTCGGGGAGTGCATTTGCCGGGGGCCCCGTAGTAGTGCCACATCAGCAGGTACAGCACCGCCGTGGCCGCGGAGGGCGGGTGCGGGGCGTCGTCGCGGACGTGACCGAACCAGGAGTGGTTGTTGCCCGAAGGCCGGGTCACCACCAGTTTGTTGACGCCGCTCGACTCGGTGCACTCCTCCGCCAGGCGCGGGTCCTGCAGCCACGGACGGCCGGTCGGACCAGCGTCAAAGAGGAAGAAGCGGTGGTGCCACTGATCGACGTACCTCGCGATGCGGCACTCCGGCAGTGCTCCGTTTTCGAGGACTTCCTGACGTCGGCGCAGCCAGTCGGTGTCCAGGGCCTCGTCGTCCTGCTCCTCGTCGAGCCTGGTGACCCGTGCGGTGAGCGCGTACAGCACCCGCAGGAGTGCCGAGTGGGCGGCGGCGAGCGGGATGTCCAGAGCTTCGATGTCCTGGCAGCACCGCAGAAGTTCCCGGAGGCCCACGGATTCCGGGCCGTCCCGGCCGGGGAGCCAACGCACCGGAATCCACGGTTCGTCGAAGAGATTCATCGCCCGTGACGGTTCCATTGTTCCCCCGGTCTCCCGCGTTCTCTTCCGCCCCGGAGACCCGTATGGCAGCCCTACCCCGGCAAGGCCGCGCACTCACCGTGCCCACGACGGGACTTTACGTAGCCCCGGGTTGTCGGTGAGCGTAGACGATCACCATGTGCAGTGCGCCCTTTTCGGAGAATCAGGCGATCAACCGTGCCTGAACAGGCCGGTCCTGGTGTACCCGACCCGCATGGCCCCGAGGAGACCGGTGTCGGGGTCGCCGTCCGCGCCGAGCACCACGGGATACACCTGATTCAGCCACGTCCGCTTTATCCAATATGTGTAATTGAGGTTCTTGAGGCGGGGGAACCGCTCACGGCCCATCTGCTCCGACAGCCCTCCCGCAGGCGCCCACTGCGGCGGAACCGGAATCGCGTGCCGGGCCAGAGCGGCCACGGCCGAGCCTCCGCCCTCCTTGAGGCGCGGCACCTCCTCCTTCCCCTCGGGATCCAGGAAGGGAACCTCGCCCCGGAGGTGGATGAACAGCACGTATGCCTCCTCGATGCCCATCGTGGCTGCGAGGCGCTCCTTCGTGAGGCCGCGCTCGGTCCGGGTCAGCTCGTACAGATCGCCGTGGACGTCCGCTGGACCGCGGATGCCGGCGCGCCGGGCTTCGTGCAGCAGCCATGCCTCGTGTCCTTCGGCCGCGGCGGCCAGAAGGTGCCCCTTCCGCCTGGCTCTGATGTCCTCGAAAGCGGCCAGATAGCTGTCCGAGTCATAGACCTGGCGGATCAACCGAGCTGCGTCATCGGGGAGTCGAAGCTGCGGTCCGTGCGATCGGAGCGCTTGGACCGTGTGCTGCCGCAAGGCCCGGTCCATCGGCGAGCCGGTCTGCTCCCCGCCTTCCAGGATGGTCAGGCATCGGCCGTGGGAAGCGCGGGCCAACAGCGACGGCAGCGGGGCGGAACGAGTGACGACACGTTCGAAACGGAACGGGAGGTATTCGGCAAAGGCGGGGGTGGTGACGAGCACCGAGCCGTCCTGCGCCGCATTCTTGTGGGCTGCCGCGCATTCCTCCATCAGCTCGCGGAAGTGGTGTCGGCGGAAGCGCTGGTGCAGCAACCGGACCTCGCCGGGTGTCGCGTGCAGGCGACGGTGCTGTTCGATCGCGATGAAGGTCCGCTGGGCCTCCTCCACACTGTCACAGCACACAAGGGTTGAGCCGGTGCCCCCGGACCGGTCCGTGACGGCGTCCACGTACGGGTCCGCGCCCCCGGGCCTCGACCGGGCTTCGAGCAGGGAAACAGGCAGGACCGAATCCTCCGGAGCGTCGTCGGCGACCGCGGTGACCGACCCGTCCCGCCCGTCGACGTACAGCCAGCCCGGCCTCGGCAGCTCCGCCGACGGCGACGCACCGTTCTCCCGGGTTTTCGGCCCCCGGGCCACCTGCGCGCCTCTCCGGTATGCCGTCACCAGACGGTCGGCACTCTCCCCGGCCAGGGTGTCGGTCAGCAGGACCACGGATGTCCCGAGGGCCGCCAGCCACTCCACCAGCGAGCACAGGAGCTGATGGAGCGCCGGCTCCTGTGGGCGCACGTCGTCCACCACGAAGACCTTCTCGCTGAGCCCGAAAAGTCGCACCGCGTTGTCCGGCACGGGCAGGACGGCCAACAGGAACTGGTCGAGCGCGCCCACCCCGAGCGGGGCCAGCAACCCACGGCGCTGCTGGGTGAGCCACTTCTTCGCGACGGCCTGGTCCTCCGGGGCGAGGCTGAGTTCGGGGATGTCCTCGAAGGCGGTCTCCGGCCCGACGTCGAAGGACATCGTGTGAAGGCGGACGAGCTCGCCGGAGCCCTCCAGAAGCGTGCCGGCCAACGACGCCAGCTCCTTCGACGCATCATCGAGGTGCATCTCGTCCGGTAGCGCGAGAGCGATGCCTCGGGCCTTGGACGCGCGGCCCAGCTTCGAGGCCGCCACCATCCCCAGCCGTCGGCGGGCAGGCCCTGTGGGAGCACTCACCAGGAGCATGCCGCCCTGCGCGGGCCCGGCCTCCGTGAGGAGGCGTCGCGCGAGTCGGCCGTGCACGGAGCCGTCCGGGAACCCGGCGGCCCGCAGCAGTTCCTCCTCCGGCGAGGCAGCGAATCCACACCGCCCCAGAGCCTGTTTCCCCACTCGCTCACGGGCTGTCTCCCGGACACGCTCCCAGTGCTGCCGAAGGGCTTCGTCGCAGCAGCACGCCTCGTCCGCGAGACAGCGCACCGACTCGATCGATTTCGTGTCGCTGGCCATCCAGTCCGCCACCATCACCACGCCCAGCACCACGACCGCGAGTTCGACCGGGAGCATGCCTGTCGGTACCGGGCCGTCGTCCGTGATCAGCGTCCGCACCATGCGGGCGTGGCCGAGGCGTTGCTCCGGCCATGCGCCCAGCCCGAGCTGCGGCAGGAATGTTGCCGGGCTTCTTAGCTGCCGCCTCTCCATCCGCGGGTAGAACGACCCGTGGTGCCCACCCAGCAACTGCCCGACGGCATGACCGATGAGATCGCGGGCCTGCCCGCCGGGAGCGTCCGCCGAGTAGCCCAGTTGCTCGAAGATCCCGGGCAGGGCCCAGTGGGTGATCCTGTCGTGCGGCGCCGTTCTGTTGTTGGTGCCGCCCCTGCCGTGCCGGTAGCGACCGTCAGCGAGTAGTTGTTCGAAGTACTCCGGGTAGTCCTTACACGCTTCCGTGGAGAGGAAATGCTGGTAGGACGGAGAGATCTTCCCCAGATCGTGCAGCGCGGCCCAGAAGGCCAACTCCCGTGCGGCGTCAGGCTCCGACAACCCAAGCTCCAGGGCGACACGGGCGCGCAGGGACGGCCCGACGGTCAACTCCCACAGCTCCGCGAAGTAGGCGCCGGTGTCGACGAGATGGCAGACCACCGGGTACGGCTTCGTCAGTCCCCTGTCCTTGCCCCGTAGGCGGGCGTCCAGGAATCGGGTACGGCCGTGGTGACAGAGGGGGCTCTCGCCGTTGGACCCGGTTTCGGCACTGCTCTCCATATGAGTGTTCTAGCAGGGCCTCCAAGACATCTACCCTCAAACGGACTTCATGTGGCGTACAGTCGGGGGCGGGTCAAGGAGATCCAGCGACTGCACGACAGGGGATGCGTCCCCACGGCTCAGTGACACTGCCCAGCGGGTCCCGAGCCTGGTATCCGTGTAGCCGCCGATCTCCAAGGTGTCACTACATGAACAAGTCCGAGAACCGCTGCAGTGGGTTCTTCAAGCAGTTTGCCGGCTCCTTCGTCGGCAAGTTGCTTGCGGGGATCCTGCTGGATTGGTGGTCAGGACAGTAGTCCCGACCCATGGCCCGGACTTCGGTCCGGGCCTCTTCTTGTTCCTGGCCCCGTGCCGGCTCTGGTCGTCACGGCCGCTGACCCGCCCTCCCCCGAAGCACCTCCCCCAGGGACTCCTCCCGCCACCGGGCCAGGAGTTCGTGGAAGGCGACGGCGCCGTGCGGGTAGGCGGTGGGGCCGTTGGGGCGGCCTCGGCCTTCGCGGTTGTAGTAGCCGGGGGTGCATTCGGCGTGGAACCACTCGTGGTCGGGGGCGCCTTCGGCCAGGAGGGCGAGCCAGGCGTCCTCGGTCCCGGTGGAGGGTTCGATGAGGGCGTCGGCGGCTTCGGCGGCGGCGACGAGGGCGGCGGCGTGGCGGGCCTGTTCGTCGAGGATGTGGGTGAAGTTGACGCTGCTGGCGTTCTGGAGGGAGCCCAGCTGGATGAGGTTCGGGAAGCCGTTGCTGGTGAAGCCGTGGAGGGTGCGCGGGCCCCGGCGCGCCCATCTGTCCAGGAGCTCGACGCCGTCCCGGCCGCGGACGGGGAGCCTGCCGGAGTGGATGCCGGAGGCGCCGACGTCGAACCCGGTGGCGAAGATCAGGCAGTCGAGCGCGTACGGGGTGCCGCCGACCACGACGCCGTCCTCGGTGACGCGCTCGATGCCGTGGGTGTCCGCGGTGTCGACGAGGGTGACGTTGTCGCGGTTGAACGCCGGGTAGTACAGGTCGGAGAAGGTGGGGCGCTTGCAGGCGTAGCGGTACCAGGGCTTGAGCTTGCGGGCCGTCTCCGGGTCGGTGACGGTCTCGTCGACGCGGGCGCGGAGTTCGTTCATCTTGGCGGCGTCGGCGGTCTCGTAGGCGGCTTCGAACGCCTCGCGGTCGCCGTGGCGCCGGAAGCTGGGCAGGAGTTTCTCCAGCAGGCCGGCCGACGCGGTCCACCGGTCCGCCACCAGGTCCTCCTCGGCGGGCTCGCCGGAGACGATGCGCAGGTAGTTCTCCCGGCGTTCGCGGGCCCAGCCCTCGTGGTCGGCGCCGACGTCCCGGGCGGTGGTGCGGCGGTTGGCGCGGACGTCCACGGTGGAGGGGGTGCGCTGGAAGACGTAGAGGTGGGCGGCGTCCTCGGCCAGCATGGGGACGGCCTGGACGGCGGTGGCGCCGGTGCCGACGATGCCCACCCGCTTGTCGGCGAGTCCGGTCATGCCGCCGCCGGGGGTGCCGCCGGTGTAGCCGTAGTCCCATCGCGAGGTGTGGAACGTGTGCCCCGTGAACGTCTCGATCCCGGGGATCCCGGGCAGCTTCGGGTCGGTGAGGGTTCCGGTGGCGGTGATGACGTACGTGGCCCGGAAGGCGTCGCCGCGGTCCGTGGCCACGATCCAGGTCTCCGAGGCTTCGTCCCAGGTCAGCGCCGTGGCGGCGGTGGAGAACAAGGCGTCCGCGTAGAGGTCGGCGTGGTGCGCGATCCGTACCGCGTGGCGGCGGATCTCGTCGCCGGGGGCGTACTTCCACTCCGGTACGTAGCCGGTCTCGTCGAGCATCGGCAGGTACACGTGGGACTCGATGTCGCAGTGGACGCCCGGGTACCGGTTCCAGTACCAGGTGCCCCCGAAGTCGCCGCCCTTCTCGACGATCCGGACGGACTGGACGCCGTGGCTCCGCAGGTGCGCCCCGGCGAGGATGCCGCCGAACCCGCCGCCGATCACGGCGACGTCGACGGTGTCGCGGCGGGGCTCCCGCTCGTCCGGCCCGGTGGTGTACGGGTCGGCCGCGTAGTAGCCGAAACCGGCGTCCGCGGTGCGGTACTGGGCGGCGCCGTCGGGGCGGACGCGCCGTTCGCGTTCGAGCCGGTAGCGCCGCCGCAGCGCCGTCAGTTCGTCGGGGTCGCCAAGCTGATGCACCGTCACGTGGATTCCGTTCATGGGCTGTTGGGGGGCGCGGGGCGGGTGTGGTCGGCTACGGTAGCAAGTACCGGACAACACTGTCCGGTTACGGTTCGACGGCACGGCGGTATTCGGCCACACAACACATCGCCCCGTTGGCGCGTACACGCTCCGGAGCAGCGGAAACCTCGCGACGAACAGGAAGTGTGATCTCCCATGCAGCAGTTCTCGGCCCGTTCCTTCGCCGTGCTCGCCGCGGTCGGCACCCTGCTCCTCACCGGGTGCGGCACGGAGAGCTTCGACCCCGGGGGTACGGCACCCACCGCCACCGAGGGCAGGACCGTCCGGGCGCAGAAGGTCATGCGGCTGACCCGGCCGCACGCCGGGACCGGGATGACCCTGCTGGAAGGACCCACGTTCGACGGGAACGGCGACCTGCTCGTCGTCGATGTCACCGCGCCCGCGGGCGAACCCAAGGTCATGCGGGTGGACGTCGGGAGGAAGACCTTCCGCACGTTCCACACCGACGACCGGGGCGCCTACACCTCGGCGCAGTTCAGCCCGTACGACGGGCGGCTCTACCTCAGCGACTTCGCGCACGGCGAGATCGTGAGCCTGGCCCCCGGTGGCGGCGATCGCCGGACCTTCTTCTCCGGCGAGGTCGACGGGGTGCGGATGAGCCCGGACGACATCGCCTTCGACCCGGAGGGCAACCTGTACGTCAGCGATTCCCGCGGGCTGTCCGAGAACGAGGCGCACGGCCGCGTGGTGCGGATCGACCGCGCGGGCGGGAACGCCACGGTCCTGGCCGGGGAGCTGGCCGCCCCGAACGGGATCTCGTTCGACGCGGAGTACCGCGGGCTGTGGTTCAGCGAGCTCACCGAGAACCGGATCTCCTACCTGCGCCTCGACCAGGACGGGAAGGTCACGTCCCGGCACACCGCGATCCGGGTGGACGGCGGGATCGCGCAGACCGACTCGATCGCCGTGGACGCGGACGGCAATCTCTACCAGGGGCTCCACGGCCGGGCCGCGATGGCCGTGTACGACCGGTACGGCAAGCGGCTGGCGACCGTGGAACTCCCTTCCGACACACAAAGATTGGAGTCGGCGACGAACGTGGCCATCACGCCGGGCGGGACCCGGGCCTACCTCACCGTCAGCGGCCCGGCCGGCGGGTATCTGTACGCCTTCGACGCGCTCGCGGAGGGCACTCGGCAGTCCAACGGGGGCTGACGGAGGTCGACGACAAAGGTCGACGGAAGCTGACGGAAGTCGGTAGAGGCTGACGGAGGCCGGTACCCGGACCCCGGCACCCGGACCGGCTCAGCCCTCGAAGGGGGCCACCCGTCCCACCTCGACGCCGAGCAGCCGCCAGGCGGCCAGCGCCCGGCGCTCCCTCTCCTCGCGCGTGGCTCCGGCGACCGCGGCGGAGACCATGGCGACCGCGAGCGTCAGGTCCTGCCCGGCGCCCAGCCGATGGCCGCCGGGCAGCCGGCGCCGCAGCGCGCGCTCGACGCGCCCGGACAGCCCCACCGCGTGGGCGCGGACGTCGGAACGGCCGCCCGGCCGGTCGGTGTGCAGCAGGCCGATGAAGGCCGACGACTCGATCAGATGCCAGGTCAGCACTCCGAGGACGTCCGGGAAGGCCATGCCCCCGGTCTCGGCCGCCCGCTCGATCTGCCGGACGTTCTCCTCCAGCACCGCGGCCACCGCGGCGGCCCGGTCCGGGAAGTGCCGGTAGAGCACGCCCTGCCCGACCCCGGCCCTGCGGGCGATCGCGGACAGCGGCACCTCCAGACCGTGCTCCGCGAAGACCTCCCGGGCGGCGGCGACCAGCGCGGCCCGGTTGCGGACGGCGGCCCTCGGCCCGTCGTTCGCGGGCCGCCGCGCGTCCTGCCCGGTCTGCTCCGTCACCCCGGCAGCGTACCGGCCGTGGGCCCGTGCCTCCCCGGCGTACTCGGGCCCACCCCGTTTCCGCCTCCCCGGAGCGGTCCCTCGCCTCGGCGCCCCGTTGCCGGAAGACTGGCGGCGGCAAACAGCACGGAACGTGACCGAAGGGGGACACGTATATGCGGGACAGCCATCGGGCCGAGGTGGAAGGGCTGTTGGTGCGCGCCGTCGAGGAGGAGGTGCGGCGGTCCGGTGGCCGCGCCGATGCCGGGACGTTGACGGCGCGCGGGCGGGAGGCGCTGGACACGCTGGCGGGTGCGGCGGCGGAGGAGTACGCGGCGTACGTCGGGGCGCTGGAGGCGGACGAGGCGGGGAAGCGGCCGTTGTCGGGGCGGCTCAACCGGGCGACGCTGGGAACTCCCCTGCTGGTCACCGGGGTTTCCGCGGTCGCAGCCTTCGGCGCGGACCTCGCGTTCGGCACGACGGCGGGGCCGGCGCTCGGCGCGGGGGCGGTGGTCGCGGTCGCCGGGGCCACCGCGACCGTCGCCCGGGCCACCGCCTCGCACTGGCCCGCCGCCCACCGCCGGGCCGGGGCGCTCGGACAGCCGGGCGGGGCCGAGCAGTTGCGGCTCCAGTGGCTGGCGGCGCTGGAGGTACGGGGCGTGCGCCCCTTCCTCGACCAGCAGCGGATGCTCACCGCCGCCTCGCGCACCCCGGCCAAGCAGGTGCCGCAGCAGTCGCGGGCCGCCGCGGCGCCGGGCCGCCGGACGGACCGCAGCGCGGCGGCCCGCACCCGGGCGATGCTGGAGCAGTCGTTCGGCCATCTCCCGTCGTCCTACGGGGCGTTCGCGGGGCGGCGGGCCGAGCTGGAGCAGATCGGGCGGTGGGTGCGCGAGGCCCGTGCGGCGACGGAGACCAAGCCGACCGTCGTCGTTCTGCACGGCGCGCCCGGTTCGGGGCGGACCGCCCTCGCGGTGCGTGCCGCGCACAGCTTGAAGGACCTGTTCCGGGGCGCCTGCGTGGTGGATCTGCGCGGCGGCAGCGCCGGGGAGACGCCGCTGCCGACCCGGGACGCGCTGCTGCATCTGCTGAACCGGCTGGGCGCACCCCGTGAACAGCTGCTCTTCCGGGACGGCGGCTCCGGCCGCTCCGGCGCGGACCCGTCGTCCCGGGGCCCGGCGGAGCAGCAGGTGCGGCGGCTGGGTGAGCTGTACGACCAGCATCTGGCCGGCACCCCCGTGGTGGTGGTGCTGGACGACGCCGCCGACGTGGCACAGGTGTGCGCCCTGGTGCCCGAGGGTTCGGACAGCCTGGTGCTGGTCACCGTCCGCGAGCCGTTGGAGCTGCCCGCCGACCTGCCGGCCCGGGTGCACCGGCTGGCGGTCGGCCCGCTCGACGCGGTGGGCGCGGAGGAGCTGCTGCGCGAGGCGGCCGGGGCGCCGCAGGAGGGCCCGTACGACTCGCGGGGGACGGACGACGTCGCCGAGCTGTGCGGCGGGCTGCCGCTGGCGCTGCGGATCGCGGGCTCCTCGCTCGGTACGCGCAGCCCCGGCTCGCTCGCCACGGACCTCGCCGAGTACCGGCGGGTCCAGCCGGTGGAGCGGGCGTTGTGGCTGCGCTACACCGACCAGTCCGAGCAGGCGCGGCGGCTGCTGCGCCGGCTCGCGCTGGCCGGCCGGGCCAGTCTGGGGACGGCCGCGGCGGCGGCGCTGCTGGCCGCCGACGAGCAGGAGGCCGAGCGGCTGCTGGGCGAGCTGGCCGGGGCCGGGCTGCTGAGCCGGGTGAGGGGCTCGCGCTACCGGCTGCACGATCTGGTGCGGACCTTCGCCCTGGCGCGGCTGCGGGACGAGGAGGAGCCGGCGGAGCGTACCGCCGCGCAGGAGCGGCTGATCCGCAACTACGCGGATCTGGCCGGTGCGGTGATCCGCATGGTGGACGGCAAGATGTCGACCCGGGCCGGTCAGTTCGGCTCGCACGGCTTCAACTCGCTGGACGCGGCGCTGGGCTGGCTGGACCACGAGACGAGCTTCATCACCTCGGCGCTGCGCCACGCCGAGGGCGTCGACCAGCGGGCGGTGCTGGATCTGCTGGGCGCGCTCTGCGACTACTGCCTGCTGCGCGGCGACCTCTACCGGCTGGGCGAGATCAGTGAGCTGACCCAGGCGGTGGACAAGGGGCTGCTGGAGCGGTCGGTGCAGTGGCGCACCGGGATCGCGGCGCGCCAGCTCGGCGAGCTGGACAAGGCCCGGACGACCCTGTCGTCGGTGGTCGGCCTCTACCGGGAGGCGGAGAACGACGCGGGTACGGCGCTGGCGCTCTGCTCGCTCGGGATCACCCTGCACCACCAGGGCAGTCTGACCGAGGCGGCGGCCCGGCTGCGGGAGGCGATCGGGCTGCAGTCCTCGCCGGAGCAGGCGGAGGACCGGGCGTGGTCGATGCACGCGCTGGCGGCCGTGGAGCGGGACCGGGCCCGGATCTCCGAGGCGCTGACCCTGCTGGACGAGGCGCTGGTGCTGCACCAGGAGGGCGAGTCGCTGCACGGGGAGGCGTGGACCCGGTTCCAGCTCGGTCAGACGCTTTTGGTGATGGGCCGCCTGACGCGGGCCGAGGACGCGCTGCGCGAGGCGCTGGAGCTGTACGGCCGGACCCGGGACGAGCGGGGCGAGGCGTGGGCGCTGACCCAGCTGGCCCGCGCCCGGCTGCTGGACGGCGACCCGGCCGATGCGGTGGAGCGGCTGGAGGCGGCGCTGGCCCGGCACCGGGACAACGAGGACGCGCGCGGTGAGGCGTGGACGCTGTTCTACCTGGGCCAGGCGCTGGAGGAGGAGGGCGACACCGACGAGGCGGTCCGGCAGCTGGAGCGGGCCCGCACGATGTTCTCCCGGATGCGGGACGGGTACGGGCTGGCGTGCGCCCGCCACCACTCGGGCCGGGTCACCCGGGACCAGCGGGCCGCCCGCACCGGGAACCTCCGCAACTCCGGTTTCGCCCGCCAGCTGCTGACGGACGCCCGCGCCGACTTCCGACGCATCGGGGTCGCCCACGGCGAGGCGTGGACGTGCCTGGAGCTGGCGTTGATCGACGCGGGCAACGACCGGGCCGGCCAGGCGCTGGAGCTGTGCGGCGAGGCGGTGGAGCTGTTCGGCTCGTACGAGGACGCGCGGGGCGCGGACTGGGCCCGGTTCCTGCGGTGCACGCTGCTGCCGTACGCGTCGCCGGGCGGCAGCGAGGTGGGCACGGTGGTGGCCCAGCAGGAGCTGGCGGAGCTGCTGGCGGCCGGGCACCCGGCGCGCGACGGCAAGCTGACCGACTGCGCCGAGGCGTTCGCGGTCGTGCTGGACCGGGGCGTCGACCTGGAGGACGGCTGGCAGGCGTGGCGTCTGGGCATGACTCCGTCGCACCACGCCCGGGACGTCATGGGCGTGCCGCTGCCGGCCGCGTACAGCGCCTGAGGCACGGCGTACGGCCCCCGTCGACCGGGGGTCAGGTGCGACGGGCGTGGCGGGGCGGCCCCGGTACCGGAAGGGTCCCGGGGCCGCCCGCCGGGTGCTACTTCCCCTTGGCCGGGCCCGCCCCCGCGGCGGCCTCGGCCGGCACCGCGTCCGGGTCCGGGGCCTCCTCGAAGTCGACCCTGCCCATGTGCCGGTTCATGGACTTCATCAGCAGCCACACGCCCACGGCGAGCGCCGCGAAGACGATGAAGCCGAGAACACCGGGGGTCACCTTGTTCTTGTCGAGCTCGGCGGCAAGCGGAACGAGATCGGTCAGTGCCTGGGTCGCGTACATATCAGGCATTGTCGCGGATGCCCGCGAAGAGGTCGCTCTCGGGGAGGGAGGTATCGACGAGGGACTTCGCCAGCTCGTACTCCTCGGTCGGCCAGACCTCCTTCTGGATGTCCATCGGCACCCGGAACCAGCCGCCGTCCGGGTCGATCTGCGTGGCGTGCGCGATCAGCGCCTTGTCGCGGATCTCGAAGAACTCCGCGCACGGGACGTGCGTGGTCAGCGTGCGCTCGTCGCGCTCGAACTCCTTCCAGCGCTTCAGCCAGTCCCCGTACGGCGACTCCAGGCCGCGGGCCAGCAGCGCCTCGTGCAGCGCGACCGTGCGCGGCCGGTTGAAGCCCTGGTTGTAGTAGAGCTTCTGCGGCTGCCAGACGGGGCCGAACTCCGTCTCCGGGAACCGCTCGGCGTCCGCCGCGCCGTCGAAGGCGATCATCGTGATCTTGTGGGTCATGATGTGGTCGGGGTGCGGGTACCCCCCGTTCTCGTCGTACGTCGTGATGACCTGCGGACGGAACGTACGGATGCTGCGGACGAGGCGGCCCGCGGCCACCTGCTCGTCCTCCAGCGCGAAGCAGCCCTCGGGCAGCGGCGGCAACGGGTCGCCCTCGGGCAGGCCGGAGTCGACGAAGCCGAGCCACTCCTGCTCGACGCCCAGGATCTCCCGGGCCTCGTCCATCTCCTTGCGGCGCACCTCGTGGATGTTCTCCTCGATGTACGGGTCGCCCTGGAGCTTCGGGTTGAGGATGGAGCCGCGTTCGCCTCCCGTGCAGGTCACCACCAGCACGTCCACCCCCTCGGACACATACTTCGCCATGGTGGCCGCGCCCTTGCTCGACTCGTCGTCGGGGTGGGCGTGGACGGCCATCAGTCGCAGCTGCTCGGTCAAGACTCGATCCTCAGTGATTCGGCATGTGGGCAGGCTTCTATAGTGACCGAACCGGGGGGCGGAAAATTCCTCGATCCCCGGGACGGGGATCCCCGGTACAGGAGGAGCGATCATGACCGCGGTACGCGAGACGACGGTGGAGAACCGCTACGGCCGTTCCGCGGACCAGCAGGCCGACCGCAAGCTCAAGATCATCGGCTCGGTGCTGGGCGTCGTCCTCCTCGGTGTGGTCGGCTGGATCGGCTACGACTACGTCACGGGCCAGGACATCAGCGCCGAGGTGATCAAGCGCCAGGTCGTCTCGGACCAGCAGGTCGACGTCCATCTCGAAGTCCGCAAGGACAAGGACGCCAAGGGCTACTGCACGCTGCGCGCCCAGCACCAGGACGGCAGCGACGTGGCCCGCAAGGACTTCCGGTTCGACGCGCGCACCGACCGGATCGACGAGGTCCTCACCCTGCGGACGACGGCCAGGGCGACCAGCGTGGAACTGCTGGGCTGCACGGCCGACGGCGGGGCGGGGCGATGACCGCGCCCCCGGCCCGGACTCCCGCCCACACGCCCGTGCGCACGCACCGTGACTGAACGGTCGTTTCCGTCCTGACCTGCACGGACACGGTCAGGACCTTTTACCTTCTCCCCCTTTTCCTGGGGAATTGTTAGGCTCGTGGTTTCGCCCACCCGTGGTGGCACATGCTTACGGGTAGGGCGATGCTTTGTATTCCCAGTACCGACGAGGAGCACCCTGTGACCCAGACCAGCGAAAACGTCACCTGGCTCACGCAGGAGGCGTACAACCAGCTCAAGGCCGAGCTGGAGTACCTGTCTGGTCCCGCGCGCACGGAGATCGCCGTAAAGATCGCGGCGGCCCGTGAGGAGGGCGACCTGCGTGAGAACGGCGGGTACCACGCGGCCAAGGAGGAGCAGGGCAAGATGGAGCTCCGGGTGCGCCAGCTGACCCAGCTCCTGGAGCACGCGAAGGTCGGCGAGGCGCCGGCCGACGACGGCGTGGTCGAGCCCGGCATGGTCGTGACGATCGCCTTCGACGGCGACCCGGACGACACGCTGACCTTCCTGCTGGCCTCCCGCGAGTACGCGAGCTCGGACATCGAGACGTACTCCCCGCAGTCGCCGCTCGGCACCGGCGTCAACGGCAAGCGGATGGGCGACGACGCCGAGTACGAGCTGCCGAACGGCCGGATGGCCATGGTGAAGATCCTCTCGGCGAAGCCCTACACCGGCTGATCCGGCCCCGCGCCGACCTCCGGGAGCCCCCGGCCCGTACGCGTGTACGTCGGCCGGGGGCTCTCGCGCGTCCGCCCACGGGGCGGGGTCCGGCCGGTCAGTCCATCACCAGGTGTCCCGCCGCGCGCAGCGCGCCGGAGACCTCCGCGCAGTGCTCGGGGCCCTTCGTCTCCAGGTGCAGCTCGACCTCGACCTCGGTGAGCCCGAGGCGGGGGTCGGTCCGTACGTGGCCGATGTCGAGCACGTTGGCGTCGACCGCGGAGAGCACGGACAGCAGCGTGGCCAGGGCGCCGGGGCGGTCGGTGAGCCGCAGCCGCAGGCTCAGGTAGCGCCCGGCCGCCACCATGCCGTGGGTGAGGACGCGCTGCATCAGCAGCGGGTCGACGTTGCCGCCGGAGAGCACCGCGACCACCGGCCCGTGGAACGCCCCCGGATCGCCCAGCAGGGCCGCGACCGGGCTCGCCCCGGCCGGCTCCACCACCAGCTTGGCCCGCTCCAGGCAGAGCAGCAGCGCGCTGGACAGCTCGTCCTCGGAGACCGTGCGCACCTCGTCGACCAGGTCCCTGACCAGCTCGAACGGTACGTCGCCGGGGCGGCCCACCTTGATCCCGTCGGCCATCGTGTGCGGCTCGTCGATCGAGACCGGGCGGCCGACGGCCAGCGACGGCGGATAGCAGGCCGCGCCCTCCGCCTGGACCCCGACGATCCGTACGTCGGGCCGGACCGCCTTGACCGCCACCGCGATGCCCGCCGCCAGACCGCCGCCGCCGATCCCCACGACGATGGTCCGCACCTCGGGGCACTGTTCGAGGATCTCCAGGCCGACCGTGCCCTGTCCGGCGATGACGTCCGGGTGGTCGAAGGGGTGGATGAAGACCGCACCGGTCCGTTGCGCGTACTCCTGCGCGGCGGCCAGCGTCTCGTCGACGACCTGCCCCTGGAGCCGGACCCGGGCCCCGTACTGGCGGGTGGCGGCCACCTTCGGCAGCGGTGCCCCGACCGGCATGAAGACGGTGGACTCCACGCCGAGCAGCGAGGAGGCGAGGGCGACGCCCTGCGCGTGGTTCCCGGCGCTCGCGGCGACGACCCCGGCCGCCCGCTCCACCGGGGACAGGCCCGCGATCCGCACGTACGCGCCGCGCAGCTTGAACGAGCCGGTCCGCTGGAGGTTCTCGCACTTGAGGTGGACGGGCGCGCCGACCAGTCCGCCGAGGTGACGGCTGTTCTCCAGGGGGGTCGTCCGGGCCACCCCGGAGAGCATCTTCTGCGCCCCGCGGACGTCGTCGAGGATCACCGGAGGGAAGTGGCCGGTCACGCGCAGGTTCATACCTCAAGTCTCGCAGCCCCGACGGCGACTTCCGGCCGCCCCCGGCCCCACCGGCGGCCGCGCCCTGAACCGTTGTCCACGGGTTTGTGCAGCACTGGTACGCGTTGCCCGGTGGCCGCGTACTCTGTCCCCCACCCACCCGACACCGTACGGAGAGAGCTCCCGGCCATGCCCACTCAGGACGCCCCCGAACCCTCGGGTTCCGATCGCGTACTCGACGCCCTGCAGCACCAGGTCGCGGTCTTCGCCCGCCGTGCCGAACAGACCCGTCTCGGCGGTGTCGGACAGGTACGCAACTCCATGGACCGGGCCGCGTACCTGCTGCTCAACCGGCTGGACCGGGAGGGTCCGATGGGCGTGAAGGCGCTCGCCGCGGGCATGGGGATCGATTCCTCGACCGTGACCCGGCAGGTCGCGCCGCTCGTCGACACCGGTCTGGTCAAGCGGACCTCGCATCCGGAGGACGGCCGGGCCGTGGTGCTCCAGCTGTCGCCGCGCGGCCTGGCCCGGCTGGACGAGGTCCGCGACTCCCGGCGCGAGCTGATGACACAGGTGACGGGCGACTGGACGGACGAGGAGCGCGACACGTTCTGCACGCTCCTCACCCGGTTCAACGTCGCGCTGGCCGCCCGGCAGGCCGCGCACCAGGCCCAGTCCGCCAACTGACGGGGACGGGCCTCCGTCCGGCCCGCGGAGGGGGCGCGACCGTTTCCGTCCGTTGCACACCTCTTGACCCGGGCCCGTGCGGCGGGCTCGTATGTGGACTGTGCGAGAGCGCCAGACGGGCCGGGAGCGGCGCCGCGCCCAGGAGTTCGAGACCTTCGTCGGGGGCGCGGCCGGCCGCCTGCTGCACACCGCCACACTCCTGACCGCCGAGCCGATGCGGCCCCCGGGCGCCAATCCGCGGGCCCAGCGGCTGCTGACGGCCGCCCTGGCGCGCACGTACGCGCGCTGGGAGCGGCTGCGCGGCGAGGACCCGTACGACCGGACCCGGCGCGAGCTGGCCGTCCGGTTCTTCCGCGAGACGTGGCGCCACCAGCGGCCGCGCGGCGGGGTGCTGGAGATGCTGACGCCGCTGGAGCGCCTGGTGCTGGTGCTGCGCCTGTACGAGGGGGTCGCGGAGGAGCAGGCCGCGGCGCTGCTCGGGGTGCCGGTGGAGCGGGTGCGGGCGCTCTGCCACCGTTCGGTGGCCACGATGCGCGGCACCCGGCCGCCCACGGCGCGACGGGGTCTGCCCGGCCTGCCGGGGGTGGCGCGGTGAGCCGGGCCGGCGACCGTGAGGAGCAGGTCCGGCGGATGCTGGACGGCCCGCATCCTCACGTGCCCGCGGAGCTGTCCCGGCGGGCGGCGGAGCGGGGTGGCCGACTGCTGCGGCGGCGGCTGTTCGTCCGCCGGCTGATGACGCTGGTGGCGTGCGTGGCGGTGGTCGCGTTCACGGTCTGGGCGGCGCGGACGCATCCGTGGGAGGTGCCCCCGGCCGAGACGACCCCGCTGGACGGCTGGTGAGCGCTCCCGGACGGACCCCGTTTCCGAGGGACGGGCCCGTCCGGGAGAGCGAACGCCTGCGAGGGCCTCGCCTAGCCGAGCGCCTGCGTCAGGTCGGCGAGCAGGTCGTCGGCGTTCTCGATGCCGACGGAGACGCGGACGAGGTCGGCCGGCACCTCCAGCGGGGAGCCCGCCGCCGAGGCGTGCGTCATCCGGCCCGGGTGCTCGACCAGCGACTCGACCCCGCCCAGCGACTCACCGAGGGTGAACAGCTTGGCCCGGTTGCAGACCTCGACGGCCGCCTCCTCGCCGCCCTGGACCCGGAACGAGACCATGCCGCCGAACGCCTTCATCTGCTTGGCGGCGATCTCGTGGCCCGGGTGCTCGGGCAGGCCCGGGTAGAGGACCTGGGTCACCTTGGGGTGCCGGGTCAGCAGGTCGGCGACCTTGGTGGCGTTCTCGCTGTGCCGGTCCATGCGGACGGCGAGGGTCTTGATGCCGCGCAGCACCAGCCAGGCGTCGAAGGGCCCGGCGACCGCGCCCATCGCGTTCTGGTGGTACGCCAGCTCCTCCGCGAGGTCGGCGTCGTCGGTGATCAGCGCGCCGCCGACGACGTCCGAGTGGCCGCCCATGTACTTGGTGGTGGAGTGCACCACCACATCGGCGCCCAGCGCCAGGGGCTGCTGGAGGTAGGGGCTGGCGAAGGTGTTGTCGACGACGAGCCTGGCCCCGGCGGCGCGGGCCACCTGGGCGACCGCGGCGATGTCGGTGATGCCGAGCAGGGGGTTGGACGGTGTCTCCACCCAGATCGCCTTGGTGCGCGGGGTGACGGCCGCCCGGACCGCCGCCACGTCCGAGGTGTCGGCGACGGAGAACTCCACCCCCCACCGCGAGACGACCTTGGCGAACAGCCGGAACGTGCCGCCGTACGCGTCGTTCGGGATGACCACGTGGTCGCCCGGGGTCAGCAGCGTGCGGAGCAGGCAGTCCTCGGCGGCGAGCCCGGAGGCGAAGGCGAGCCCGCGGCGGCCGCCCTCCAGGGCCGCGAGGTTCTCCTCCAGGGCGGTACGGGTCGGGTTGGCGCTGCGGCTGTACTCGTAGCCGCCGCGGAGCCCGCCCACGCCGTCCTGCTTGTACGTCGACACCTGGTAGATCGGCGGAACGACGGCCCCGGTCAGGGGATCGGCGGTGTTGCCCGCGTGGATGGCGAGGGTTTCGAAGCTGTGCTGATCACTCATGGGGCCCGAGCGTAGTTCGTCGTGAGGGTGCTCACAGGGCTACTCGGCCGTCCGGTGACAATGGGTGCATGGAGATTCTCTGGTTCCTGATCGCCCTGTGCATGCTCGCCGCGGTCGTCGGCCCCTTCGTGCTGCGCCGCCGGGGCGGAATCCGCCAGGTCGCGCCCGGTTCGCCGGACGCCGCGGATCCGGAGGAGTACGGCTTCGTACGGCAGGAGGAGCTGGACGTCCGGCTGCCGGGCCCGGACCAGGATCTTCTCGATGTGCTCGATGTCGTGCAGCGCACCCAGGACTGGCGGGCGGCCTCGCAGCTGCTGGCCGGTACGCCGAAGGAGGGCGAGGTGCGGTGGCAGCGGGTGCAGGCGTTCGCCGGTGCGGCCTCGCTGGAGCTGGCGCAGCGGCCCGGGGTGGGCGGTGCCTGGCTGCGGACGTGGCGGGCCGAGGCGCCGAAGGACGCGGGCGGTGCGGCGGTGCACGCGGAGTTCCTGGTGCAGCAGGCGTGGCGTTCGTCGACGGCGGGGACGGACGACTTCCGGATCATCCTGGAGGAGGCCCGTACGGTCTGCGGCGAGGCGGCGCTGCTGGCGCCCGGCGACCCGATCCCGTACATCGTGGAGCTGGCGGTGGGGCGCGGGCTGGGCTACTCCGGCGAGGAGTTCGACCGGCTCTGGGCGAAGGTGATCGACCGGGCCCCGGCGCACATGGGCGCGCACATCGCGGCGCTGCACTACTGGTGCGAGAAGTGGCACGGTTCACGCGAGGACGCCGACCGGTTCGCCACCGCGGCGGCGGCCCGCGCCCCGCAGGGCTCGCTGCTGGCGGCGCTGCCGCTCTTCGCGGTGTACGAGCATCTGCCCGAGGTCAATCTGGTGCAGGGCTTCTACCGGGGCGCGGTGGTGACCAAGGCGGTCGAGGGCGCGCTGTTCGCGGTGCACGCGGCCCGTCCGGACGATCCGATGCTGGCGCACGTACGCCATCTGCTGGTCCTGTTCCTGGTACGGATGGAGCGCTGGGCGGAGGCGATGAACCAGCTCGTCCGCATCGACGGTCACGTGGGCGCGCTGCCGTGGACGCAGGACGCGGACCCGGCCGCCGAGTACGCGGTCTACCGGGCGCTGGCGGTGGCCGGCTACGAGGCGAACGGCGGCAGCGCGGCGACGCTGCCCCGGTAGGCGGTGCCCGGAGCGGCCCCGGGGTGGCGGTGCCCGGGTGGCCGGGCGGGCCCGGCCGGAATCCTCCGCGTCCCCGGCACGTTATAGAGACCGCAGACCCGTCCCAGGAGGAGCCCCGCATGTTCCCGCACCGCCGCACCCCCCAGCTCCCCACCCGCGAGGAGGCCCTGAAGGGCCGCCCGGTCCCCGAGTTCACCGTCCCGGCCCGCCACACGGTCCTCGGCAACCCGCTGCTGGGCCCGTACCCCGAGGGCCTGGAGGTCGCGGACTTCGCCCTGGGCTGCTTCTGGGGCGCCGAGCGCAAGTTCTGGCAGACGGAGGGTGTCTGGACGACCCTCGTCGGCTACCAGGGCGGCTACACCGAGAACCCCGCGTACGAGGAGGTCTGCTCGGGCCTGACCGGCCACACGGAGGCGGTCCGCGTGGTCTTCGACCCGGAGGTGGTGTCGTACGCGGAGCTGCTGAAACTGTTCTGGGAGTCCCACGACCCGACCCAGGGCTTCCGCCAGGGCAACGACGTGGGCACCCAGTACCGTTCGGCGATCCACACCCACTCCCCCGAGCAGCAGGCCGCCGCACTCGCCTCCCGCGACGCGTACCAGAAGGTCCTGACCGCCGCCGGCCACGCGACGATCACCACGGAGATCCTCCCCGCCGAGGACCGCCCCTTCTGGCCCGCCGAGCCCTACCACCAGCAGTACCTCGACAAGAACCCGGGCGGCTACTGCGGCATCGGCGGCACGGGCCTCTCCTGCCCGATCGGAGTGGCCCCGGCGGAGGGCTGACGCGGGTGTCTGCCGTGGCTGGTCCGAGTCGGGGCGACTGAATGAAAACAGCCCCATCGCTCGATAAAGCCCCAGGTCAGTAAGTGTCGTCCCCGCTCATGCGGGGGTGGTCCGGTTGCGGACGCCCGCCTCATCACTCTCATCGAGTCGTCCCCGCTCATGCGGGGGTGGTCCGCCCGGCTCCGGCTCGGCGACCGGGGCCGGGGTGTCGTCCCCGCTCATGCGGGGGTGGTCCGATCGAGCGGCCCTTGCCGCCGTACATGCAGGTGTCGTCCCCGCTCATGCGGGGGTGGTCCGCTTGACGGGCTACGCGACAGCCATGCCGAGGTGTCGTCCCCGCGCGTGCGGGGGTGGTCCGACCGCGGCCCTGCTGATGTGGTCCGCCGCCGGGTGGTCCCCGCACGTGCGGGGGTGGTCTGCGGGGGCTGGGGCTTCAACTGCTTACAGCCACCGGGGCGGCGGGCGTGCCTTCGGGTGTGTTGGTGGTCAGTCTTGTTCTTGTCGGCGGAGGTCCAGCATGTAGAAGACCTTGTCGTAGCGACGGTCGCCGACAGCCACGAACTCGGGCAGTCGGCCGTACTCGGTGAAGCCCAGTGACCGGTAGAGGTGCAAGGCGCGGGTGTTGTCGCCGCGGGCGTCCAGGGTGAGGACTTCGATACCTGCCTCCCGGGCATCGGCGATCAGGGCAGCGGTCAGGGCCCGGCCGACACCCCGGCCATGGGCAGCGGCGTCCACCGCGAGCTTCTCAAGATCGGCATGTGGCCGATGGGTCGGTCGGCTGTAGCGGAGCCAGTACCCCAACCCGACGAGTCGGTGGCCGAGGTAAGCGACACGCAGCGCCGCGTCCCCGGCGCGCGCGGCGGAGACGACGTCGCCGAGGAGTCCTGCCACCTCGTCCAGCGAGGGTGGCTCGACCCAGCCCAGCGCGGCACCTCCGTCGACCAGGTCCGACAGAATCCGGTGGGCCGACTCCACGAACCGGGCCTCCAGCTCCGGGTCGGAAGCCAACTCCATCGCGTCGAGGATGGCGGGCCCAGTGGTCGTACCGCTTGTCCTGGCCAGGTTCATGGCCGGCAGCCTACGGGCTTCCGTGCCGGGCCCTCTCTTGTCACAAGAAGCACGTGGGCGGGTGGGCAACAGCCACCGTCCCCCAGGCAGATATGGTGCGAAGTCTGCGATGCCTTGCGGGAGTTCGAGGCCCCGGACGGCGTCTGCATGCCGGGTGCGGTCTGGATGGTCACAGCGACTCGCGCCGCCTAGGTTCTGTCCGGCGAGTCATGCGCCTGTCGGATCTCCGGCTCGTTGCGCCAGGCATGGGACGGGGTGAACCGACGAATGCAGAGCGGGTCCGGCTGGAGGACGGCTCGTGATCCGCTGGCCGGGGCCCTGCGGGTCTGAGAAACGAACGTGACACTTGGGGGCCAACTGTCACATTTTTCTCAGGGGGTGGGGTCGAGCTCGCGGCAGGGACGGCAGAGTCCGTCGCGGAAGGCTTCGGGCCTTCCCGGTACGCCGCACTCGGTGCACTCCGGCATCACCCGACGCACCGGGACGTCTGCCGGTGCGGGCGGGACGGGCGTCGCGGGCAGGATAGGCGGAAGCTTGTCCTGAAGGCGACGGCGCACCAGCCCGAACGGCGAACCGACCGCATCGGGAAGCCCCGCCGTCAGGGCCCGGGTCAAATAATCGGCATCCACACCCCGCGCGAACCACTCGGCCACCAGCCCCTCCAACCCCGCACAGTCCGCCGCCGAAAGCGCCAGACGGGAGTCCACCCGCCCCAGCCGCGCCAACGCCGCGAACGCGGGCGAGGGAACACCACCCTGCGACTGCGGCTGCGGCTGCGGCTGCGGCTGCGGCTGCGGCCGAACCGGGCCCACCGGCTCCGCCGCACGCGGCTGCGGGACCTGCGCAGCAGGTACGGGTACGGAAGCGGGGGCGGGCATCGAAGGAGCGGCGGCGGGGGTTTGGGGGTTGGGCTGTTGGGCGGCTCGGTGGTTCTCGGCGGCAAGGAAGGTGGTCCACCACTCGTTGTCGTGGGCGACCCGCGACCAGAACGTGCGCGTGACCCAACGGACCTGACCGTCCTCGATGCTCACGCAACGACCCCGGCGAAGATGCCCGGCCACACTCAGCGCCCGTAACGCACTGCCCACCGCCATCTGCCCGTACAACGGCAGAGACTTCGCAAGCGACTTGATGTCCATCGCCGCACCCTCCGCCAACGCCTCCACATAACCCGCAATGTGCCGCTCACGCACCGGCAACAACGCGAAGTCGGCCTCACACGGCGGTCGTTCCTCGGGGACGGAACGCTTCCCGTAACCCGGCCTCGCCTTCGGCGGGGCAACGCGCGGAGCTGCGGGCGCACAAGGGTCGGAGATAAGCTCGGAAACAGCCACGGGATCGTCTTTCTACTGGGTTGCGATCTTGGGGTCAGGCCCCGGTCAGTGCGTCAACACTGTGCCGGGGTCGTTTCGTTCGCACCGTAAGCGGGCGCGACTCTGCGCCGCAACTCGATCACGATTAGTCATACTTGCTGGCCGTGACGGGTTCGGGAGGGTGAGTGGGGTTCCCCAACCCACCCAAGAAACCAACCACTTGGAACACACCGCTCGAATCCCGAAGCCCGGATCCCGCCCCCCGGATCCCGAAGCTCAAGCCCCGGCCCAGAGGCCCACCCCGCGCCCACGAAAGAGTGAACCGGCCCCTCCCGAAGCTCGACACCCGAAGCTCGGGACTCGAGATTCACCCCCCACCGCAGCCGGGCGCCCGCGATGCGACCGGTCGAGTGCAGCAAGCATTCCGGCCAGCACCCGACAGAGGCGGCGAGGGGGCGTCGGCTCCCGGCATCCATGCTGATCAGAGCCGCCTCGGGCAGGCATTTCAAAGGTCCGGGCCGACTGACACGCCCAATATGACGACATACAGTAACTATTACTATATGGAACGTAACTTCTGTTGCGGGTGGAGACGCCCACCGCGAAACTCGCGGATTCCGCCGCCCCGGCCGGTACTCGACGCCGGGGTCGGCCCGTTCCTCTGCGCGCCCGGCATGTCCGGGCGGCCAGTCCCTTGGAGAGACGAGAGATGACGATCCGTTTCCCGCGCCCCAAAAGACTCGCCCGCGCCGCCGCCTCGGCCATCGCCGCCGTGGCCGTCGCCCTGCTGCCCGGCTCGGCGAGCGCCAACGCCGCCGCCACCTATCTGCCGCCCGGCGTGGTCGAGCTGCAGGACAGCGAGCCCTGCCCGCCCGCCACGCTCTGCCTCTACCGCGACTACGACAACCGGGGCCCGGCCTACGGCATCGGGGCGGGCCACCCCGTCGACCTGCACGAGCTGCCCATGAGCGGCGGCGTCCACGGGTCCAGTGCGGCCAATGAGGTCTCGTCGTGGGTGAACCACACCGACCACCTCGCCCTGCTCATCGACACGGACAGCACCACCCTCCGCCCGCTCTTCCCCCGCCAGTCCCTCCAGGAACCGCCGCAGACGAACGACACGGTCGACATCGTCGGCTGGGCGTAGCCGCCGCAAGAAGCGGTTCCTGGGCCGTGGCCGTCTCCCCTCAGCGGGTGGCGGCCACGGCCACGACGTATGCGGCGCCCCGCACGCCCCCGTCGGCGAGGATGGGGCCATGACAAGCGAAGAGCGTGGCGTTCCCGCCGCCCTGGCGGGGCGGCCCTGGTACACGGCCAATGAGGTCCTGGCGTTCCTCGTCGAGCTGGCGGCGCTGGGCGCGCTGGCCTGGTGGGGAGTGGCCGCCGGGGACGGGGTGGCGGCCCGGGTGCTGCTGGGGGTCGGGGCGCCGGTCGTCGCCGCCGTCGTGTGGGGGCTGTTCGCCGCGCCCAGGGCCCGGTTCCGGCCGCCGTTGGCGGGGGTGCTGCTGATCAAGGCGGTGGTGCTCGGCAGCGGGGCGTACGCGGTGCACGCCGTGGGGCACCCGGTGGCGGCGGTGTGCTTCGCCGTGGTGGTCGTCGTCAACACCGTTCTGGCGGAGGGCTTCCGGCGGCGGACCGGTTACCTGGCCTGATCCGCGCGCCGCCCTCGTACCCGCGACGGGGACGCCCCGGGCCCGGCCGCGCGAGGTCGGCGGCCGGTCCCGGGGCGTCGGAAGGCGGCGGGTGCGGTCAGATCAGGCCCTGGGCCAGCATCGCGTCCGCGACCAGCTCGAACCCGGCGATGTTCGCGCCGACCACGTAGTTGCCGGGGCTGCCGTAGCGCTCCGCCGTGGTGTAGCAGGAGTCGTGGATGTGGCGCATGATCTGCGCGAGGCGCTCCTCCGTGTGGGCGAAGCTCCACGAGTCGCGGGACGCGTTCTGCTGCATCTCCAGGGCGCTGGTGGCCACCCCGCCCGCGTTGGCGGCCTTGCCCGGGGCGAAGGCCACGCCCGCCTCCTGGAGGACGCGCACCGCCTCCGGGGTGGTCGGCATGTTGGCGCCCTCGGCGACCGCCTTCACCCCGTTGCGCACCAGGGCGACGGCGTCGGCCTCGTGCAGCTCGTTCTGGGTGGCGCAGGGCAGCGCCACGTCGACGGGGACGTTCCAGACACCGGTTCCCGCGACGTACGTGGCCTGGCTGCCCCGGCGCTCCGCGTACTCGGAGATCCGGCCGCGCCCAGCCTCCTTGATCTCCTTGAGGAGGGCCAGGTCGACACCCTTCTCGTCCACGACGTAGCCGTTGGAGTCGGAGCAGGTGACCACGGTCGCGCCGAGCTGCTGGGCCTTCTCGATCGCGTAGATCGCGACGTTGCCCGAGCCCGAGACGGCGATCCGCTGGCCTTCGAGGGACTCGCCCCGGCTGCGGAGCATCTCGGCGGTGAACAGGACACAGCCGTAACCGGTCGCCTCGGTACGCGCCTGGGCGCCGCCCCAGCCGAGGCCCTTGCCGGTGAGGACGCCGGACTCGTAGCGGTTGGTGATCCGCTTGTACTGACCGAACAGGTAGCCGATCTCCCGGCCGCCGACGCCGATGTCACCGGCGGGTACATCGGTGTACTCGCCGAGGTGGCGGTGGAGCTCGGTCATGAACGACTGGCAGAAGCGCATGATCTCGGCGTCAGAGCGGCCCTTGGGGTCGAAGTCCGCACCGCCCTTGCCGCCGCCGATGGGCATGCCGGTGAGCGCGTTCTTGAAGATCTGCTCGAAGCCGAGGAACTTCACGATGCCGAGGTTGACCGAGGGGTGGAAGCGCAGTCCGCCCTTGTACGGGCCGAGCGAGCTGCTGAACTCGACCCGGAAGCCGCGGTTCACGTGGATGTCGCCCGAGTCGTCCGACCACGGCACCCGGAAGATCAGCTGGCGCTCCGGCTCGCAGACACGCTCGATGATCCGGGCGTCCACGAACTCCGGACGCTGTGCGAGGACTGGGCCGAGGGTCTCCAGGACCTCGCGGACCGCCTGGTGGAACTCCCGCTCGCCCTGGTTGCGGCGGAGGACCTCTCCGTACAGCTTCTCGATGAGGCGGTTCTCGTTGGCATGCGGGGTCGCGGAATCAGGGGTGGCCTGCATCTGGGTCAATACCTTCCGTCGATGGGCATGGCGCGCGATGACACCCCCGTCCCGGGAGGTGTCGGCGGTCCCCCTCCCCATTGAGGGCGTCGCTCGACATCGCACGCTCTGCGGCTCACGGAAGCGACGTACTGAACCGTTGTGGCAGATCGATTCTCCCAGCTACCCCCCGAGTCCGTGCAAGGGCATCTCCCCTGGTGGACCGGTTCCTAACCGTGGTACTCACCCCGGCCCCCGCCGCGCAGCATCCACAGCCCCGCGCCCGAGGCGAGGACGATCACGCCGGAGACCACGCTCAGCGCGATGTGCAGGCCGTTGTCCTCCATCAGGTTGAGCGAGACGTTCCCGGCGACCGCGCCGAGAAGGACGATCCAGAGCAGGGCCTTCATGGGGTTCCTCCGTGTTGTGGTGTGGTCCCCATCGTGCTCCGTTCGGTGGGTACGCAGGAATGGAGCGACCACCCGAGGCCGTGGTGGAGCTGGCTGTACCCCTGTCGCGTCCTAGGTTTTCCGGGTGGTGATCACCGAGGACACCGGCACGCGCGCCGCTCCGGCCGGATCCGACGGGCGGTGGTGGGCGGCGGACCGGTGGCGGGTGCCGGGGATCGCGGTGCTCGTCGCCCTGCCTCTCCAGCTGCTGTGGGCGCTGGTGCTGGCGACCGGGGGCGGCGATCTGGCGGCGCAGCTCGCCTGGGCCGGATTCGCGGCGCGGCATCCGTGGTCCGCGTACAACCTCTCCTGGTACGGAGGGGCGCACCCCGCCAACTACAGCCTGCTGACCCCGCACCTGATGGCGGCCCTCGGGGTGCGGACGGTGACCGTGGCGGCGGGGGTCGGTGCGGCGTGGGCGCTGGGGCTGCTCTGTGTGCGGGGCGGGGTGCGGTGGCCGGTCGCGGTGTCGGTGCTGGGCTCGCTGACGCTCTGGTGCAACACGGCGTCCGGGCGGACCACCTTCGCGGTGGGGGTCGCGCTCGGGCTGGTCGCGCTGCTGTCCGTACGGCGCCGGGCCGGCCTCGCGGCGGGGTGGGCGGCGGTGGCGACGGCGGCGAGCCCGGTGGCGGGGCTGTTCCTGGTGGTGGTGGGCGCGGCGTACGGGCTGGGCGGGCGGTGGCGGCGGGGGGGCCGCGCTGGTGGTGCCGCCGATCGTGCTGGTGGCGGCCACGACGGTGGTGTTCCCGTTCACCGGCGAGCAGCCGATACCGGCGGGCAGGCTGTGGGTGCCGCTGGTGGCCTGTGCCGCGCTGGGGTGGGCGGGGCCGCGCGGGAGGGGGCTCGGGGTGGTCCGGCGCGCGGCGGCGGTGTACGCGGTCGGGGTCGTCCTGACCTTTCTCGTGGCCTCGCCCGTCGGGACGAACGTGGAGCGGCTGGTGGGGGTCGCCGGTCCGCCCGTGCTGCTCGCGGCGCTGGCTTCGGTGCCGCTGTCCCCCTCGCGAAGCGCAAGGGCGCGGGCGCGGGCTGTGGCGCTCGCCGGTGCGCTGGTGTTCGTCTTGGGGTGGCTGGCCGACCGGACCGGCGACGACCTGCGGGCGTCCACGGCGGTGCCCGCCTGGGCGGAGCACACCAACGGCGTGGTCGCGGCGCTGCACCTGCTGGGTGCCGGACGGACCCGGGTGGAGGTGGTGCCGGCCCGCGACCACCGCGAGGCCGTGCTGCTGGCGCCGTACGTGAATCTGGCGCGCGGCTGGAACCGGCAGTTGGACGTGGAGCGCGGACGCCTCTTCTACGGCGACGGGCCGACCCCGGCCGCGTACCGGGCCTGGCTGGAGCGGTGGGCGGTGGGCCTGGTCGTGCTGCACGACGGCAGGCCGGACGGCCCGGCCGAGGCGGAGGCGGCGCTCGTCCGGCGCGGCGCCGGCGGGCTGGAGCAGGTGTGGCGGGGCGCGGGGTGGCGGATCTACCGGGTGCGCGGGGCGGTGCCGCTGGTCTCCGCGCCGGGCACGGTGGTGCGCGGGGACGACGCCTCCCTGGTCGTACGGATGCCCGCCGCCGGTTCGGTGACGGTACGGATCGCCCCTTCGCCGTGGCTGCGGGCGGGCGGCGGGTGCCTGCGCGCGGAGGGCGGGTGGACGCGGCTGACGGTGCCACGGGGCGGGGAGTACCGGCTGGACGCGCCGTACCGGCTCCGCCCGTACGGGAGTTGCCGGCCCCCGGGGCGCGCCCCCCGGCCCACGGCGCCGGACCCCGCGCCCTGATCCGGCCATGATCCGGCCCGGCACGGCCCCGGCCCCGTGCGCCCTAGGACCTGTCTTCAAACTGCCGCCTGCCGTGCGGCGCCCGGCACGCACGCTCGCCGCGTTGTCGGGGTCACCCCGATACATCCAGTATCGGAGCGACCCTCCGCCTTGCGATCGCACGCACCGGACACCGCACGGCCCGGCCTCCGGCCGGACGACGGCAGTTTGAAGACAGGTCCTAGTCGGTGACGCCGAGGTCCTGGCGCATCAGTCGGCGCAGGGCGGCGAGGCGGGTGTCGGCCGCCTTCAGGTCGAGGAGGGCCTGCTCGACGTTCTCGCCCTCCCGGGCCAGGCCCCGGTCCAGGCGTTTGACCGTGGCGTCCCCGGCGGCGAGGACCCGGTTGGCCTCGCGGGAGGCCCTCAGTATCCGCTCCGGGACGATCATCTGGGCCTCGGCGTAGCGGTCGCGGTGGTCGAGGCGGGCCTCTTCGAGCTGGGTGCGCTCCTGCTCGGTGTAGACGCCGTCGCGGATGCGGTGCAGGGCGTCCTTGAGGAGGGTGTGGAACTGCCGGGACGCCCGGTTCATGGCCGTGTACTGGGCGCGCCGTTCCTCGAACCGCCGCCGCTCGTCGGCCAGTCGGGCCTCGTCGGCGCGCTGACGCGTGGTCATGCGCTGGGACAGCACGGGGGCGAGGAGGGTACCGAGCACTCCGACTACGGCGGTGATCATGGCGGTGACGGCGACAGTCATGACCGGGAGCCTAAGAGCTCTCCCGTAGTCGCGGTGGAGGGTACTTCGGCGATGATTCGGCCATGACGAATTCACGGGGTGAGGGGCGCCACCGGAACTTCTCCGGAGTGCCCGGATTCGGACAGCCCGCCGGGGCGCGGGTACCGCCGCGCGTGGGCGAGATGCGGCGCTATCTCGCCGTCGGCCTCGATGCCTACCTCTGCCTGATCACCGCCGGACTGCTGGCCAGGCCCCACCTGGACACGGCCACGGCCGCCGAGGCGGCCGGTCTGCTGCTCGGGCCCGCGCTCGGGTTCTCCTTCCTCAACCATGTGGTGCTCACCGCGCTCGCCGGGGCCGGTGCGGGCAAGCTGCTCATGGGGATACGGGTGGTCAGGATGCCCGACGCCGGACGTCCGGGGCCCTGGACGCTGGTGCGGCGCTGGCTGTACGGGCTGAGCTGGACGCTGCTGCAACCCTGGTACGGGCTGTGCTCGCTGTTCAAGGGAACGGGGAAGGGAACGGGCGCGCGGGCAGCGGGGGCGGATACGGGACCGGGGCCGGGGCCGGGCGTCGGCGCGGGCCCCGGCGCGAGGGCCGGCCGCAACGTACTCGGCCGCGCCGACCCCCTCGGCGTACGGCAGGTCCGCCGCACGGACCTCGCCACCTACCGCGCCGCCACCGCCGCGTACCGCTGACCCCGGCCCCTCGAACCGGTGAGCCCGGCCGGACGCCGAAGGCGGCGGTGCCCCGGATCCGGGAAGGATCCGGGACAACCGCCGCCTTGGTACGGGGTTCGGGCCGCGCCGGGCAGGGCGCGGCGCCGGAAGGCCGCCGGGGCCCGGGAGATGAGGATCAGATCTCGGGCCCGGCGGGGAGGATCAGGCCTCGGAACCGGCCGTCCACTCCGACCAGCTCATGTTCCAGCCGTTGAGGCCGTTGTCGGGGCTGATGGTCTTGTCCGGGGAGTTCTTGACGATGACCACGTCGCCGATGAGGGAGTTGTTGTAGAACCAGGCGGCGGGCTGGTTGGCGTCGCCCGCGCCCTTCACGTCGGCGAGGCCGACACAGCCGTGGCTGGTGTTGGCGCTGCCGAAGATCGACCGCGCGCCCCAGTAGTTGCCGTGGATGAAGGTGCCCGAGGTGGACAGCCGCATGGCGTGCGGCACGTCCTTGATGTCGTACTCGCCCTTGCCGTCGGAGTCGGTGAAGCCGACGGTCGCCCCGTTCATCCGGGTCTCCTTGAACTTCTCGGAGATCACCATCTGCCCGTTGTACGTGGGGTTGTCCGGGGAGCCGGAGGAGATCGGGATGGTCTTGACCGTCTTGCCGTCCCGGGTGACGGTCATCATCTTCGTCTTGGCGTCGACGGTGGAGACCTGGTTGCGGCCGACCTTGAAGGTGACCGTCTTCTGCTGGACGCCGAAGACGCCGTTGGCGCCCTCGACGCCGTCCAGCGCGAGCTTCAGCGTGACGGTGGAGCCGCCCTGCCAGTAGTTCTCGGGGCGGAGGTCGAGGCGCTGGGCGTTGAACCAGTGGCCGACGACCTGCTGGCCGCTGCTGGAGGTCACGGTGATCCCGGCCTGGACGGCCTTCTTGTTCGTGATCGCCTTGTTGAAGTTGATCGAGACCGGCATGCCGACGCCGACCGTGGAACCGTCCTCGGGGGTGAAGTTCCCGATGAAGCTGTTGGCGGGCGAGACGGTGGTGAAGGAGCTGTTCTCGTGGGCCTCGCGGCCCTTGGCGTCCTTCGCCGTGGCGTTGATCTTGTACGTGGTCGAGCGCTCCAGCTGGACGTCCGGCTTCCAGCTCTTGCCGTCGGCGGCGAGCGTGCCCTTGACCTCGGCACCGGCGGCGGTGGTCATGGCCACCTGGGACAGCGTGCCCTTGGCGACGGTGACCTTCGCGTCGTTGTTGATGCTCGCGTTGGTCGCGCCGTTCTTGGGCGAGATCGTTATCTGGGCCTCGGACGCGTCCTGCGCCGCGGCCTTGTCGACCTCGGATGCCTGTGACTGGTTGGAGCCGTCGGCACTGCCCCCGTCGTCGTTGCAGGCCGTGAGTACCAGAACGCCACCGAGCAGTGCGGACGCGGCCATCAGGCCCCTGCGCCGCTTGCTGTCCGTCATCACACGCTTCTCCATCGTTGCCGAATCCCCAAAAACCCCGGACGTAGCCGCCGCACCGGCGAAACCGTCATTGGTTCTAGAACCCGTGGGCAGTGTTCTCCGTTCCACATCCGCGAAGGATGTGGGGAACAACACTCATCGACGCGTCCGCGACCGCGGCGGTTCCCGACGCCGGCCGCCCATCGGCGACCGGCGGGCGGAGCGGCCCCGGCCCGCTCCGAAAGCGGGCCGGGGCCGGTTGTTCACCAGCTCTCGGCCGTGCCGCCCGGGGCGACGCGACCGAGTCGTTCTCATCCATTGTGCGGGACGCCCGCAACCCCCTCCCCGGCGTCGTCGGCCTCCTCCTCGGCGTAGTCGTCGGGGTACGGGTCCGACGCGTCGTCCTCGTCGTCGGGGTCCCAGGGGTCCAGACCCTCCGGGTCGTCCGGGTCGTAGTCGACGGCCTCGCTGCTCCAGGACGCCTGGGCGAGTTCGACCCCGGGCACCCCGCTGACCAGGTCGAACGGGTCGATGAGCGAGGCGAGGGCCTCCGCGTCGTCCTCCCGTACGGCGGTCTCGGCCCGGCGGCGCTCCTCGGCGGGCCCGCCGCCCTGCTCCCCGTACTCGGCGGCGATCGACTCCAGGGCCGTGCCGCCGAGAGCGGCGGAGTCCGTGATCTCCAGCACCATTTCGACGCGAAGCCGAACGAAACGCGCTGACTCAGATGTACTCATGCGCCGGAGCGTAAGCTCCCGGGGCCCCCGGCTTTCCCACGACCCGCTGCTTTCACTAGCATCGGCGCACGCGTTCAACTCACGGCTGTGACAAGGGGATCGATTCCATGGCCGCCGCCCGTCGCCCGCTCCTGACCGCCACCGCGGCGGCCGCCCTGCTGACCGCACTGTGTTTCGTGCCGTCCGCCACCGCGACGGACGAACCGGCCGGTACGGCACAGGCACGGGGCGGCCCGGCCGTCACCGTACAGGCCCCCGAGGCGGTGCCGGGCCCGTCCGGCGCCGAAGCGGAGACCGCGACCGGGGCGCGTGCCGGGATCGACGCCACCCCGTATCTGATCGGCGGGGCGACGGCGCTGGGCATCGGCGCCGCGTTCGCCCGCTCGTCGCGAGGAGCCTCGGCGGCGCTCGGGAGCTGACGGCCGACGGAGCTCCCCGCCCGGCGGAGCTCATCGACCGGCGAGACCCCCTCGCCCGGCGGGACGGTCCGCCCGCCTCCGCCTCCGCCCCGTCACCGCACGGCGCGGCACCCGCGGCAACGACAACTCCTCGACCGTTCAGGTGACTTCGGTCAGCCCCGGACGGCACGCCGGACGCCGCGCGGCAGAGCCGCCCCGCACCGGACCGCAGGAGCGGGGCGGCCGCAGCCATCGGGCCAAACGCCACATCGCGCGCATCTTTCGGTTGATCCGTCGGCCGGGCACATCCCGTGCTCCCTCCTCCCCGCCCCACCGTCTGCTGTCCTCGGATCGACCAACATATGTCGACAAGGAGTGACGGATGCGACACCATGCGCGGTCGGACCTGCCTGGAGGCGGCTCCGCCAGGGGGGTCGGAGGGGGCGGGACCCGCGTGCGCGGGCGACGCCGGAGAGCCGTCGGCTGGGCGGTCGCCTGGGCCACCTCACTGGTCATGACGATCGGTCAGGGCGTCGCGGCGGGCGCGCCGGAAGACCCGCCCGCCGCTTCCGCGGTCGCCTCCTCCGCGGTGAGCGGGCTGCCGACCTGGTTCTGTCCGTCCGACCGGCCGACCGGCTACACCTTCGAGACCCTGCCGGCCGAGGGGGAGCCCCCCGCCCCCGGACCGCGGATCATGCAGATCGACCCGTCCTCCGGCGATGTGTCGGCGGCCGGTGAGACCGCGCTGGGCATGGAGGCGGTCGGCTACAACCCGCTCGACGACTACTTCTACGGGGTGCAGGTCGACGACCCCGCCCACCGGGTCCTCCGGGTCGGGGAGAGCGGCGTCCTGGAGCCGGTGGGCCTGAACGTCCCGTTCGCCCCGGTCGCCGGGGACATCGATCCGCTGGGTCACTGGTGGGTCATGGGCTATCTCGGTCAGTGGGCCGAGATCGACCTCTCCCCCGGCTCGCCGAACTACGGCGGGATCCTCGCGTCCGGCGACCTGGGCCAGCACGCGCCCGGCGACTGGTCGTACCTGGACGGCCCGGCCGGAACCGGCCTGTACGGGCTGCGGGAGGAGGACAGCGCCCCGCCCGCCCACCTGGTGTTCTTCAACCCCGACACGCACACGCTGGACGACCTCGGGCCGGTGAGCGGGAACTACCCGTCGCCCCTCTTCAACGCCACCTTCACCGACGGCACGTACCTCTACGGCGTCTCCGACCGGACCCTCGTCCGCATCGACCTGGGCGCGCGGGCCGCCACGTCGATCGGCGAGCTGCCGCACACCCAGCAGGACGGCGCCCAGTGCGCGCTGCCCGCGGCTGCGGCGAACCTGGTGCTGACCAAGCAGATCCACGGCCGCAACCACCCCGACGACCAGTTCAAGATCGGGGTCTTCGACGACACCGGCAACCTGCTCACCTCGAACACCAGCCAGAACGGCGACGACAGCGTCACCGCCCCGCCGGTGCCGGTCGAGCCGGGCCGCACGTACCACCTGTTCGACCACCTGACGAACGACTTCTTCCCGCCCTTCCCCGACCAGTACCACTCGGAGGCCCGCTGCACCGACGACGCGGGCAACGAGCTGCCGCTCGAAGGCGGGCCCGGCGACTGGACGTTCCGCGCGGTGCGGACCGGGGAGATCCGCTGCCTGATCGACAACTTCGCCGTCGGCCACGCCTCGATGGAGCTGATCAAGGAGGTGGACCAGCAGGCCGCCACGCCCGGCGGACTGCTCCACTACACCTTCCACGTGACCAACACCGGCACCACCGTGCTGGACCACGTCACCGTCGACGATCCGCGCCTCGGCGCCCACTTCGACTGCGGGCCGATCCTGCCGGGCGAGCAGCAGGTGTGCGGCACCGTCGAATACCAGGTCCGTGAGGAGGACGCGGACGAGGGCGCCATCAGGAACGACGCCCACGCCACGGGCCACGCCAGCAACGGCCAGGTGACCGAGGCGGACGCCTCGGCGACCGTCTACGTGTTCCGGCCGAGCCCCGAGATCAGCATCGACAAGAGCGTCGACCCGACGACCGTGGACGCCGTCGGGGACCAGGTGACGTACCGCTACCAGGTGGTCAACACCGGGCCGTCCGCGCTGCGGGACGTGACGGTCCACGAGCACGGCTTCACCGGCACCGGCCCCCGGCCCGAGCCCTCCTGCCCCGCCACGTCCCTCGCCCCCGGCGAGGAGATGACCTGCACGGCCACCTACGCCGTCACCCAGCAGGACATCGACGCGGGCGGCATCGACAACGCGGCCACCGCCGTCGCCGTCGACAACTCCGGCCAGGTCGCCGAGTCGCCGCCCGACCAGGCACGCGTCACGGCGGAGCTGCGGCCGGGAATCGGCGTCACCAAGACGGTGGACAACGAGCCGATCACCCACCCCGGCCAGGAGGTCCGGTACACCTACGTCCTCACCAACACCGGCAACACCACGCTCGCCGAGGTGCAGGCCCGGGACACCGCGTTCACCGGCCACGGCCAGCTGCTGCCGCTGGACTGCGACGGGTGGGACCACACGCTCGCGCCGGGTGAGTCGGTGTCCTGCCACAACAGCTACCTCACCGAGCCGCTGGACGTGGACCAGGGCGGGTTCACCAACACCGTCCAGGCGTCCGGGTCCGCCCCGGACGGCCAGGCGGTGACCGCGGAGGACAGCGCCACGGTGCGCATCGACCGGGAACCCGGACTCGCCCTGCGCAAGTCCGCGGCGCCCGACGCGCCCGAGGACTTCACCGTCGGCCGGGAGATCACCTACTTCTACGAAGTGATCAACACCGGCAACACCACCGTGGACGACGTCGCGATCGACGAGACGGAGTTCACCGGCAGTGGCCCGGAGCCGGACGTGAACTGCCCCGGGGGCGCCCTCCCGGTGGGCGGGTCCCGGACCTGCACCGCGACCTACACGCTGACCCAGGAGGACATCGACCGGGGCACCGTCGAGAACACCGCGCACGCCACCGGCACCGCCGCGGGCGGCCCGGTCACCTCGAACACCGGCTCCGTCGTCCTGGAGGGGACGCCGGCCCGGCCGGGCCTGACGCTGGAGAAGTCGGTGAGCCCGGCCTCGGTCGACGCGGCCGGGCAGCGGGTGACGTACTCCTTCCGCGTCACCAACACCGGCACCACCACCCTGCACGGCCTGCACATCGTCGAGAACGGCTTCAGCGGCACGGGCGGCTCCCCCGCCGTGTCCTGCCCGGTCACGACCCTCGCGCCGAACGCCGGCACCACCTGCACCGCCACCTACACGGTGACGCAGGCCGACATCGACGCCGGAGCGGTGGACAACACCGCCAGTGCCGCCGCGCTCGTCCCGGACGGGCAGGACGTCGGCTCCGAGCGGAGCAGCAGCCGGCTGACCACGGCCGGCACCGCCGGGCTGCGCGTGACGAAGGCGGCCGCGCCGGGCACCGTGTGGGCCGCGGGCGAGACCGTCTCGTACACGTACACGGTCACCAACACCGGCTCCACCACGCTGGTGGCGCCCCGCATCGTGGAGACGGCGTTCAGCGGCAGCGGTCCGGCGCCGGTCGCCTCCTGCCCCCAGGAACCCGTCCCGCCGGGCGGCGACGTCCTGTGCACCGCGGGCTACACCGTCACCGACCAGGACATCGCGGCGGGCCGGATCACCAACACCGCGCACGCCGTGGCGACCCGCCCCGACAGCGCCGAGAACGTCACCTCCGGCAACGCGGAGGCCACGGTGGGGGTCTCGCGCGCCACGCTCGCCTTCGACAAGGGCGTCAGCCCCACCAGGGCCGCCGTCGGGGAGACCGTGACCTACACGTACAAGGTCACCAACACCGGTAACGCGGCCGTGCACGACCTGCGCGTCCTCGACACCGCCTTCACCGGCACCGGGGCCCTGTCGCCGGTGTCCTGCCCCGTCACGGAACTGCCCGCGGGCGCTTCCACGACCTGCACCGCCGTCTACACGGTGACGCAGGCCGACGCCGAGGCCGGACGGGTGGACAACACCGCGCACGCCACCTCGGTCAACGGGGTCGGCGCCGTCGTCGTCTCCCCGGGGGACTCCGCGCGTCTCACCGTCGCCGGTACGCCCGAGCACGGCTCGCTCGGCCTGGTGAAGAAGGCGAGGGTCGAGAAGAAGGACGGCGGCCACTGCTCGTCCGGCGGCAAGCACGGCGGCTGCTCCGCACGCGGCCCGTCCGGCGGCGGTGGCGGCACGGGCGGCGTCACCGCCCGGCCCGGCGACATCATCCACTGGGAGCTGAAGGTCACCAACACCGGCGACACCCCCCTGCACGACGTCACGGTGGACGACCCGACCGGCGGCACGGTCACCTGCCCGAGGACGACCCTGGCCCCCGGCGAGTCGATGACCTGCGCCGTCCCGCCGCACACGGTCACCGAGCGGGACGCCAAGGCCGGCCGCGTCACCGACACGGCCATCGCCCACGCCCGCACCCCCCACGGCACCGAGGTCGCCTCCCCGCAGGCCACGGCCACGGTCGCGGTGAAGCGCGCAGGAAAGGACGAGCACAAGAAGTCCGCCTAGCCGGAACCCGGCCACCCGGCGCCCCGGCGCCCCGGCCACGAACGGGCCCGCGCCCGGTGCTCCTTCCCCAGGAGTCCGGACGCGGGCCCTCGGCCGTCACCGGCCCGCGGACCGCTCAGGCCAGCGGCCCGGTCACCGCCTCGACCGCCTCGACCAGCTTCCCGGACCGTACGAAGGCGTCCGCCCCGGCCAGGTCCGGCGAGAGGAAGCGGTCCGGCCCCGGGCCCTCCACCCCGGCCGCCCGCAGCGCCTCGACGACGGCGCGGGAGGCGGGCGCGGGCACCAGGCCCTCGGCGGCGCGCAGTTCGACGGCGCGGGTCGCCGCGTAGAGCTCGACGGCCACGATCCGGGTGAGGTTGTCCACGGCGGTACGGAGCTTGCGCGCCGCCGACCAGCCCATCGAGACGTGGTCCTCCTGCATCGCGGAGGACGGGATCGAGTCGGCCGAGGCGGGCACCGCGAGCCGCTTCATCTCGCTGACCAGGGCGGCCTGGGTGTACTGGGCGATCATCAGGCCCGAGTCCACCCCGGCGTCGTCGGCGAGGAACGGCGGCAGCCCGTGCGAGCGGTTCTTGTCCAGCAGGCGGTCGGTGCGGCGCTCGGCGATGGAGCCCAGGTCGGCCGCGACGATCGCCAGGAAGTCGAGTACGTACGCGACGGGCGCGCCGTGGAAGTTCCCGTTCGACTCGACCCGGCCGTCGGGCAGGACCACCGGGTTGTCGACGGCGGCGGCCAGTTCGCGGGCCGCGACGGTCGCGGCGTGGTCGAGGGTGTCCCGGCCCGCGCCGTTCACCTGGGGCGCGCACCGCACCGAGTAGGCGTCCTGGACGCGGGGCGCGTCGCCCGTGACCTCGGCGTGCCGCCCGGTGAGGCCGGAACCGGCCAGCACCCGCAGCATGTTGTCCGCGCTGGCGCCCTGGCCGGGGTGCGGGCGGATGGCGTGCAGCTCCGGGGCGAGCACCTTGTCCGTGCCGAGCAGCGCCTCCAGGGAGAGGGCGGCGGTGATGTCGGCAGAGGTGTAGAGGCGGCGCAGGTCGGCCAGGGCCATCACGAGCATGCCGAGCATGCCGTCGGTGCCGTTGAGGAGGGCCAGGCCCTCCTTCTCGCGCAGCTCGACCGGGGTGATGCCGTGGGCGGCGAGCAGCTCGCCGGCGGGGCGCACGGTGCCGTCCGGGCCCTCCGCCTCGCCCTCGCCCATCAGCGTCAGCGCGCAGTGCGAGAGCGGGGCCAGGTCGCCGGAGCAGCCCAGCGAGCCGTACTCGTGGACGACCGGGGTGATGCCCGCGTTGAGCACGTCGGCCATGGTCCGCGCGACCTCGGGGCGTACGCCGGTGTGCCCGGAGGCGACCGTCTTCAGCCGCAGGAACATCAGGGCGCGGACCACCTCGCGCTCGACGCGCGGGCCCATGCCGGCGGCGTGCGAGCGGACGATGTTGCGCTGGAGCTGGGCCCGGAGGTCGTGGCCGATGTGCCGGCTGGCCAGGGCCCCGAAGCCGGTGGAGACGCCGTAGACCGGCTCGGGCTTGGCGGCGAGCGCGTCCACGATCTCCCGGGCGGCGGCGAGCGCGTCGAGGGCGGCGGGCGAGAGCTCGACGCGGGCGTTGCCCCGGGCCACGGCGATGACGTCCTGTGCGGTGGTCCCGGACGTCCCCACCACGACTGTGTGCATATCCATATTCAGCAGCGTACGGATTGAATCCCTTCATGTCACTAGCGGTCGCCCGGTTGACCCCTTACCGACCGGAGCGGGGCGCTCCGGCGACCGGAACGGCGTCTCAGGGCCGGCTGCCGCGCAGGTGGCGGCGGTCGTGGCCGTGCCGGGGCGGGGCGTCCGCCAGCCGGATCGCCTCGTCGTCCCGCCCGGCCACCACCGGCCCCGTGGCGCGCGCCGCCTTGGCCCGGTACTGGGCCGCGTCCGCCAGCCGGAACAGCCGCCGCGCCGACACCACCGGTCCGACCGGGTCCCCGGTCGACGCGATCCCGCAGGCCACCCCGTTCCCCAGCTCCAACTCGGCCGCCCGGTCGCAGAGTTCGGTGGCCACCCGGATCACCTCGTCCTCCTCCGGCCCCACCGCGAGCAGGCAGAACTCGTCCCCGCCGAGCCGCGCCGCCAGCGCCCCCGGCAGCATCGCCCCGCACCGCGACAGCACCGAGCCGAAACGTTCCAGCAGCCGGTCGCCCACCGCGTGGCCATGGGTGTCGTTGACGCACTTGAGGCCGTTGAGGTCGCACACCACCAGACTGATCACCGAGCCGTCCGCCCGGTGCCGCTCCACCGCCTCCTCCAGCCGGACGTCGACGGCGCGCCGGTTGGCCAGGCCGGTGAGCGGATCGGTGAAGGCGAGCCTGCGCACCTCCTCCAGCCGCTCGGACTGGGCGATCCCGGCGGCGACGACCGCGGCCAGCACGGTCGCGAAGGCCGCGTCCGCCCGGTCGAACACCGGCGCCCCCGGCGGCCGCGCCACGTACAGCTCGCCCCAGGCCCGCCCGTGCAGCACGACCGGCGCGACCACGCAGCAGCCGCGCCCGCGCCGCCGCAGCGCGGCCACCCGCTCGCGCCCGTACCCGCTCCCGTACTCGTGCCCGGCGCCCGGCGCCCCGTCCACCGAGCCGTCCGCGGTCTCCACCCAGGCGTCCGGCTCGCCGCCCCCGGCCCACCGCTCGTGCAGGAACTCGGTGATCTCCGGGAAGCGGTGCACCGGGTACACCTCCTCCTCGGGGAACTCCTCCTCCCCCTCGGCCCGCTCGCCCGCGTTCACCAGCACGCGCAGCCGGCCGGGGCCGCGCTCCCACACCGAGAGCGCGGCGAAGCTGCCGTCCAGCGCCTCGCACGCGCCCAGCGCGGCCGCCCGCCACGAGCCCCGCGGGGTGTGTGCCGCCGCCATCGTCTGCGCCAGCGTCACCACGGCCCGCAGCCGTGCATCCTCACCCATCGCTCCAGCTTAGGTATCTTCGCGCGGTTTCGATCGACGGTGACGGCACGCTCCGTGATCCCGCCGCCCGTACGGTCACGCAGCGCGACACCGAAGGGGCCGCCGCCTCACTCCCCGGGCCAGTTCGGCTTCCGCTTCTCGTTGAACGCGGCGACCCCCTCGGCCCGGTCGCCGGAGAAGGCCACCGACCGCCAGGCGGCGTCCTCCACTTCGAGCCCGGCCCGCAGATCGAGGCCCTGGCCCAGCCGCAGCGCCCGCTTGGCCGCCCGCAGCCCCACCGGGGAGTTGGCGGCGATCCGCCCGGCCAGCTCCAGCGCGGCCGTCCGGTCCCGCCCGGCCTCCACCAGCTCGTCGACCAGCCCGAGGCCGTGCGCCTCGGCCCCCTCCAGCCGCCGGGCCGTGAAGACCAGCTCGGCGGCGCGCGCCGCGCCGACCCGCCGGGGCAGCAGCTGCGTGCCGCCGCCGCCCGGGATGACCCCGACCGACACCTCGGGCAGCCCGACCACGGCGGTGCGGTCGGCGACGATCAGGTCGCAGGAGAGCGCCAGCTCGAAGCCGCCGCCGAGCGCGAAGCCGTGCACGGCGGCAATGGTCGGCATCGGCAGTTCGAGCACCCCGGTGTACGCCGCCCGCGCGGTGGGGCGCTGGCGCACCAGCTCGGCGTCGGTGAAGGAGTTCCGCTCCTTCAGGTCCGCGCCCACGCAGAAGGCCCGCTCATGGCTGGAGGTGAGGACGGTGACGCGTACACCGGGGTCGGCGGCGAGCGCGTCGCAGGCGGCGGCGATCGAACGGGCCATGTCCGTGGACACGGCGTTCATCGCCTTCGGGCGGTCGAGCACCAGCTCGGCGACGTGCTCCTGCCCCTCGTGGACCCGTACGACGACGAACTCCCCGAACCGCTGCTCGGACGTGACGGCCATGACCTCAACCCCTCCGGTTAACGAGCGTTACCGGAGGGATCCTATGGCGCGTCCCCGACAAGTGCCCCGCGGCGGGGCCCACCGGGCTCAGGAACCGGTCGTCCGCCGCGCCAGCAGCCAGGGCTCCACCACGCCGAGCCCGCGCACCGGTCGCTGCCACATCGGCTGGAGCCCGTAGCGGTACGTCGGCACGGCGGCCGGCTCGCCGCCCTCGCGGCGCTCCTTCTCGGCCACCGCGGCCTGCTCCGCCGCCGCCACCTCCGAGGCCGGGGCCTCGCCGGTGCGGGTCAGCTCCTCGGCGAAGGCGCCGTCCACCAGCACGGCGTCCTTCGGCGCTATCGACGTCAGCCGGCTCGCGAGGTTCACCGTCGTACCGAAGACATCGCCCATCCGGGTGGTGACGGTGCCGAAGGCGATGCCCACGCGGAGGGCGGGCATCGTCTCGTCCTGGGTCATCGCCTCGATCAGGCGCAGCGCGATCTCGGCGGCGGTGCCCGCGTCGTCGGCGGCGAAGAGGACCTCGTCGCCGAGGGTCTTGATGAGGCGGCCGCCGTGCGCGGCCACCAGGTCGGCCGCGGTGGTCTCGAAGGCCTCGACCAGCTCGCCGAGCTCCTCCTCCTCCAGCCGCCGGGTCAGCCGGGTGAACCCGACGAGGTCGGCGAAGCCGACGGCCAGCCGGCGGTCGACCATCTCCTCGTCGTCGGCGGCCTGCACGACCCGCCCGGTGGCGGCGGCCAGCTGGCGCCGCCACACGTAGACCAGGAACTCCTGGAGCTCCGGCAGCAACAGCTCGACCAGCGGGTACGTGACCTCGGTCCGGGTCATCCCGGGCTCGGGCGGCTCGGTCAGCCCCTCCAGGAAGGAGTCGATCTGCCACTCCGCCAGCCGGGCGGTGGTCTGCCCGGTGGACCGGGCCACCTGGATCGCCATCGGCTCGCTGAGCAGCCCCGCCTCGACGAGACCGGCGAGCCGGCGCAGCGCCAGCACGTCCGCCTCGGTGAGCGCCTTGGCCTGGCCGATGTCGGCGAAGCCCATGGCCCGCCAGAACCGGGAGGCCAGGTCCATCGAGACCCCGGCGGTCCGGGCCGCCTGGAACGGGGTGTAGCGACGGTCGGCGCCCAGGATCAGCTGCTCCAGCCGGATCGCGAGGGGGTCGTCGGTCGGCTCCGCCGTATGGTCGACCTCGTGATGCGGTGTCGGGTGGACCGAGGGTTCCGACGGGGGCTGTGAGCCCGCACCGGAGGTCGTGTCGTCGACGGTCACCAGCCGCCTCCTGCCCGTTCCCTGCGCACTGCCCTGCCGATCTGTCCGTCGGTGGATCGAGTCAACGATACGGCAGGTGTGCCGTGGCTCACGCCCGAGCGGCGTCCCGGAATGTTCCCGGGCGGCCCCCGGGACAGGGGGTTCCGGCCGGTGACGGGTCTCCGGCCGGGCCCGGATTCACCCCCAGGGGCGTCCCCGGGTGCCCCCGGACGCCCCCATGGCCGTCTCAGACCAGGCCGCCCGCCACCCCCCGCAGGTGGACGATGTCCCCGGCCGACACCGTCTCCCGCGAGCCGTCCTCGGCGGCCACCACGAGCCGCCCGTCGCCGTCGACCGCCACGGCCTCGCCGACGAGCGTGCGGTCCCCGGGCAACTGGGCCCGCACCGTCCGGCCGAGGGTCGCGCAGCCCGCCGCGTACGCCTCCTGGAGACCGCTCTCCGGCGCGTCCCCGCCGGCCGCGCGCCACTGGCCGTACCAGTGCTCCAGCGAGCGCAGCACGCCGCGCAGCAGCGTCTCGCGGTCGGTGGAGACGGCCCCGGCCAGGGCCAGCGAGGCGGCGGTGGGGGCGGGCAGTTCCTCGGCGCGCAGGGAGACGTTGAGGCCCATGCCGACGACGACCCCGTTCCCGGCGCGCTCGGCCAGGATGCCGCCCGCCTTGCGCTCCACCCCGTCCACGGTGACGAGCAGGTCGTTGGGCCACTTCAGCGCCGTGTCGACGCCCGCCGCCCGGGCCAGCCCGGTCGCCACCGCGACCCCGGTCAGCAGCGGCAGCCATCCCCACCGCTCGGCGGGGACGTCGGCCGGCTCCAGATAGACGGAGCAGAACAGGCCCGAACGGGCCGGAGCCGTCCAGGTGCGATCGAGCCGTCCCCGCCCCGCCGTCTGCTCCTCGGCGACCAGCACGGCGCCCTCGGCGAGCCCCCCGGCCGCCCGGCGGGCCAGGTCGGAGTTGGTGGAGCCGGTGCTCTCCACCACGTCGAGCGCGGTCCACAGGCCGCCCGGCACCAGCAGCCCGCGGCGCAGCGCGGGGACGTTGAGGGGCGGCCGGTCCAGGTCGGACCAGCGGCTGCGTGGCGTATCCGAAGGTGTCATGCAAGCCAGACTAGGTGTGGCAAACGACGCACTGCCGAACCGTATCCGCGCCGATACGCTACGGATCAGTAGGTGTTCAGCGGCTGACCGACGGGTGTCCGCCATCCGATCAGCAGCGCAGCCGTCCCCCGTGACCAGGCAGGGAGCCGTCACCCGATGTCCGAGCCGGAAGAGACCGACATCCACACCACCGCGGGCAAGATCGCGGACCTGCGGCGCCGTATCGACGAGGCGACGCACGCCGGGTCCGCGCGCGCGGTGGAGAAGCAGCACGCCAAGGGCAAGTTGACCGCGCGGGAACGGGTCGACCTGCTGCTGGACGAGGGTTCCTTCGTGGAGCTCGACGAATTCGCCCGGCACCGCTCCACCAACTTCGGCATCGAGAAGAACCGCCCGTACGGCGACGGTGTCGTCACCGGCTACGGCACCGTCGACGGCCGCCCGGTCTGCGTCTACTCGCAGGACTTCACCATCTTCGGCGGCTCGCTCGGCGAGGTCTACGGTGAGAAAATCGTCAAGGTGATGGACTTCGCGCTGAAGACCGGCTGCCCGGTCATCGGCATCAACGACGGAGGCGGCGCGCGCATCCAGGAAGGTGTCGCCGCGCTCGGCCTGTTCGCCGAGATCTTCCGCCGCAACGTCCACGCCTCCGGTGTCGTCCCGCAGATCTCGCTGATCGTCGGCCCCTGCGCGGGCGGGGCGGTCTACTCCCCCGCGATCACCGACTTCACCGTCATGGTCGACCAGACCTCGCACATGTTCATCACCGGCCCCGACGTCATCAAGACGGTCACCGGCGAGGACGTCGGCTTCGAGGAGCTGGGCGGCGCCCGCACCCACAACACCACCTCCGGGGTGGCGCACCACATGGCGGGCGACGAGAAGGACGCCATCGAGTACGTCAAGTCGCTGCTGTCGTACCTGCCGTCGAACAACCTGTCCGAGGCGCCCGCCTTCCCCGAGACGGCGGACCTCGCCACCACGGACGAGGACCGCGAGCTCGACACCCTCATCCCGGACTCGGCCAACCAGCCGTACGACATGCACACCGCCATCGAGCACGTGCTGGACGACGGCGAGTTCCTGGAGACGCAGGCCCTGTTCGCGCCGAACATCATCACCGGCTTCGGGCGCGTCGAGGGCTACCCGGTCGGCATCGTCGCCAACCAGCCGATGCAGTTCGCCGGCTGCCTGGACATCAACGCGAGCGAGAAGGCCGCCCGCTTCGTCCGCACCTGCGACGCCTTCAACGTGCCCGTGCTGACCTTCGTCGACGTCCCCGGCTTCCTGCCCGGCGTCGACCAGGAGTACGGCGGCATCATCCGGCGCGGCGCCAAGCTGATCTACGCCTACGCCGAGGCGACCGTCCCGCTGATCACGGTGATCACCCGCAAGGCGTTCGGCGGCGCGTACGACGTCATGGGCTCCAAGCACCTGGGGGCCGACATCAACCTCGCCTGGCCGACCGCGCAGGTCGCCGTGATGGGCGCGCAGGGCGCGGTGAACATCCTGCACCGGCGCACCCTCGCCGCCGTCACGGACCCCGCCGAGGCCGACGCCACCCGCGCGGAGCTGATCGCCGACTACGAGGACGCCCTGCTCAACCCGTACGTGGCGGCCGAGCGCGGCTACGTCGACGCGGTGATCATGCCGTCCGACACCCGCGCGCACGTCGTGAAGGGGCTGCGCCAGCTGCGTACCAAGCGGGAGTCGCTGCCTCCGAAGAAGCACGGCAACATCCCCCTCTAGAAAGGGTCCTGGCCATGATCAAGGTCGTACGGGGCAACCCGACCCCCGAGGAGCTGGCCGCCGCGCTGGCGGTGGTGCGGGCGCGGGCGGCGTCGGCCGCCGCGTCCGACACCGCCGCGCCGGGCGCCGGGCCGGCGCTGCCCGGCCAGTGGTCCGACCCGGGGCGCATCGCCCGGTCCACCCGGCACCTGCCGGGGCCGCGGGCCTGGGCCCGGACGTACTGGCCCGGATAGGACGAAGCGTCGGTACGCCTGAGTACCCGTACTCAGGCGTACCCGCGGCGGGGGCGGGCAGGATCGTTTCCATGCTGTGGTCCGACCCCGAGAACAAGCCCCCCAAGGAACTGCGCGACGCCCAGGACATGATGCGTCGCGCGGGGCTGCTGCTCGCGCTCGCGATGGTGATCGGCATGTTCGTGGCCGGACTCCGCTGAGCGCCCGGCGCCCCCGCCCGGCCCTGCCGGCCCGGCGGGCTCTTCTACGATGGCGCGTATGACTGATCAGCGCCGTCTCGTGCTCGCTTCCGCCTCCCCCGCCCGTCTCGGCCTGCTGCGGCAGGCGGGTTTCGCGCCCGAGGTGATCGTGAGCGGGGTGGACGAGGACGCGCTGAGCGCCGCGGACCCGGCCGCGCTGGCGCTGGTCCTCGCCGAGGCCAAGGCCGCCGCGGTGGCGGGCCGCCCGGAAGCGGCCGGCGCCCTGGTCGTGGGCTGCGACTCGGTGCTCGAACTGGACGGCGAGGCGCTCGGCAAGCCGGCCGACGCCGAGGAGGCCACCGCCCGCTGGAAGTCGATGCGCGGCCGGGCCGGGGTGCTGCGCACCGGCCACTGCGTGACCGACACCGCGACCGGGCGCACCGTCTCCGCGACCGCCTCCACCACCGTCCGCTTCGGTGAACCCACCGACGCCGAGATCGCCGCCTACGTGGCCACCGGCGAGCCGCTCCATGTGGCGGGCGCCTTCACCCTGGACGGCCGCTCCGCCCCGTTCGTCGAGGCCATCGAGGGCGACCACGGCAACGTCATCGGGCTCTCGCTGCCACTGCTCCGCCGCCTCCTGGGCGAGCTGGGCATCTCCGTCACCGAGCTCTGGACCGCCTGAGCCGCGCCCCGCGAGGCCCCGGCCCCGGCCTCAGGCCGTCGCCGGGGCGTCCGTTCCGGCGGCGTCGGCGGGCGTGCCGGAGGTGGGTGTGTCGGAGGTGGGTGTGTCGGCGGCGCCGGTCCCGTAGGCCACCAGCGTCAGCACGATCAGCCCCAGCACCACCATCATCGAGGCGAACGCGGCCCAGCCGACCAGCCCGACCGTCAGCGCGCCCAGCACCCCGTGCACCACGGCGCAGAGGATCAGGACGATCCGGGCGAACCGGCCCGGGGCCCGGTCGCGGACCCCGGCCAGCAGCAGGAACACCCCGCACAGCAGCAGGTAGCAGCCGGCGGCACCACCCAGCACCCAGGTGGACCGGGACATGACGGCGGGATCCGCCCCGGCCAGCGACATGTCCTGGTTCTCGACGACGGTCGCCAGAATGCTGTTGATCAGCACCACACCCACGGCTTCCGCGAACAGCACGAGCGCGGCCACGACCGCCACCGGTCTGCGCACCACGACGCCCACCCCTCTGTTACCTGCAGTACGTGCGACAGCGCGGACCCTACTAACGGGTAATGCTTCGTACAAGAGTTTGGCGTTCGCTACTTCCGTGCGGCCACCCGGCGCACCCCAGGTCCGGGTGCGCCCCGTCCGCCCCGTGCGCCACTCTCGGGCGACGGGCAAAGAATCACTCGGCCATTAGTGGAGACTCCACAAAGAAATGCGGAGAGTCGCAGGTCGCATGAACAGAGACCTGGACCACACCTTGTGGCTACTGTGCGGTCATGAATCCCGGCGTACCGTGGTGCCACAAGGGATTTTTCGACCTGAGCAAGCCTCGAATCACGCTCCGTGTGGGCAAGCTCACCAGTGGGGACGGGTCGTAGGGCCGTGTCGGTAGTCCCTAAACTCAGCTTGTTTCAAGGAGGGAGCCATCGTGCGCAAGGTGCTCATCGCCAACCGTGGCGAAATTGCTGTCCGTGTTGCTCGGGCGTGCCGGGACGCCGGGATCGGGAGCGTGGCCGTCTACGCGGACCCGGACCGGGACGCTCTGCATGTGCGTGCGGCCGACGAGGCATTCGCTCTGGGCGGTGACACCCCGGCGGCCAGCTACCTGGACATGGCCAAGGTGCTGCAGGCGGCCAAGGACTCCGGCGCGGACGCGATCCACCCGGGCTACGGCTTCCTGTCGGAGAACGCGGAATTCGCGCAGGCGGTGCTGGACGCGGGGCTGACCTGGATCGGCCCGCCGCCGCACGCCATCCGGGACCTGGGCGACAAGGTCGCGGCCCGGCACATCGCGCAGCGCGCCGGTGCCCCGCTGGTGGCCGGTACGCCGGACCCGGTGTCGGGTTCCGAGGAGGTCGTCGCCTTCGCCGAGCAGCACGGGCTGCCGATCGCGATCAAGGCCGCGTTCGGCGGCGGCGGGCGCGGGCTGAAGGTCGCCCGCACGCTGGAGGAGATCCCGGAGCTGTACGACTCCGCGGTGCGCGAGGCCGTCGCGGCGTTCGGGCGGGGCGAGTGCTTCGTCGAGCGCTACCTGGACCGGCCGCGCCACGTCGAGACGCAGTGCCTGGCCGACACCCACGGCAACGTGGTCGTCGTCTCCACCCGTGACTGCTCGCTCCAGCGCCGCCACCAGAAGCTCGTCGAGGAGGCCCCGGCCCCGTTCCTGAGCGACGAGCAGAACGCGGAGCTGTACGCGGCGTCCAAGGCCATCCTCAAGGAGGCCGGCTACGTCGGCGCCGGCACGGTGGAGTTCCTGGTCGGGCAGGACGGCACGATCTCCTTCCTGGAGGTCAACACCCGCCTCCAGGTCGAGCACCCGGTCACGGAGGAGGTCTCCGGCATCGACCTGGTCCGCGAGATGTTCCGGATCGCCGACGGCGAGGCCCTGGGCTACGACGACCCGGCCCTGCGCGGGCACTCCTTCGAGTTCCGGATCAACGGCGAGGACCCGGGCCGCAACTTCCTGCCGGCCCCCGGCACCGTCACCGTCTTCGCCCCGCCGACCGGCCCCGGTGTCCGCCTCGACGCGGGCGTGGAGTCCGGTTCCGTGATCGGCCCGGCCTGGGACTCGCTCCTCGCCAAGCTGATCGTGACCGGAGCGACCCGCGAGCAGGCCCTCCAGCGTGCCGCCCGCGCCCTGGCCGAGTTCAACGTCGAGGGCATGGCCACCGCCATCCCGTTCCACCGCGCCGTCGTCGCCGACCCGGCCTTCACCAGCGACCCGTTCCAGGTCCACACCCGCTGGATCGAGACCGAGTTCGTCAACGAGATCAAGCCCTTCACCGCCACCGCCGACGCCGAGACCGACGAGGAGACCGGCCGCGAGACCGTCGTCGTCGAGGTCGGCGGCAAGCGCCTGGAGGTCTCCCTCCCCTCCTCCCTCGGCATGTCCCTGGCCCGCACCGGCCTCGCCGCGGGTGCCAAGCCGAAGCGCCGCGCCGCGCGCAAGAGCGCCGCGGCCGCCTCCGGCGACACCCTCGCCTCCCCGATGCAGGGCACGATCGTGAAGGTCGCGGTCGAGGAGGGCCAGGAGGTCCAGGAGGGCGACCTGATCGTCGTCCTGGAGGCCATGAAGATGGAGCAGCCGCTGAACGCGCACCGCTCCGGCACCGTCAAGGGCCTCGCCGCCGCGGTCGGCGGTTCGGTCTCCTCCGGCGCCGTCATCTGCGAGATCAAGGACTGACCGGGTCCGACCCGTCCGTTCCGCCCCGGGGCCCCTGCCGGTCCGTACGACCACCGGCAGGGGCCCCGGGCTTTCCTTCTCCGTACGCGTGCGCGCGGCGCGCCGTGCCTCCCCACCCCTTACGGGCTGCCCGCCACCGGTCCGGGCGTGATGGCATCCTGGATCACAGGCGAACGATGGGAGAAGCACCCGCATGGCGACCACCGCGACATGGACACCGCCACCCCGCCCCATGCGTGCCGACGCGCGGCGGAACTACGACCGGCTGCTGGCCGAGGCCCGTGCCGCCTTCGCGGAGCACGGCACCGATGCCTCCCTGGAGGACATCGCCCGCCGCGCGGAGGTGGGCATCGGCACGCTGTACCGGCACTTCCCCAACCGGCACGCGTTGATGAGCGCGGTGTTCCAGGACGCCCTGGCGTCCCTGCTCGCCCGCTCCCAGGAACTGGTGGAGGCGCCGAGGCCGTGCCACGCCCTGATGGAGTGGCTGGGCGCGATCATCACGCACGCGGGCACCTACCGGGGACTGGCCCAGGCGCTCATGTCGGCCTCCCGGGACGAGACTTCGGCCCTGTCGCAGTGCAATGTGCCGATGCGCGCGGCGGGTGCGGCCCTGCTCGCCCGGGCGCAGGAGACCGGGGCGGTGCGGCCCGATGTGTCGATCGACGACCTGATGCGGCTGACCAACGCGATCGCGCTGGCCGCCGAGGAGGCACCGGACGACCCCGGGCTGGCGGACCGCCTGCTCACCCTGACCGTGCAGGGGCTGAAGGGGGCGAGCCCGGAGGCGGGCTGCTGACCAACCCCGCCCGCCCCCGGTCGACGGCCGCCCCGTCAGGGCGCCTCCAGCGCCTGGAGCGCCCCGACGAGCCCGGCCGCTTCGACGCACAGCGGTTCCAACTGGTCGACGAGGCCCTGCCGGACCTGGTTCTCGGGGTTCATGATGCGCTCGCCGATCCGGTCCCGGGACTGTTCGAGCTGCTCCCGGTACTGCACCAGATTGTCCATCAGGTAGTCGATGAGATCGGCTCCCCTGACCCCCGTCGCGAGCGTGAACTGCTCCTCGATCGAAGCGACTTCGCCCTCCATCGCGTCGATCCACTCGTCCTGGAGCACCTGTAGGGAGCTGGTCCGCCCCTTCCGGCGCTGGACGCCGAGGAAGACGATGGCGGCGATGCCGGCGACGAATCCGGCGGGCGGGAAGAGCGTCCCGGCCGTGGCCAGACCGTAGAGCCACCCTCCGCCGGCCGCGACCGGGGTGACGATGCCGACCAGCGCGGCGGCCCGCTGCACCACGTCGTGGCGGGTGGCCGCCCGCCCGCCCTGCCGGGGAGGTTCCAGGAGGCTGTTCACGTCGAGCGCGAAGTCCGGAAGCCGTCCCGCGAGGTCCCTGTCGCCGAAGACCCGCTCCACCGCCTGGACCAGGTCCTTCTTGAAGCCCTCGAACTCCTCGGTCCACAGCGTCGCCGGGCCGCCGGGCCCCTCGATCCAGGTGTGGAGCACCTGCGCCTTCTGCACCTGGACCTGGTTCGCCCGGGTGGGCTTGGTGAGGTCCGTGGCCCGGATGACGTCGTCCAGCTCGGCGTGGAGGTGGGCGGGCAGGCGGGTGAAGGGGCGGACGGCCCGCGCGATGCGGTTGCGGAGCCTGCGCTCCAGCTCCTCGCGCATGCGCGGCACCGCGGTGTCGAGGAGTTCCATCCGCCGCTCCTCGCTCCTGAGCAGCTCCTTGAGCTCGTCGATCTCCAGGCGTTCCTCGCGCAGCCGCCGGTCGAGCGCCTGATGGCGCGGGGCCACCAGGATCCGGGCCTCCCGCGCCACCGCGGCGATGTGGCGGACGCCGGTACCGGTACTGATCAGGTCCTCGATCGCTTGGCGCAGGGTCTCCATGCGGCTCTCGGCGCGCTGCCGCTGCGCCGCCTCCCGCGCTCCCTCCGCGTCGAGCTTGGCCGCGCGTGCCTCCAGGGCCGGGGAGACGGGCAGGAAGCCCTCGCCGATGAACCCGAGGTCCGGCTGCCCGGTCGGCAGCGTGAAGTTCTCCCTCAGATAAGTGTTGTTGCGGGTGATCGTCGCCTTCCACTCCGGGATGTCCCGGAGATCGAGATGGGACGCCGCGTCGATGGCGGTGACCACCCACACCACCCGTTTCCCCGAGAGCAGGTAGTGGTCGTACAGGAAGCGGATCAGGTCGAGATCGCGCTCCGAGAGGGTGCGGCTCGCGTGGGACACGTACATGAAGCAGTCCGCGTCGGCCATCGCGGTCCGGACGATCATGTCGTGGACCGGGTTCGGGGAGCCGTAGCCGGGCAGGTCGTGGAGTTTCGCCGGGAGCCTGGCGCTGTCCAGCATGATCTCCAGCTCGGCCACCTCGCGGCCGCGGTGCGGGCGGAGCCGGTCGGTCATGTTCCCGTCCTGCATCGCGTACGCCGCGACCACGGAGGGGGCCGGGGAGTTGCCGACGTCCTCCCACTCCTCGCCGGAGTCGGTGAAGCGCACCCGCAGATAGCCGGTGCCCGAGGCGTCGACGCCGGACTGGCCGTCCACCGGGACCACACTGGCGGGACACGCGGTGGTGGGCACCGGGGACGACGGCAGCAGGCCGACGAACTTGTCCGCCGTCCGGCCGTCGGCGGTCGGCACCTCGACCAGTTCGAGCCCACCCTGCAGGCCGCTCAGCAGGAAGCTCTTGCCGGACGAGAAGGACCCCAGCAGCGCCACGTTGATGAGGGTCGAGGCCGCGCGCGTCCTCAGCCGGGTCATCGTGCGCGCGTCCTCGCGGGTCTCCTCCGGCCATCCGGCCGGCGTCTCCGGGGCGTCCGCCGCGGCGCGCAGCCACTCCACGCACTGGTCGAGAACGGTGCGCAGCTCGTCACGTACTTCGTTCAGGTCTTGTGGCACAGTCACGCCCCACGTATAGCGCAGGGCTCCGGGGCGGGGTGGACGATTGGGAGATTCCCCCGACGGGACGCGACCGGCACGGGCCGTGCTGTCGCGCCCCGCCGCCCTACCGGCGCCGCAGGTCCGCCACCCTGGACCGCTCCCCCTGGCCGTCGCCCAGCCCGGACGGGCCCCGCAGCTGCTGAGGGCCCTGGCCGCCGGGGCCGCTGTGCGCCGTACGGCGCTGACCGGGCAGCGGCATCTCCCGCCTCCCCGGCCGGCCGTGCGCGGGGGGCTCCGTCGCGCCGGGGCCGCCCGCCGCGCCGGCCACCGCGATCTGCACCCCCTGGTCCGCCAGGGCCTGGAGCTCGGTGGCGGCCCGGTCGTCGTGGCCGGGGGGCTCGTCCGTCACCAGGCGGGTGACGAGGTCCGTCGGCACCGTCTGGAACATGGTGTCGGAGCCGAGCTTGGTGTGGTCGGCGAGCACCACCACCTCCGCGGCGGCCTGCACCAGCGCCCGGTCCACACTCGCGGAGAGCATGTTGGACGTGGACAGGCCGCGCTCGGCGGTGAGCCCGCTGCCGGAGAGGAAGGCGCGCGCGACCCGCAGCCCCTGGAGGGACTGCTCGGCGCCGCTGCCCACCAGGGCGTAGTTGGACCCGCGGAGCGTGCCGCCGGTCATCACGACCTCCACCCGGTTGGCATGGGCCAGGGCCTGGGCGACCAGCAGGGAGTTGGTGACGACGGTCAGCCCGGGGACCCGCGCGAGCCGGCGGGCCAGCTCCTGCGTGGTCGTCCCCGCGCCGACGACGATGGCCTCGCCCTCCTCGACGAGTCCGGCCGCCAGATCCGCGATGGCAGTCTTCTCCGCGGTGGCGAGATGGGATTTCTGCGGGATGCCGGACTCCCGCGTGAAACCGCCCGGAAGTACCGCACCGCCATGACGGCGGTCGAGGAGTCCTTCTGCCTCCAGCGCCCGCACGTCCCGCCGTACGGTCACTTCGGAGGTCTGGACGACGCGGGCGAGCTCACGGAGCGATACCGCCCCGTTGGCGCGCACCATTTCGAGGATCAACTGACGACGTTCTGCAGCGAACACGGAACTGACAGTAACGTGACTGCCCCAGTCTTTTCAGCACTTTGCACCGAATAACGGAAGTTGTGCATGCGACAGGTCACCGAGTGGTATATGCGGCCCTGTTGTTGTTCCGCACCGGTCGAACACGGTCATCCGGGCGCCCCGGAACCGCCGGGAGGCCGCCGGGGAAGCCGCCCATGAGCAGCGGCTTCCCCGGCGGCCTCCCGGTCGTCGAGCGGTGCGCCCTACGCCTCGCCCGTCTGCTTACGGGTGTGCAACTGCCGTGCCACTTCCGCGATCGAACCCGACAGGGACGGGTACACGGTGAAGGCGTTCGCGATCTGTTCCACCGTCAGATTGTTGTCGACCGCGATCGAGATGGGGTGGATGAGTTCACTCGCGCGGGGTGCCACGACACAGCCGCCGACCACGATGCCGGTGCCGGGGCGGCAGAAGATCTTGACGAAGCCGTCCCGGATGCCCTGCATCTTGGCGCGCGGGTTGCGCAGCAGCGGGAGCTTGACGACGCGGGCGTCGATCTTCCCCGCGTCGACGTCGGCCTGGGTGTAGCCGACGGTGGCGATCTCGGGGTCGGTGAAGACGTTCGAGGAGACCGTCTTCAGGTTGAGCGGGGCCACCGCGTCGCCGAGGAAGTGGTACATCGCGATCCGGCCCTGCATGGCGGCGACCGAGGCGAGGGCGAAGATCCCGGTGACGTCACCGGCCGCGTAGACGCCGGGCGCGCTGGTGCGGGAGACCTTGTCGGTCCAGATGTGGCCGGACTCCTTGAGCCGGACCCCGGCCTCCTCCAGGCCCATGCCCGCGCTGTTGGGGATCGCGCCGACCGCCATGAGGCAGTGCGAGCCGGTGATCACCCGGCCGTCGGCGAGGGTGACCTCGACCCGGTCGCCGACGCGCTTGGCGGCCTGGGCGCGGGAGCGGGCCATCACGTTCATGCCGCGACGGCGGAAGACGTCCTCCAGCACGGCGGCGGCGTCCGGGTCCTCACCGGGCAGCACCCGGTCGCGGGAGGAGACCAGCGTGACGCGCGAGCCGAGCGCCTGGTAGGCGCCGGCGAACTCGGCGCCGGTGACACCCGATCCGACGACGATGAGCTCCTCGGGCAGCTCGTCGAGGTCGTAGACCTGGGTCCAGTTCAGGATGCGCTCGCCGTCCGGCAGGGCGTCCGGGATCTCCCGGGGGTGGCCGCCGGTCGCGATCAGCACGGCGTCGGCGGTGAGCCGCTCCTCCGTGCCGTCGGCGGCGGTCACGACGACCGTGCGGGAACCGTCGGCGGCCTGGAGGCCCTCCAGCCGGCCCCGGCCGCGCATCACCCGGGCGCCGGCCCGGGTGACGGAGGCGGTGATGTCGTGGGACTGGGCGAGCGCCAGGCGCTTCACCCGCCGGTTGACCTTGCCGAGGTCGACGCCGACCACACGGGCGGCCTTCTCCGTGGGCGGGGTGTCGTCGGCGACGATGATGCCCAGCTCCTCGTAGGAGGAGTCGAAGGTGGTCATCACCTCCGCCGTCGCGATCAGGGTCTTCGAGGGCACGCAGTCGGTGAGCACGGACGCGCCGCCGAGGCCGTCGCAGTCGACGACGGTCACCTCCGCGCCGAGCTGGGCGCCCACCAGCGCCGCCTCGTAGCCGCCGGGTCCGCCGCCGATGATCACGATCCGGGTCACGAAAAGTCCGCCTCGCGTGTGTCATCCCGCGGCCGTCTGCTGCCCCGGCCGGGGGTCCGGGGAGCGCCCCCGGGGAATGCAGTACGTACTTCATTGTCCCGCACGCGCCAAGGTGCTTCGCCCCGGGGCCCTCCATCCGTGCACCGGGGCCGGTCCGGAGCGCGGAGGACAATCCCCGGGGTGGTCTTCCCGGCGGAATCGCCGTTCCCCCCGTCCCCTCCCGTACCCTCGGACCCATGTCGCTCTACGCCGCGTACGCCGGCAACCTCGACGCGCGGCTGATGACGCGCCGCGCACCGCATTCCCCGCTGCGCGGCACCGGCTGGCTCAACGGCTGGCGGCTGACCTTCGGCGGGGAGCAGATGGGCTGGGAGGGCGCGCTCGCCACGGTCGTGGAGGCACCGCGCTCCCAGGTGTTCGTCGCGCTGTACGACCTGGCGGCGATGGACGAGGACTCCATGGACCGGTGGGAGGGCGTCGGCCTCGACGTCTACCGCCGGATGCGGATCCGGGTGCACACCCTGGACGGCGAGGAGCCGGCCTGGATCTATGTGCTGAACGGGTACGAGGGCGGCCTGCCGTCCGCCCGCTACCTGGGCGAGATCGCCGACGCGGCGGAGTCCGCGGGCGCGCCGCACGACTACGTGATGGAGCTGCGCAAGCGCCCCTGCTGACCGCCCGGCCCGCACTTTTGTAGGAACGCACCAGCAGTCGTGGCGATAGTCCGTACCAGGGCATCTACGCGCGTAGGGAATCACCGGCTACCCTCGTCGGCGTGAACGCATCAGTTATTCCGGACCAGATCCAGGGCGACCCGTACGCCGCCGCCGACGACGCCGCCGCCCGCCTGCGCGAGCTGACCGGCGCCGAGACCCACGACGTCGCGCTCGTGATGGGTTCCGGCTGGGCGCCCGCGGGCGATGCGCTCGGCACCCCGGAGGCCGAGTTCCCGGTGACCGAGCTGCCCGGCTTCCCGGCCCCCGCCGTCCAGGGGCACGGCGGCACGATCCGTTCGTACCGGATCGGGGAGAAGCGCGTGCTGGTCTTCCTCGGCCGTACGCACTTCTACGAGGGCCGGGGGGTCGCCGCGGTGGCGCACGGGGTCCGTACCGCCGTGGCGGCCGGGTGCCGGACGGTCGTCCTGACCAACGGCTGCGGCGGTCTGCGCGAGGGCATGCGCCCCGGTCAGCCGGTGCTCATCAGCGACCACATCAACCTGACGGCGTCCTCCCCGATCGTCGGCGCCAACTTCGTCGACCTCACCGACCTGTACTCGCCCCGGCTGCGCGCGCTGTGCCAGGAGATCGACGACACCCTCGAAGAGGGGGTCTACGTGCAGTTCACCGGCCCGCACTACGAGACGCCCGCCGAGATCAACATGGTCCGGGTGATGGGCGGGGACCTGGTCGGCATGTCCACCGTCCTGGAGGCCATCGCCGCCCGCGAGGCCGGTGCCGAGGTGCTGGGCATCTCGCTGGTCACCAACCTCGCGGCGGGGCTGAGCGGCGAGCCGCTCAACCACGAGGAGGTGCTCCAGGCGGGGCGCGACTCGGCCACCCGGATGGGCTCGCTGCTGGCCCGGGTGCTCGACCGCATCTGACGCGTACGGGGCCCGCCGGCCCATCCCACCGTGTAGCACCCCGCAGGAAGGCGGACACCGTGCAGCAGGACCTCATCTCCCGGGCCAGGACGTGGCTCGCGGAGGACCCCGATCCCGAGACCCGCGAGGAGCTGGCCCGGCTCGTCGAGGCCGAGGACCTCGACGAGCTGGCCGCACGGTTCGCCGGCACCCTCCAGTTCGGCACCGCCGGGCTCCGGGGCGAGCTGGGCGCCGGGCCGATGCGGATGAACCGGTCCGTGGTGATCCGCGCCGCCGCCGGGCTCGCCGCCTACCTGAAGGCCCGGGGCCAGGGGGACGGGCTCGTCGTCGTCGGCTACGACGCGCGCTACAAGTCGGCCGACTTCGCCCGGGACACCGCCGCCGTGATGACCGGCGCGGGGCTGCGGGCCGCCGTGCTCCCCCGCCCGCTGCCCACCCCGGTCCTCGCCTACGCCATCCGGCACCTGGGCGCCGTCGCGGGCGTCGAGGTGACCGCCAGCCACAACCCGCCGAGGGACAACGGCTACAAGGTCTACCTCGGTGACGGCTCGCAGATCGTCCCCCCGGCGGACGGCGAGATCGCCGCGGAGATCGCGGCGGTCGGCCCGCTGGACGGCGTGGCCCGCCCCGAGGACGGCTGGGAGGTCCTGGGCGAGGAGGTGCTGGACGCCTATCTGGCCCGTACCGACGCGGTGCTCGCGGCCGGTTCGCCGCGTACCGCCCGGGTCGTGTACACGGCGATGCACGGGGTCGGTACGTCGGTGCTGACCGCCGCCTTCGCGCGGGCCGGGTTCCCGGCGCCGGCGCTCGTCGCCGAGCAGGCCGAGCCCGACCCGGCGTTCCCCACCGTGGCCTTCCCCAACCCGGAGGAGCCCGGCGCGATGGATCTCGCCTTCGCGACCGCGCGCCGTACGGGGCCCGACATCGTTATCGCCAACGACCCGGACGCCGACCGGTGCGCCGTCGCGGTGCCCGATCCGGCGGCCGACGGGGGCTGGCGAATGCTCCGGGGCGACGAGGTCGGGGCGCTGCTCGCCGCGCACCTGGTGGACCGGGGGGCGACCGGGGTCCTCGCCGAGTCGATCGTCTCGTCCTCGCTGCTGGGCCGGATCGCCGAGAAGGCGGGACTGGGCCACGAGGAGACGCTGACCGGCTTCAAGTGGATCGCCCGGGTGGACGGTCTGCGGTACGGGTACGAGGAGGCGCTCGGCTACTGCGTCGACCCCGAGGGCGTCCGAGACAAGGACGGGATCACGGCCGCGCTGCTCGTCGCCGAACTGGCCTCGGTGCTGAAGGAGCGGGGCCGTACGCTGCTCGACCTCCTGGACGACCTGGCGCTCACCCACGGGCTGCACGCCACCGACCAGCTGTCGGTCCGGGTGGAGGACCTGTCGGTCATCTCGGACGCCATGCGGCGGCTGCGCGGGACGCCCCCGACCGCGCTGGCGGGTCTGCCCGTGGTCTCGGCCGAGGACCTGACCCGGGGTTCGGACCGGCTGCCGCCCACCGACGGCCTGCGCTACCGGCTGGACGGCGCCCGGGTGATCGTCCGCCCGAGCGGCACCGAGCCGAAGCTCAAGTGCTATCTGGAGGTGGTGGTCCCGGTCGCCTCGGCCGGGGAGCTGCCGGCGGCCCGTACGAGGGCGGCGGAGCTGCTCGACGGCATCAAGCGCGATCTGGCGGCCGCCGCCGGGATCTGACGGACCCCTCGCGCACGCCCCCGCCCCGGACACCGGCACTGCCGGGTCCGGGGCGGGTGTCGTCGGGGCCGTGCGGACTACTTCATGCCGAGCAGCTGCTCGATCGGGTCGATGGCGAAGTAGACCAGGAAGAGCGCCGAGGTGCCCCAGAGCAGCCAGTGCACCTCGCGGGCCTTGCCCAGGCACGCCTTGATGACCACGTAGGAGAGGAAGCCGGCGCCGATGCCGTTGCTGATGGAGTAGGTGAACGGCATGACGGCGATGGTCAGGAAGGCCGGGATCGCGACCTCGTACCGGTCCCACTCGATGTGCTTCACCTGGGTCATCATCAGGAACCCGACCGCGACGAGGGCGGGGGCCGCCGCCTGGAGCGGCACGATGGTGAGCAGCGGGGTGGCGAAGAGGGCGAGGCCGAACAGACCGCCGGTGACGAGGTTGGCGAACCCGGTGCGCGCACCTTCGCCGACGCCCGCGGCGGACTCGATGTACGCGGTGGCGGACGACGAGGAGGCGGCGCCGCCGGCGACGGCGGCCGCACCGTCGATCAGCAGGACCCGGCCGAGTCCGGGGACCTGGCCGCGCTCGTCGAGGAGCCGGGCCTCGGCGGTGACACCGACGACGGTGCCCATCGTGTCGAAGAAGTCGGACAGCAGCAGGGTGAAGACGAACAGCAGGACGGTCAACACGCTGACGTGGCTGAACGCGCCGAACAGGTCGAACTCGCCCAGCAGCCCGAAGTCGGGTGCGGCGAAGGGCTTGTCGGGCATCGACGGGGTGATCAGGCCCCAGGACTTGACGTCGGCGACGCTGTTGATGACGACGGCGGCGACGGTCATCACCAGCATGCTGATGAGGATGGCGCCCTGCACCTTGCGGACCAGGAGCACGATCGTCAGGAGCACGCCGACGCAGAAGATGAGCATCGGCCAGCCGGTGAGGGTGCCGGTGCCGATCTGAACGGGCACGGTGCTGTTCGCGGCGTCGGGGACGCGGGTGACGAAGCCGGAGTCGACACAGCCGATGAAGGCGATGAACAGGCCGATGCCGACGCTGATGGCCTGCTTGAGGGGCTGCGGGATGGCGTGCATGATCGCCTCGCGCAGACCGGTCATCACCAGCACGGTGATCAGCAGACCTTCCAGCACGATGATGCCCATCGCGTCGTCCCACCCCATCATCGGGGCGACCTGGAAGGCGGTGACGGCGTTGAGTCCCAGACCCGCGGCGAGGGCGAGCGGAAGGTTGCCGCCGACACCCATGATCACGGTCATCACGGCGGCCACCAGGGCCGTGGAGGTGACCAGTTGGACGTTGTCCAGCTGATGGCCGTACTTGTCCTCGGTACTCCCGAGAATAATGGGATTGAGTACGAGAATGTATGCCATCGTAAAGAAGGTGGCGAATCCGCCGCGTATCTCACGACCAAAAGTGGAGCCGCGTTCACGTATTCGGAAGAACCGGTCGACCGGCCCCCCGGATCCGCGTCGCGGCCCTTCGTCGAATCTGTGCCTCGGCTCTTCGGCCGCGCCGGTCGCGCTGCTGTACATGACTGCTTCTCCTGAAACCGCGTTACGGAAAAAAGACAGCGGCGCCGGAGTGCGCATCAACCGCGCGCGACGGCACATACGACGCCTAAGGGATCCCTGTAAGCCCTGGCAGGACACCCCGTAGGCAGCGGATCCTATGTGCCGGGGGCATGATCCCGATTGCCTTGAGGTATCGATTACCTGTCCTTCTCGTACCGCTCCTGTCGGTTCCTCTGAAATCGACGACGACCTATCAAGGCAAAACGGGATGCGGGCGACATGGGGCATGGAGTTGATCGCGGTCGACTCCTTACCCTCGGCCCCGTGCACTCACCGCTTCCCTTCAACGCGCGAGCCGCCCGCATCCTGCGCGAGAAACTCGGGATGGCTCCGGGTCATGTCGCCTACGGCATGCGCGCCTCGTACGGCATGGCCTACATCACTCCCGACCACATCACCGCCTGGGAGCGCGGCACCGCACTGCCCAACGCGAGTGAACTCACCGCGCTGGCCGGTGCGTTGTGGTGCAACCCCAACGAACTCATGGGCGCTCCCCGCACGCTGAGGGAGCACCGCATCGCCCGTGGGCTGGCCGCCGAGGATGTCGCCCGCGCCACCGGCGTCGGCATCGACGACTACCTCCGCATGGAGGAGACGGGCCAATGGACCGGCGGTAAAAGGCAGTCCGCCGCCCTCGCGACCGCACTCGCCCTGCCCCCGCGCGACTTCATCGCCATCACCGGCCTGGAGGGCGAGCTCGCCCAACTCCTCACCGAGGCCGTCTCCACCCGCTGGCAGGCGCACATCCGGGCCATCGCCCGGCTCATCGCCGTGGACCGCCGCGAACTCCAGGACCCGCTGCGGGACATGCACCAGGAGTACCAGACGCTCATGGCGGCCACCCTCAGCCGGGCGAGCGGCACCACCGCCTCGGGCGAGGACGGCCGACGCTACCTGGAGGACATCATCGACCACTTCTGGTCCCGGATCCCGGAGGACTGAGCCCGCCCGACACGGTCGACCGGACGACGGGACAGGGCGGTACGGGGCGGGCGGCACGGACCGGCCGGGACCGGCGTCGGGGTGTCGGGAATCTGTCGGCGGCCTGTCGACGACCTGTCGTCGAGGGCTGCGACCTTGGTTCCGCCGGAGGCTCCGCACGAGCACTCCGCCCCGGAACGCGAGGAGCCCGTCACCATGTCCACCACACCCCGGCACCAACCGTGGGACGTCCACCGACCGCCGTCCGCCGAGGGCAGGACCTTCCTGGTCACCGGGGGCAACGCCGGGATCGGCTACTTCACCGCGGAACAGCTCGCCGCCACCGGCGCCGTCGTCGTACTCGGCAGCCGGGACCGGGCGAAGGCCGAGGCCGCCATGGCCTCGGTCCGCTCACGCGTCCCCGGCGCGCGACTGCGCCGCCTCGGGCTCGACCTGGCCGACCTGCCGTCCCTGAAGTCCGCCGTGGACACCCTGGACCTCGACCGTCTCGACGCGGTGGTCCTCAACGCGGGTGTCGCCCTCGACGACCCGCCGCGCCGGGAGACCGCGGACGGCCACGAGCTGATGTTCGGCACCAACCACCTCGGCCACTTCGCGCTGACCCGGTGGCTGGCCCCCCTGCTGTCCGCGGCGCCGGCCGGCCGCGTCGTGACGGTGGGAAGCTTCGCGGCACGCTCCGAGCGACTGGACCTCGACGATCCGCAGTCGACCCGGGACTACCGCCCCAAGCGCACCTACGGCCGGTCGAAGCTGGCCCAGATGTGCTTCGGCTTCGAGCTCGACCGTCGTCTGCGGGCCGCCGGCAGCACCGTGCTCAGTGTGGTGGCCCACCCCGGCGGCGCGCTGGACTCCCTCACCCCGCCCCGGGCGCCGGCGGGCGCGGCGACCCGGGGCGAACGGCTGCGCGCCCTGCCCGCCGCCCTCCTGGTCCAGGGCAAGGACGCCGGAGCGTGGCCCGTCGTCCGCGCCACCCTCGACCCGGAGGCGCGAGGCGGCCTGCTGTGGGGGCCGCGGGTCTTCAAGCTGCGCGGCAGACCGCGGTGCGAGCCCGTCCCCTCCCACATGACCGACCCGGCCGTCGCCGCCCGCCTGTGGGCGATCAGCGCCGAGCTCACGGGCACCGATCCGGACGACGGCTTCCGGTAGGCGCGCTCCGGGGGCGGGTACGGCCGACGCTCAGCCCATGGCGAGGAGGACCACCAGCAGCACCGCGCCCACCACCGCCGGCACGATCACCTCGAACGCCCAGCGCACCGACACCGACGGCTCCGCCGTCCCCTCGCCCGCCGTCTTCGCGGCGCTTCCCGCCCCCGCCTTCGCCCGCTCCGCCAGCTCGCGCAGATCGGCCATGGTCTGGTCGGCCGTGGCGGTCCGGTTCCTGGTGTCGCGGACGTCGGCCGTCACGGACGTACGGTCGTACGGGTCGTCCAGCGAGCGCCGGGACTGGCGGCGCGCCGCCTTCTTGCGCTGCCGCATCGACACCGGGACCGCCCACAGCTGGTACTTCGCGCCGCCCTCGGTGAACAGTTCGCTCGAATACCCGGCCCGCAGATCCGCCACCGCGGTCCACGGCATGGTGATCGTGCGGAACGGGTTGCGGATCCGGATCCGCTCGTCGTTGGCGGACACCACGGGCCGCAGCGTGAACGCGGTGACCAGCGGCACCGAGGTCAGGATGCCCGCGAGCGCCAGCCACGGCACCCGCCCGTGCCCCCGGATCAGCGCGTCGCCGCCGATCCAGCAGATGAGCAGGAGCAGCAGGACGCCTCCCGCCATCCCGGCGGGCGAGCGGAAGGTCCGGTCGGCGTAGACCGGCTCGGCGGGCGGCGTGGGGCTCGTCATGCGCCCGATTCTGCCTGACGGCCGCCCGGGGCGCCGGAGCGGTACGGGGCCGCCGGGAGAAGAGGGGCCCCTATACAGGCCGCTACGCGCGTAGATATGCTCATCTGGTGACCATGCCCACCACAGCTCCCTCCCCCAAGCTCTCGGCTGCGTTCGAGCAGGGCGGTACCCCCCTCGCCGACGCGACCGCGTCCGACAGTGCGCTGCGCCGCTTCCTGCACGGGCTGCCCGGCGTCGACGCCGTCGGCCTCGAAGCGCGTGCCGCGTCCCTCGGAACCCGTTCGATCAAGACCACGGCCAAGGCGTACGCCATCGACCTGGCCATCTCGATGATCGACCTCACGACGCTGGAAGGCGCGGACACCCCCGGCAAGGTCCGGGCCCTCGCCGCCAAGGCCCTCAACCCCGAGCCGCTGCGCTACACCCCGCACCGGCTCGCGGGCGACCCGGCCGACGCCGAACCGGACCGCCCGGCCCCGCGCACGGCCGCCCTCTGCGTCTACCCCGACATGGTGCCCACCGCCGTCGCCGCGCTGGCCGGCTCCGGGGTGAAGGTGGCGTCCGTGGCGACGGCCTTCCCCGCCGGGCGCGCCGCGCTCGACGTGAAGCTGGCGGACGTCCGGGACGCGGTGGCCGCCGGGGCCGACGAGATCGACATGGTGATCGACCGCGGCGCCTTCCTGTCCGGGCGGTACCTGAAGGTGTACGAGGAGATCCTCGCCGTGAAGGCGGAGTGCGCCCGGCCCGACGGCACCGACGCCCGGCTGAAGGTGATCTTCGAGACGGGCGAGCTGTCCACGTACGACAACATCCGCCGCGCCTCCTGGCTCGGCATGCTGGCGGGGGCTGACTTCATCAAGACGTCGACCGGCAAGGTCTCCACCAACGCCACACCCGCGAACACCCTGCTGATGCTGGAGGCGGTGCGCGACTTCCGGGCGCAGACCGGTGTCCAGATCGGGGTGAAGCCGGCCGGCGGCATCCGCACGTCCAAGGACGCGATCAAGTTCCTGGTGCTGGTGAACGAGACCGCGGGCGAGGACTGGCTGGACAACCACTGGTTCCGGTTCGGCGCCTCCAGCCTGCTGAACGATCTGCTGATGCAGCGTCAGAAGCTCAGCACCGGCCGTTACTCCGGCCCCGATTACGTGACGGTGGACTGATCCCCATGGCATCTGCATTCGAGTACGCCCCCGCCCCCGAGTCCCGCGCGGTCGTCGACATCGCGCCCTCGTACGGCCTGTTCATCGACGGCGAGTTCACCGAAGCTGCCGACGGGAAGGTCTTCAAGACCGTCTCGCCGAGCAGCGAGGAGGTGCTCTCCGAGGTCGCCCGCGCCGGTGCGGCCGATGTGGACCGGGCCGTGAAGGCGGCCCGCAAGGCGTTCGAGAAGTGGTCGGCGCTGCCCGGCCCGGAGCGCGCCAAGTACCTCTTCCGGATCGCCCGGATCATCCAGGAGCGCAGCCGCGAGCTCGCCGTCCTGGAGACCCTCGACAACGGCAAGCCGATCAAGGAGACCCGCGACGCGGACCTCCCCCTGGTCGCGGCGCACTTCTTCTACTACGCGGGCTGGGCCGACAAGCTGGCGCACGCCGGTTTCGGCGCGGACCCGCGCCCGCTCGGCGTGGCCGGCCAGGTCATCCCGTGGAACTTCCCGCTGCTCATGCTGGCCTGGAAGATCGCCCCGGCGCTCGCCGCCGGGAACACGGTGGTCCTCAAGCCCGCCGAGACGACCCCGCTCTCCGCGCTGTTCTTCGCGGACATCTGCCGCCAGGCGGGCCTGCCCAGGGGTGTCGTGAACATCCTCCCCGGCTACGGGGACGCGGGCGCCGCCCTGGTCGCGCACGAGGACGTGAACAAGGTCGCCTTCACCGGCTCGACCGCGGTCGGCAAGGCCATCGCCCGCCAGGTCGCCGGCACGGACAAGCGGCTCACCCTCGAACTGGGCGGCAAGGGCGCCAACATCGTCTTCGACGACGCCCCGATCGACCAGGCCGTCGAGGGCATCGTCACCGGCATCTTCTTCAACCAGGGCCAGGTCTGCTGCGCCGGTTCCCGGCTGCTGGTGCAGGAGTCGGTCCAGGACGAGGTGCTGGACGCGCTGAAGCGGCGGCTCGCCACGCTCCGGCTCGGCGACCCGCTGGACAAGAACACCGACATCGGCGCGATCAACTCCGCGGAGCAGCTGGCCCGGATCACCGCGCTCGCCGACACCGGCGAGGCGGAGGGCGCCGAGCGCTGGACGGCCCCCTGCGAGCTGCCCGCCGCGGGGTACTGGTTCGCCCCGACGCTGTTCACCAACGTCACCCAGGCGCACACCGTCGCCCGGGACGAGATCTTCGGCCCGGTGCTGTCGGTGCTGACCTTCCGTACCCCGGACGAGGCGGTCGCCAAGGCCAACAACAGCCAGTACGGCCTCTCGGCCGGCATCTGGACGGAGAAGGGCTCCCGCATCCTCGCGGTGGCCAACAAGCTCCGGGCCGGCGTCGTCTGGGCCAACACGTTCAACAAGTTCGACCCGACCTCGCCCTTCGGCGGCTACAAGGAGTCGGGCTTCGGCCGCGAAGGCGGCCGCCACGGCCTGGAGGCGTACCTCGATGTCCGATAACCGACTGAGCGTCTTCAAGACCTACAAGCTGTACGTCGGGGGCAAGTTCCCCCGCTCCGAGAGCGGCCGGGTGTACGAGGTGAGCGACTCCAAGGGCAGGTGGCTGGCGAACGCCCCGCAGTCCTCCCGCAAGGACGCGCGCGACGCGGTCGTGGCCGCCCGCAAGGCGTTCGGCGGCTGGTCGGGCGCGACGGCGTACAACCGGGGCCAGGTCCTCTACCGCGTCGCCGAGATGCTGGAGGGCCGCAAGGAGCAGTTCGTCCGGGAGGTCGCGGACGCGGAGGGCCTGTCGAAGTCCAAGGCGGCGGCCGTGGTGGACGCGGCGATCGACCGCTGGGTCTGGTACGCCGGGTGGACCGACAAGATCGGCCAGGTGGTGGGCGGGGCGAACCCCGTCGCCGGCCCGTTCTTCAACCTGTCGACGCCGGAGCCGACCGGGGTGGTCGCGGTGCTGGCGCCGCAGAAGTCGTCGTTCCTGGGGCTGGTCTCGGTGATCGCCCCGGTGATCGCCACCGGCAACACCGCGGTGGTCGTGGCCTCGGCGGACGCCCCGCTGCCCGCGCTGTCGCTGGGCGAGGTGCTGGCCACCTCCGACGTGCCGGGCGGCGTGGTGAACATCCTGTCCGGGCGTACGGCGGAGATCGCGGCCCCGCTCGCCTCCCACCAGGACGTCAACGCGATCGACCTGACCGGCGCGGACGAGGCGCTCGCGAAGGAGCTGGAGATCGCGGCGGCGGACAACCTGAAGCGCGTCCTGCGCGCCCGGGACACGGGCGCGTCCGGCTCCGCCGAGCCGGACTGGACGGCCGACCCGGGCACCGACCGCCTGACGGCCTTCCTGGAGATCAAGACGGTCTGGCACCCCACGGGCGCCCTGGGCGCCTCGGGCTCCGCGTACTGAGGACGCGCGAAGCGGCCCGCTCCCCCGGGTTCACCGGGAGGGAGCGGGCCGCTTCCGGGTCCGGGAGCCGGTCTACAGGCCGCCGCGCAGCCCTTCCGCCAGCGGTCCCACCAGCGGCAGGTCCTTCAGGGCCCCGCCGCTGGTCAGCGGGTCGGTGAGGGCGGTCGTGGAGAGCGGCTTGAAGTCGGCGACCTGCGTCTCCAGCCCGTTGGTCAGCGGGTCGGTGCCCGTACCGGCCAACGGGTCGAGCCGCAGATGCGTCACCGGGGCGACGCTGTGCTTCAGCGCCACCCCGAGCGCCCCGGTGGTCGCGCCGAGGGCCGCGTCGGCGTCCTGGCCGAGGCCCGAGCCGGTGTCGGCGCCCACGGCGGGGGCCGGGGCCGGCGCCGCCTGGGCCGCCGCACCGCCCGCGCCGAGCGCGGCGCCCACCGCCGTAACGGTCAGACCGGCCCTCAGCAGGGCGCGGCGACGGGACCGGGAGAGTGCGTGACGTGCCATCAAGTTCCCACCTGTTCGAATCCACCGAGTAATCGTCTGAGCGCGTAGCGTAGTTGAAATGTGATGCTGGATACCAACAAAGGCACCGGGGGATCCCCTGCGCGGGTCAATGCCTCACACTCGTGTTCTGTGAATGCCCAACCGACCCCGACCCGCGTGGTGCTGCTCGCCGGCCCGTCCGGCTCCGGCAAGTCCTTCCTCGCCGCCCGCAGCGACCTGCCGGTGCTGCGTCTGGACGACTTCTACAAGGAGGGCGACGACCCGTCACTTCCGCTCGTCCCCGGCAGTACGGACATCGACTGGGACTCCGCGCAGTCCTGGGACGCGGACGCGGCGGTCTCCGCCATCGTCGACCTGTGCCGTACGGGACGCACGGACGTCCCGGTGTACGACATCTCCACCAGCTCCCGGACCGGCCGCGAGACCCTGCACATCGACCGCACCCCGCTCTTCGTCGCCGAGGGGATATTCGCGGCGGACATCGTCGGGCGGTGCCAGGAGCTGGGGCTGCTCGCCGACGCGCTCTGCCTGCGCGGCCGCCCGGCGACGACGTTCCGCCGCCGGCTGGTCCGGGACCTGCGCGAGGGCCGCAAGTCGGTGCCGTTCCTCCTGCGGCGCGGGTGGCGGCTGATGCGGGCGGAGCGGCGGATCGTGGCGCGCCAGGCGGCGCTGGGGGCCCACCCGTGCGGCAAGGAGGAGGCCCTGGGCCGGCTCGCCGCGGCAGCCGCGGGCCGCTGCCGCCGCGCACCGGTGAGCACCCCGGTCCCGGAGTAGACCGGCCCCGCCCCGTTCGCGTGCGCCCGGCCGGTACGAGGCGCACGGGCGCATGCGAACGGGGCCGGACAGGCCCCCCGGCCCACCCGACCCCGCAGCTTTTCCCCGTGTTCCCCGTTGTCCCCCTGTTCGCCGCCTCCCCCGAAGCGGCGCCCCCCGTGGGTTCCCCCGTGTCCCCCGTATCCCCCCAGCCTCAGGCCACCAGCTCGCCGAAGGACTCCTCCTGGTCACGGCCGAAGCTGAGGACCTCGTCCTCGCGCAGCCGGCGGAGCGACCGCCAGATGCTGGACTTCACCGTGCCGACGCTTATGTCGAGAATGGACGCGATCTCCGGGTCCGTGCGGCCCTCGTAGTACCGGAGGACCAGCATCGTCCGCTGGAGTTCGGGCAGCCGCGCCAGCGCCTGCCAGAGCACGGCGCGCAGTTCGGTGCCGCGCATCGCGTCCGTGTCGCCCGCCGTCTCCGGCAGCTCCTCGGTCGGGTACTCGTTGAGCTTGCGCCTGCGCCAGGCGCTGATGTGCAGGTTCGTCATGGTGCGGCGCAGATAGCCGCCGACCGCGGCCTTGTCACTGATCCGGTCCCAGGCCCGGTACGTCGAGAACAGGGCGCTCTGCAGCAGGTCCTCGGCCTCGAACCGGTCACCGGTCAGGTGGTAGGCGGTTGCGTACAGGGAGGCGCGGCGCTCCCGGACGTAGGCCGTGAACGCCGCTTCGGCGTCCTCGTCCCGCGCCGGGACCGTCCGCTCCCCCGAGCCCTCCCCGTACACGCCGCGCCCGTTGTTCCCCCCGGTTCCCCCCACAGGAACGTCGACCACCGTCATGAACGGCGTGTGCTGGCGTCCGACGTTGCGTACGCACCCCCGCACACCCGCCGTGCCGGACTTCTCGGCCCCCCGGCCGGCATCGTGGAGACGCGTGACAACTGCGCTTGCGGTGATGCTGTGAGTTGCGTTCATCTCGCGCCCCCCATCGGTGGAGTCCGTCCGTTCCTGTGTCCATGAGCTTGGCCGGGCAGTTTCATCACCCTGTCCGCCGACTGTCACAGAGCTGTCACAGCCATCGCCCGCCCCGTGTCCGGGGCTTCGGTGGGGCGTGAGTGACGCACGAGTAGGGACCAACTGTCGAACTGGGGCTCTGCCATGGGTCAGAATGACCAGCGTGCCTTTCCTGTTGCTGATCGAGGACGACGACGCCATCCGCACGGCCCTCGAACTCTCGCTGTCACGCCAGGGCCACCGTGTGGCCACCGCGGCGACGGGAGAGGACGGCCTGAAACTGCTGCGTGAGCAGCGGCCGGATCTGATCGTGCTGGATGTGATGCTGCCCGGTATCGATGGTTTCGAGGTGTGCCGGCGCATCCGGCGCACCGACCAACTGCCGATCATTCTGCTGACCGCCCGGAGCGACGACATCGACGTCGTGGTCGGGCTGGAGTCCGGCGCCGACGACTACGTGGTCAAACCCGTGCAGGGCCGGGTGCTCGACGCCCGGATCCGCGCGGTGCTGCGCCGCGGCGAGCGCGAGTCCACCGACTCCGCGGTGTTCGGGAGCGTGGTCATCGACCGTTCCGCGATGACCGTGACGAAGAACGGGGAGGACCTCCAGCTCACCCCGACCGAGCTGCGCCTCCTGCTGGAGCTGAGCCGCCGCCCCGGCCAGGCGCTCTCCCGGCAGCAGCTGCTGCGGCTGGTCTGGGAGCACGACTACCTCGGTGACTCCCGGCTGGTGGACGCGTGCGTGCAGCGGCTGCGCGCCAAGGTGGAGGACGTGCCGTCCTCGCCGACCCTGATCCGTACCGTCCGGGGTGTGGGCTACCGGCTGGACTCGCCCCAGTGACCGCTGCCCCCATACGGAGACTCCTCGCCGGGCTCCGCTGGACGAGCCTGCGCCTGCGGCTGGCCGTGGTGTTCGGGCTGGTGGCGCTGACCGCGGCGGTCTCCGCCTCGGGGATCGCGTACTGGCTGAACCGCGAGGCGGTGCTGACCCGTACGCAGGGCTCCGCGCTCGGGGACTTCCGCCAGGAGATGCAGAGCCGGGCGGCCACGCTGCCGCTCCGTCCCACCCGGGACGACCTGCAGAACGCCGCCGTGCAGATGGCGAGCAGCTCGCCGGGGTACAGCGTGCTGCTGGTCGACGAGCGGGACACCGGGAAGCCGATCGTCGGCAACTCCGACCTGGACACGTTCACACTCGACAACGTGCCGCTCCCGCTCCAGAAGGCCGTCGGCAAGAAGCAGCCGCTGGGCTCGGGCAACAAGGACGAGTACCACCTGTTCTGGCAGCGCACCAACATCAACGGCACGCCGTACCTGGTGGGCGGCACGAAGATCATCGGCGGTGGCCCGACCGGCTACATGCTGAAGTCGCTCGACCAGGAGCGGCAGGACCTCAACTCCCTGGCCTGGTCGCTGGGGATCGCGACCACGCTCGCGCTGATCGGTTCCGCGCTGCTCGCGCAGGCCGCGGCGACGACCGTGCTGCGCCCGGTGCGGCGGCTCGGCGACGCCGCCCGCAAGCTCGGCGAGGGCAAGCTCGACACCCGGCTCGTGGTGTCCGGAACGGACGAACTGGCCGATCTCTCCCGCACGTTCAACCGGACGGCGGGTTCGCTGGAGAAGCGGGTCGCGGACATGAGCGCGCGGGAGGAGGCGAGCCGCCGGTTCGTCGCCGACATGTCGCACGAACTGCGCACCCCGCTCACGGCCCTGACCGCCGTCACCGAGGTGCTGGAGGACGAGGCGGACGGCCTCGACCCGATGATCGCGCCCGCGGTGCACCTGGTGGTGAGCGAGACCCGCCGCCTCAACGACCTGGTGGAGAACCTGATGGAGGTCACCCGCTTCGACGCGGGCACGGCCCGGCTGGTCCTCGACACGGTCGACGTCGCCGACCAGGTCACCGCCTGCATCGACGCCCGCGCCTGGCTGGACGCGGTGGACCTGGACGCCGAGCGCGGCATGATGGTCCGCCTCGATCCGCGCCGTCTCGACGTGATCCTGGCGAACCTGATCGGCAACGCGCTCAAGCACGGTGGTTCGCCGGTGCGGGTCGCGGTGCGGACGGAGGGCGAGGAGCTCGTCATCGAGGTACGGGACCACGGTCCGGGTATCCCCGAGGCCGTCCTGCCGCACGTCTTCGACCGGTTCTACAAGGCGAGCGCCTCCCGGCCGCGTTCCGACGGCAGCGGGCTCGGCCTGTCGATCGCCATGGAGAACGCGCACATCCACGGCGGCGACATCACGGCCGCCAACTCTCCGGACGGTGACGGCGCGGTGTTCGTCCTGCGCCTGCCGCGCGACGCCGAACGGCTGACCCGTACCCCCGACGGGGAGGACGGCGACGGTGACGGCTCCGGGGGCCGGGACGAGGGGAACGGGGCCACGACATGACGGGCAGCAGCATCGGGCGCCGGGACCGGCGCCGTACCACCGTCCTCGCGCTGGCCGGGGCCCTCGCCGGGGCCGCGCTGGTCACGGGGTGCGGGATCAGGTCGACCACGGTCCCGGTGGACGCCGGCCCCGCCCCGTCCCAGGTGCCGTGCACCGTACCGGCGGAGAGCGTCACCACGCAGTCGCTCCAGGGCGTGCCCGTGGAGGTGTACCTGGTCTGCTCCTCGCAGCTGGTCACGGTGGACCGTACGGTCCGGGCCGACGTGTCCGGCCCGGACCGGGCCGCGGCGGCCCGGGCGCTCCTGGACGAACTGCGCCGCGAGCCGGACGCCGAGGAGCGCCGCGCCGGGTACGCCACGACCGTCCCGGACGGCCTGCGGATCGGCCCGGCCCACCCCGGCGACGGCAAGGACACCCTGCGGCTCAGCGAGCAGCCGGAGGACCTGCGCTCCGAGGCGCTGGCCCAGATCGTGTGCACGTACGCGCAGAACGACACGCTGGCCCCGGGCGGCCAGGTGGTGCTGGGCGGCCCGGGGGCGTACCCGGCGCGTGCCTACCTGTGCACCTCGGAGATGAAGGCGCGCCCGAACGCCGACCCGGCCCCGGTGGCGGTCCGGACCACGATCCCGGGGAACGGCGCGTCGCCCGGTACCGGGTGACGGTGAGCGGTTCCGGTGCGGGGGGCGGCGAGCGGTTCCGGTCCCCGGTGCAGTGGCGGTGAGCGGTTCCGGTGCGGGGGCGGTGAGAGCGGTTCCGGTACGGGCGCGTGGGGCCGTGAACGTCGCCTCGCGCGCCGCTGAACAGCCGTAACGGGTGTGAGGGGCCGCCCGCGCGCCCGTTACGGGAGCCGGGCGCCGTTACCGTTTCCGGACGTAATCCGGACGTGCGGATCGACAGGCGGCGGAACCGATTCCGCCGCCCGCCGCGTCTTGGGGGGCGTGCGTCAAGGTACGGACGGCCAGACCGTCATCCGCTTCCGCGCGACCGGGGCATGCCTGCTCCTCGCGCATCTGCTGCTCGTCGGGTGGCTGACCCTGCGCCCGCTCGACGTCCCCTGGGCGACCGCCTCTAATCTTCATCTCTTCGCCGGGATCCGGGCCGATCTGGCCCTCGGCCCGGTCGAGGCCACCCGGCGGATCGGTGAGGGGCTGCTGCTCCTCGCCCCGCTGGGCGTCCTGCTGCCGATGGCCGGCGGCCGCCTCACCGTGTCCCCGTGGGCCTCGCTGGCCCGTACCGTCGCGGCGGGAACGCTCATCTCCACGCTCATAGAACTGGCCCAGACCGGAGTGCCCGGCCAGGTCGTCGACGTCGACTCGCTGCTGCTGAACACGGTGGGCGTGGCCGTCGCCCACCTGCTCGTCGTCCCCGTGTGCCGGGCGCGGCTGCGCCGCCGGAGGGAGGGGCGGGCCGAGACCGCCCCCCGCCCCAGGGACGAGGCCCCCCAGGGTGCTACCCCGACGATTCCCAGGGTCGGGATCGCCCCGTAGAGCGACGCTTTGCCCCCGTTCGCCGGAGACCATGGATTCATCGGATCGGGAGCCCACGGAGCGGCTCCCGGCACCTCATCCCAGCGACGAATCCGCACGACGGATCCCCGCAACGGTTTCGCGAAGGAGCCCACCATGGCCGGACTTGTCCGCCCCCGCGAGGGACGCATGATCGGCGGAGTGTGCGCAGCGCTGGCACGGCGCTTCGGCACCTCCGCCGGGACGATGCGCATCATCTTCCTGGTCTCGTGCCTGCTGCCGGGCCCGCAGTTCCTGCTCTACCTGGCGCTGTGGCTGCTGCTCCCGGCGGAAGGGACGAGGGCGGCCACCGACTGGTGACCTCTTCGGTACGCGTACGCCCGTGGGGCGGCCACCTGGACCGGGTGGCCGCCCCACGGGCGTACAGCGGATACGGAATACGGATGCGAATGCGGTGACGGGTGCCGGTACGGACCGGGTGCCGGCCGGTGTGGACCGGGTGCTACCGGTTTCCGGCCGTGGGTACGGGCTCTCAGCCGCCGAGCGGGATGCCGTTGGCCGACAGCCCACCGGCGTTCGCGCCGCCCGCGGGCAGGCCGCCGAGGAGACCCTTGACCGGGCCGGTGGCGCCGTCGACGAGCTTCTGCTGGTTGGTGCCGAGGAGCTTGGTGGTGGTCTCCTGGAGCGGCAGGCCCTGGGTGGCGGTGTCCACCGCCGAGCTCGCGACGGGCAGGGCCATGCCCACGGCGTTCGCCGGCAGCACGGCGGCGGAGGCGGTGCCCGCGGCAGCGGCGGCGAAGGCGGCACCGAGAGCGGCGACACCGAGAGTCCTGACAGCAGACTGCTTCATGGAATTCATCCTCGGAGGGAGAAGGGGGTGTGGGAACAACGAAAAGTAGCCACGGTTTCCCGCTCCTCACAAACAGTCCGACACGCCGAAACGGCCGGGAATTCGACATCCCGGCCGTTCCCGCGCAGCCGCCGATCAGTCCGAGGCCGCGGAAGAAACGCTGGTCGCAGCGGTCTGCTCGAAGAGCCACTCCGCCTTCAGCTCGGCGTAACCCGGCTTGATCACCTCATTGATCATCGCCAGACGCTCATCAAAAGGAATGAACGCCGACTTCATCGCATTGACGGTGAACCACTGCATGTCGTCGAGCGTGTATCCGAAGGTCTCGGTCAGCTTCTCGAATTCCTGACTCATGCTCGTACCGCTCATGAGCCGGTTGTCCGTATTCACCGTGGCCCGGAAATGCAGCTTCCGCAGCATTCCGATCGGGTGCTCGGCGTACGAGGCGGCGGCGCCGGTCTGGAGGTTGGAGGTCGGGCACAGCTCCAGCGGGATGCGCTTGTCCCGTACGTAGGAGGCGAGGCGGCCGAGCTTGACCTCACCGTTCTCGGCGACCTCGATGTCGTCGATGATGCGGACGCCGTGGCCGAGCCGGTCGGCGCCGCACCACTGGATGGCCTGCCAGATCGACGGCAGGCCGAACGCCTCGCCCGCGTGGATGGTGAAGTGGTTGTTCTCGCGCTTGAGGTACTCGAACGCGTCGAGGTGGCGGGTGGGCGGGAAGCCCGCCTCCGCGCCCGCGATATCGAATCCGGCCACGCCCTGGTCGCGGTAGCGGTTGGCCAGCTCGGCGATCTCCAGGGACCGGGCGGCGTGCCGCATCGCGGTGAGCAGGGCCCCGACCCGGATGCGGTTGCCGTCGCGGCGGGCCCGTCGCTCGCCCTCGCGGAAGCCCTCGTTGACCGCCTCGACGACCTCTTCGAGGGTCAGCCCGGCCTCCAGGTGCTGCTCGGGGGCGTACCGGACCTCGGCGTAGACGACACCGTCGGCGGCCAGGTCCTCGGCGCACTCGGCGGCCACCCTGACCAGCGCCTCACGGGTCTGCATGACGGCGCAGGTGTGGGCGAACGTCTCCAGGTAGCGCTCCAGCGAGCCGGAGTCGGCCGCCTCACGGAACCAGATGCCGAGCTTGTCCGGCTCGGTCTCGGGAAGTCCTTCGTACCCGCTCGCGCGGGCGAGGTCCACGATCGTCCCGGGGCGCAGGCCCCCGTCGAGGTGGTCGTGGAGGAGGACCTTGGGGGCGCGCCGGATCTGATCCCGGCCGGGCACGTGAAGGGGCTGGCTCATCATCTGCGCACTCTAGCCCCTACGCGCGTAGATCGCCGATTGTCGATGCGTAACAGTGACCGCGAATACGGGTGGAGTACACCTCTCCTTCTGACACTGTTCTGCCATGGCACAGCGCGCACTCCCCCTGCCTGCCCCGAGGCTGGGACGGGCCGTCCGGACGGCCGGAGCCACCACCGCGGTCAGCGGCGTCGTCCTGCTGCTCCCGGACGGCGAGGCCGACTCGCATCGTCGCCCCTCCCCCCTCTCGTACGCCCGCCAGCTACCGCTGGCCCGCACCCTGGCCCGCGCCGGAAAGGAGGACGGTCTCGCCGTGCACGTCGTCCGCTACGGCTGCCGTGGCTGGAACGCGACGGATGCCCGGCTCGCGGCGGACGCCGAGTGGTCGGTGGAGGAGGTCGTACGCCGCTACGGCGACGTCCCCGTCTGCCTGGCCGGTCACGGCATGGGCGGCCGGGCCGCGCTCCGGGCGGGCGGCCACTCGGCGGTCAACTCCGTTCTGGCGATGGCCCCCTGGCTCCCGGAACACGATCCGGCCGGCCCGGAACCGGAACCCGACCCCGAACCGGTGAAACACCTCCTCGGCCGCCGGGTCCTCCTCGTCCACGGCACCAACGACGCCCGCACCGACCCCGAACTCTCCTTCCGCCTGGCCGAACGCGCCAAGAAGACCAACCGCGACACCTGCCGCTTCGAGGTCCACTCGGACGGCCACGGCCTCCGCCAGCACCGCGCCGAAGTCATGGCCCTGGCGGTGAACTTCGTCCGCGGCTCGCTCTTCGGCCGCGCCTACGCCCGCCCGGTCACGGACGCCCTGGCGGCCCCGCCGCCACTGGGGCTGCGGATGCCACTGGCTGCGGGGTTCGGGAAGTCGTTGCGGGACTGAGGGCGGGCCGGGGTCATCTCGGCGGATCGCGCCCCCGTCAGTCGGCTGCGGCCGTACGCCTCGCGACCCGGAAGCGGCGTACGGCCCAGACGGCACCGGACACGGCGGCCGTCCAGACGATGACCTCGGCGAGAATGATGCCCGGCGTCATGACGAGGTGCGGCCGGGGCGGCATGACGACCATCTGCGCGGCGGCCCCCACCGGGACCGTCAACGCCGCGAGCAGGCCGACCACACCGGGCCGCCTGACGGCCGAGCCCACCGCACCCAGGAGCAGCCCGAGCGGCAGCCCCGCCACCCACCACGTGACCATGTCCGTCTCGGCGTCCGCGACGGCGGCGTCCGTCACGTAGTACGTCCACGTGGCGGCGAACAGCGCCAGCGCCCCGGTCAGCGCCCCCCGGACCGGCGTACCGACCAGCCACCCGACCGCCACCGCCAACGCGGCCCACGCCCAGCCCGCGTCCATCAGCAGACTGAGCACCTTGGCAGTACCGCCCCAGAGGGTCCCGGTGATCGGTGCGCCGATGTGCGTGTACGGGGAGGAGAGCGCATTGACGAGCGAGGTAGCCGCCCCGAACCCTGCTCCTATCGCGACTCCCACCGCCATGATCTTCATACCGGGAGATTATGCGGGGTGTCCGAGCACACGGCACGCAGGGCTCGGATCACTCAACGGCCAGGCAGTCAGACCCAATTCGGACCGGTTGGCTCACGCCGACCCGCGCCCCAACGATCAATTTGCCGCCTCCCGAGACGCGCGGCGGCAAAAAGCACCGGATGGGCGTCTGGTTGGGCTCTCTTCCCAACACGGCAGCGCAGGCGAGCCGGGGCGGGTAAGGCCTCGGTAGCGCTCAACGGAAACTTGACGGAATCGGGGCGCTTTCCGCTCAAGTGGCTGTCATCATCAGGCTACTTGAGAGCGAGCAAGCGAGGCGGATTGAAACCTATGCGACATATGCCGGATTCAGCGAAGTTGGACGAAACTGGCCTCTCCCCTCGATGAACCCGCAGGTCAAGAAGAGTGGTCCCCGCGCGTGCGGGGGTGGTCCCGGCAAGAAGACCGGCACCGACCCGAAGGGGAAGTGGTCCCCGCGCGTGCGGGGGTGGTCCCGCGAACTCGTTGGCGTACTTGCGGGCCGAGCCGTGGTCCCCGCGCGTGCGGGGGTGGTCCCTACGGGCAGGCCCGCCGACGGTTCGCGGACGGGTGGTCCCCGCGCGTGCGGGGGTGGTCCCCGTGCTTCCGTCGGGAGCGGACAACCGGGGTGGTGGTCCCCGCGCGTGCGGGGGTGGTCCCGGAAAGGGCCCCCGCCGAAGCGGGGGCCCTACGTGGTCCCCGCGCGTGCGGGGGTGGTCCCACCATCGGTGACGTCCTCATCGGCATCATCTAGTGGTCCCCGCGCGTGCGGGGGTGGTCCCGCTGGTGACGAGCCGAGCGAAGGCACCGCTGAGTGGTCCCCGCGCGTGCGGGGGTGGTCCCGCTGGTGACGAGCCGAGCGAAGGCACCGCTGAGTGGTCCCCGCGCGTGCGGGGGTGGTCCCCAGCACGGCGTGGGTGCGGTGGCGGTCATCGGGTGGTCCCCGCGCGTGCGGGGGTGATCCCACCGAGCGCGCGCAACGGTCCCGGACGGGGTTGTGGTCCCCGCGCGTGCGGGGGTGGTCCCGCGAAGGGAATGGGCGATGTGGGGCAGGTGGTGTGGTCCCCGCGCGTGCGGGGGTGGTCCCTCCGGGTCCATGCCGTCGACCGTCAGGTGCGAGTGGTCCCCGCGCGTGCGGGGGTGGTCCCTCGCCGACCACGCGCGCCTCGCCCGGTCCTGTGTGGTCCCCGCGCGTGCGGGGGTGGTCCCGTCCGCAGGTCCGAACCTGTGTGCTCCTCGCGGTGGTCCCCGCGCGTGCGGGGGTGGTCCCACCCGAGTGGGCGTGATCGCGAACCTCGAATCGTGGTCCCCGCGCGTGCGGGGGTGGTCCCCAACTCGCGGGTCTGGTCCGGGTTCGCGGCGAGTGGTCCCCGCGCGTGCGGGGGTGGTCCCGGGCCCTCACCACACCCGGGAGCACCCCCGACGTGGTCCCCGCGCGTGCGGGGGTGGTCCCAGCGCGACGCTGCCACTGCTCGTTCGTGGTGGGTGGTCCCCGCGCGTGCGGGGGTGGTCCCCTCTCCGGTCCGTACACCCGCAAGGGCGAACGGTGGTCCCCGCGCGTGCGGGGGTGGTCCCGGCTGGCACTGCCACTACCACGTACTCCTGTTGTGGTCCCCGCGCGTGCGGGGGTGGTCCCGGCTTGCTCCGAAGGTGCGGGTGATGTCCCTTGTGGTCCCCGCGCGTGCGGGGGTGGTCCCCGGTGCCGACCCCGTACCGGGGAGTGACCATCGTGGTCCCCGCGCGTGCGGGGGTGGTCCCGGCACGAACGCGGGGGAGAGGCCGTCGAGCGTGTGGTCCCCGCGCGTGCGGGGGTGGTCCCACGACGACCCCGCCCTCGGGGGTGAGCTGGCCGTGATCCCCGCGCGTGCGGGGGTGGTCCCAGGAGCACGACGTGGTCGGACACGCCGTCTGCGTGGTCCCCGCGCGTGCGGGGGGTGGTCCCGAGTCGATCTGCTTGTCCGGGAAGGCGGTGGTGTGGTCCCCGCGCGTGCGGGGGTGGTCCCGGGTTCCAGTCCAGGTGGGCGGACAGGGCGTCGTGGTCCCCGCGCGCGTGCGGGGGTGGTCCCAGGCTGATGTCGGCGATGACGTCCTGCGGATCGTGGTCCCGCGCGTGCAGGGGTGGTGCCCTTGTCTACACGGCGGGCACGACGGTGCTCCCGTGGTCCCCGCGCGTGCGGGGGTGGGTGGGCCTTGCTCGGGGATGTGACAGTGACACATGTTCGTGTCACTTCTTTTCTATGGGTGGAGGTCAGTCCGGGAGGAGGTGGCCTCGGCGGGAGAGGAGGAAGCGTTTGAAGGCGGCCACGGGTGGGGTGTCGGGGTGGCCGTCGAGCCAGGCGACGCCGATCTCGCGGGCGGCTCTCGGGGCGGTCACCGTCAGTTCGACGACGCCCGGGCGGGGGACTGCCGGAGGGGGGAGGAGGGCCACGCCCAGGCCGGCCGCCACCAGGCCGCGCAGGGTTTCCGCCTCCTCGCCCTCGAAGGCGACGCGGGGAGTGAAGCCCGCCTCGGTGCAGAGGTCGTCGGTGATGCGGCGGAGGCCGTAGCCCGGTTCCAGGGTGACGAAGGTTTCGTCGGCGGCCTCCGCGAGGCGGATGCGGCGGCGGGTGGCCAGGCGGTGGTCCTCGGGGACGACGAGGCGCAGGCGCTGCTCGTCCAGGCGGCGGGCGACCAGGTCGGGGGCGTCCGGGACCGGGGAGGTGAGGCAGAGGTCGAGGCCGCCGGCGCGCAGGCGCTCGATCATCGCCTCGCCGTAGTTCTGCACGAGCTGGAAGCGGACCCCGGGGTGGTCGGCCCGGAAGGCGCGGATGAGGGCGGGTACGGTCTCCGAGCCCATGGTGTGGAGGAAGCCGAAGGCGACCTTGCCGGTGGCCGGGTCGGCGTCGGCGCGCACCGAGTCGGCGGCCTTCTCCACCTCGGCCAGGGCCCGCTCGGCGGAGACGAGGAACGTGCGGCCCGCCGGGGTGAGCGAGACCGTACGGCCCTTGCGGGCGAACAGGGCGACGCCCAGGTCCTGTTCGAGCCGCACCATCGCCCGCGAAAGCGTCGACTGCGGTACGCCGAGCTCCTGCGCGGCACGCGTGACGTGCTCGTGGCGGGCGACCGCCGCGAAGTGGGCCAGCCTCGGCGCGAGCACGGCGCGGATGTCTTCTTCGTAACTACTCGGTGACAGCCGGGGCTGTGAGCTGCGTTCATGCGCCATGGGATTGATTATGGCCACTTCGTGCATTGGACGCATGAAATGGGAGGGCCTACTTTCGGGGTATGCCTCCTGCCAGTACCGGGGCGTCCACGCTCGTCGTGGCCGCCTCGCCCCAGCCGTCCCCCGTCGCCGACTCCCCCGCGCCCGCCGCCACCGCCGCCGCGCCGGCCCGTACCGGGGCGGAGCGCCTCGAACCGGGCCGCCCCGGATACCGCCGGATGAGCTTCGCGCTCTTCGCCGCGGGTGTCGCGACCTTCGCTCTCCTCTACTCCACGCAGGCCCTGCTGCCCGCCGTCTCCGCCTCGTTCGGCGCCACGGCCGGGCAGGCCAGCTGGACGGTCTCCGCGGCGACCGGCGCACTGGCGCTGTGCGTGCTGCCACTGAGCGCGCTGTCCGAGCGGTTCGGGCGGCGGCAGATGATGACCGCCTCGCTGACGGTCGCCGTACTGGTCGGGCTGTTCGTCCCCTTCGCCCCGTCGCTGGGCTGGCTGATCGCGCTCCGCGCCGTGCAGGGCGCCGCCCTGGCCGGGCTGCCCGCCTCCGCGATGGCGTACCTGGCGGAGGAGGTGCGGCCGAAGGCGCTGGTCGCGGCGATCGGGCTGTTCGTGGCCGGCAACAGCATCGGCGGCATGAGCGGCCGCATCGTCACCGGCTGGATCGCCCAGCTGTGGGGCTGGCGGGCGGCGCTCGGAGCGGTGGGGCTGATGGCCCTGGCCTGCGCGGTCGTCTTCCACTTCATGATCCCCCGGGCCCGGAACTTCACCCCCGGGACGCTCAACCCGAAGGCCCTGGCCCGGACGGTCGGCGGGCACCTCGCCGATCCGCTGCTGCGTCGGCTGTACGCGATCGGCGCACTGTTCATGACGGTGTTCGGCGCGGTCTACACGGTCATCGGGTACCGGCTGGTGGAGGCGCCGTTCAACCTCCCGCAGGGGGTCGTGGGCTCGATCTTCCTGGTCTACCTCGTCGGTACGGTCTCCTCCGCCGCGGCCGGGAAGCTGGTCGCCCGGCTGGGCCGCCGGGGCGCGCTGTACCTGGCCGTCTCCACCACCGCCGCCGGGCTGCTGCTCTCGCTCGGCGACGGGCTCGTCCCCGTACTGCTGGGCCTGGTCCTGATCACGGCGGGCTTCTTCGCCGGGCACGCGGTCGCCTCGTCCTCCGTGAGCCGTACCGCGACGAAGGGCCGCGCCCAGGCGTCGGCGCTCTACCAGTCGGCGTACTACCTGGGCTCCAGCGCGGGCGGCACGCTCGGCGCGGTCGCCTTCCACGCCGGGGGCTGGACCGGGACCGTGTCGCTGGGGCTGCTCGCGGTCGTCGGCGTCACCGCGATCACGCTCCACGGGACACGGGCCGCCCGCGCCGAACGGATCCGGCCGGTCACGGTGTCGCCCGTGCGGGCATCCGTACAGAACTGAGACATTCGGCGCACAACCAACGACTCCCCGACGCGCGTCCAACAGGCGGAAGCACCTCACGGCGCGCGAAGGGGAGTTGGCGTACATGGGAGTCCCGGGGAACATACGGGGAGTGCGGCTGAGGCTGCGGCGCGGGGTCGCGCTGTCGGTCGCGGGGCTGACGGCGGTGCCCGCGCTGGTGCTGGCCACCGGCGGGTCCGCGCAGGCGGCGTCGTGCACGACGACGACCGGGCCGTACCAGAAGCAGGTCGAGAAGTATCTGAAGCGGCCGGTCGACGGCAAGCAGTCGGCCGCCGACTGCAAGGCGATCAAGTCGTTCCAGAACACCTACGGGGTCACCCCCACCATCGGGTACGCCGGGCCCGTCACCTGGCGCACCATGAAGACGCTCACCGCCCAGAAGGCGGCCGGCAAGAACCCCAACAAGGACGGGAAGTGCCCCACCAACAAGGGGCGCATCGCGTGCGTCGACCTGACCCGGCAGCTGAGCTGGATCCAGGACGGCAGCAAGCTGAAGTTCGGTCCCGTGCCGGTGCGCACCGGGCGGAACGGGTACGAGACCCGCACCGGGTCGAAGAAGATCTACTGGCGCCACATCGACCACGTCTCGACGCTCTACAACGTGAAGATGCCGTACTCCCAGTTCTTCGACGGGGGCCAGGCGTTCCACGCGGTCGGCGTGAAGATGTGGAACCCGCCGGGCTCGCACGGCTGCGTCAACATGCGTACCGCCGACGCCAAGTCGTACTGGAACCTGCTGAGGAACGGTGACGACGTGTACGTGTACGGGCGCAAGCCCGGCACGTGACGGACGGCGCCGTCCTCGGCGGCCCGGACCACCCTCGACGGCCCGGACCACGGTCGCCCGCGCGGCCGTGATCCGGGCCGTTTCGTCGCTTCCGCCCCCGGCTGTCAGTGGCCTGCGGTAGCTTCCGGAGTGCTGGAACGAGCCATGTCGCAGCACAACAGGGGTGGAAAGAACGATGAGCGATCTGACCGCGACGGCGGATGTCGACAGCCGTCTCGAAGGACACCGGGTCGAGCTGACCGGCTACTGCTACCGGATGCTCGGCTCCGCCTTCGAGGCGGAGGACGCGGTGCAGGACACGCTGGTGCGTGCCTGGCGCAACTTCGACAAGTTCGAGGGCCGTTCCTCGCTCCGCTCCTGGCTGTACCGGATCGCCACCAACGTCTGCCTGGACATGCTGAACGCGGGGAAGAAGCGGGCCCGCCCGGTCGATCTGTCCGGCCCGACCCCGCTCGCCGAGGCGGCGCTCAACCCGCTGCCGGAGAACACCTGGCTGGAGCCGGTGCCGGACGGCCGCGTCCTGCCGACGGTGGCCGACCCGGCGGAGGCCGCGGTGGCCCGGGAGTCGGTGCGGCTCGCGTTCGTCGCGGCGCTCCAGCATCTGCCGCCCAAGCAGCGCGCCGTGCTGATCCTGCGCGAGGTGCTGGCCTGGAAGGCGAGCGAGGTCGCCGAGCTGCTCGACACCACGGTCGCCTCGGTGAACAGCGCCCTCCAGCGCGCCCGGGCCACCCTCACCGAGCACGAGGGCCGGCCGGCCGACGCCGCCAACCCGCTCGACGAGGAGCAGCGCAAGCTCCTGGAACGGTACGTCGCGGCCTTCGAGGGCTACGACATGAAGGCGCTGACGGCGCTGCTCCACGAGGACGCCGTCATGACCATGCCGCCGTTCGACCTCTGGCTCCAGGGGCACGACGACATCACCGGCTTCATGCTCTCCATCGGCGCGGGCTGCGCGGGTTCCCGTCTGGTGGCGACGGAGGCGAACGGCACCCCGGCGTTCGCGCACTACAAGCCGAACCCGGACGGGCCCGGATTCGTGCCGTGGGCGGTGCAGGTCATCGACATCGCGGACGGGGCGATCACCGGGATGCACTGCTTCCTGGACACCCCGCGCTGGTTCCCGCTCTTCGGTCTGCCCGACCACCTCGACGACGACGCCGCGTAGGGCCCGGCGTACGCGGAAGGCCGTCGGCCGGGGTCCCCGCGCGGACCCCGGCCCCGGCCTCCGGCGGTGGGCGGCGGTCAGCCGCCCACCGCGCCGCCCGCCTCCGGGGCGCACCGTACGTCCACCACGTCGGCGAGGCCGACCAGGTCCAGCAGGTCGCGCAGTTCGGGTGGCGCGTTGCGCAGCCGCAGCCTTCCGCCGCCCGCCCGGCGGGCCACCAGCCCCAGCCGCGCGACCGCCTCGACCAGGGCCAGATCCGCCCGCGCGACCCCGCCCACGTCGCAGTCCACCTCCGCGCCCGGGTGGCGGACGGTGCCGTCGGGCGCGTACAGCAGTGATTCCAGCTCGGCGCAGAGTCCCGGCACCACGTCTCTGGTGACATGGCCGGTGACGACGAGAGCGCCCGGGGTGACGGATTCGATGGGTTCCACGACCGGTTGACCGATGCGGCGGCCGAAACTCATCGCCGGCCCGTGGACCGTCCGCCGCCGCCCGCCCCGTCCCCGTCCCGCCCCTCCCCTGTGTCCCGCTTGGCCGCGGCGGGTCTCGGCGCGCCCGGGCGGGCCTCCGGAACCCCGGGCAACGGGCGATGAACTTCCGTCAACTCCGGTTATCTGTGCGACTTCTGTGAACCTTTTCGAGTGATCTCGACTCTAGGTACATGAACCGGCCCTCGGGGCCGCCTGATTCTCCAGGGGGAGAGTTGCGCAAACACGTGAGAAGCGCGTGTGTTTCGACCGTAGCCGCGGCAGCCGCCGTGGCGCTCGCGGCCGGGATGACCAGCCCGGCCGTGGCCCAGCCCGGCAACGGCGGGCCCGCCATCGCCCGCGTGGCCGGTGCCGGATCGGCCGCCGGGCACGAACTGACCCTCATCACCGGCGACCGGGTCACCGTGGACGCCAAGGGCAGGGTCGTCTCCTTCCGCCCGGCCAAGGGGCGCGAGCACATACCCGTGCAGCGGCAGACCCACGACGGGCACACCCTGCTCATCCCGGCCGACGCCCACCGGCTGATCAGCTCGGGGAAGCTTGACCGCCGGCTGTTCGACGTCACGGAGCTGAGCCGGCCGGAGTACCGCCGGTCCCAGAAGTCCGGCCTGAAGCTGATCGTCTCCTACCGGGGCGCCCGGGCCGCGGCCGCCAAGGCGGAGGTCCGCGACGCGGGCTCCACCGAGGTCCGCCGGAACCTGGCCACGCTGAACGCCCAGTCGGTGACCACGCCGCAGGAGGACGCGCAGGACATCTGGCAGGCGCTCACCACCCGCCCCGCGAAGAGCGTGCAGCGCACCACCGCCGCCGGGATCGACCGGGTCTGGCTGGACGGTGTGCGTCGGGCCAGCCTCGACAAGAGCGTGCCGCAGATCGGCGCCCCCACCGCCTGGAAGTCCGGGTACACCGGCAAGGGCGTGAAGATCGCCGTCCTGGACACCGGTGTGGACGCCACCCACCCCGACCTCCAGGGCCGGATCCTCGACTCGAAGAACTTCACCGCCTCGCCCGACACCAAGGACCGGGTCGGCCACGGCACCCACGTCTCCTCGATCGCGGCCGGTTCCGGCGCCAAGTCGGGCGGCAAGTTCAAGGGGGTCGCCCCGGACGCCGAGCTCCTCGAGGGCAAGGTCCTCGACGACGACGGCTTCGGCGACGACTCCGGCATCCTGGCCGGGATGGAGTGGGCGGTCGCCCAGGGCGCCGACATCATCAACCTGAGCCTCGGCGGCCAGGACACCCCGGAGGTCGACCCGCTGGAAGCGGCGGTCGACAAGCTCTCCGCCGACAAGGGCGTGCTGTTCGCCATCGCGGCGGGCAACGAGGGCGACGAAGCCGGTACGGTCGGCTCGCCCGGCAGCGCGGACTCCGCACTGACCGTCGGCGCGGTCGACGACAAGGACGTGCTGGCCGACTTCTCCAGCCGGGGCCCGCGCGTCGGCGACGGGGCGATCAAGCCCGATGTCACCGCCCCCGGCGTGGACATCACGGCGGCCGCCGCCCCCGGCTCCGAGATCGACAAGGAGGTCGGCCAGAACCCGCCGGGCTACCTGACGATCTCCGGTACGTCGATGGCGACCCCGCACGTGGCGGGCGCCGCGGCGCTCCTCAAGCAGCAGCACCCCGACTGGACGTACGCCGAGCTCAAGGGCGCGCTGACGGCCTCGACGAAGCCGGGCGCGTACACGCCGTTCGAGCAGGGCTCGGGCCGGATCGCGGTGGACCGGGCGATCGAGCAGACCGTGGTCGCCGACCCGGTCTCGGTGAGCTTCGGCGTGCACCAGTGGCCGCACACCGACGACGCCCCGGTCACCAAGACCGTGACGTACCGCAACCTCGGCACCACCGATGTCACCCTCGACCTCTCGGTCACGGCCACCGGCCCGAAGGGCAAGCCCGCCCCGGCCGGCTTCTTCGCCCTCGGCGTCGACAAGGTGACCGTGCCCGCGGGCGGCACCGCCGACGTACCGCTGACCGTGAACACCAAGCTCGGCGGGACGGCGGACGGCAGCTACTCCGCGTACGTCGTCGGCACCGGCGGCGGCCAGACCGTGCGCACCGCGGCCGCGGTCGAGCGCGAGATCGAGTCGTACGACGTCACGGTCAAGGTCCTCGGCCGGGACGGCCGGCCCGCCGCGTACGCCGACACCGATCTCTTCGGCCTGTCCGGTGCGGGGCTCGGGGTCTGGCTCTCGAACGAGACCGACAAGGGGCTCGTCAAGGTGCGCGTTCCCAAGGGCGGTTACACGCTCAACTCGGGCGTGTACATCGACCCGGAGGACCTCTCCAAGGGCGCCGACTGGATCTCGCAGCCGAAGCTGGACGTCAACAAGAACCTCACCGTGACGTTCGACGCCCGCAAGGCGAAGCCGATCGACATCACGCTGCCGGCCACCGGCACGAAGAGCCTGCTGGCCTCCCCCGACCTCCAGTTCGACAACGCGAACACGTCGTACGGGTACGGCTGGCTGCTGGACACGTTCAAGAGCCTGCGCACCGCGCACGTCGGCCCCTCGGTCACCGACGGCTCGCTCTCCGCGCACTGGATCGGCACATGGACCAAGGGCGCCTCGACCCGGTACGACATCGCCGTCGGCGGTCCGGTGAGCAAGGCCTCGACCGGCTACAGCCGGAAGTTCACCGCCGCCCAGCTGTCCCGGGTGGACGTCACCATGGGCGCCTCCCGCAAGGGCAAGACCGGTGAGTTCGCCGCCTCGGGCGAGCTGCCCGGTTCCAACGGCGGCTGGTCGGCCTGGTCCCTGCACAAGCTGCCGGGCAAGGTCACGCAGTACCTCTCGACCGCCGACAAGGTGAAGTGGGCCCTCGACTTCGCCCAGGACGGCGCGGTGGACTCCGACGGCATCCCGGCCACCGACGCGATGTACTCCATCGGCAACCCGGCCACGTACAAGGCGGGCAAGAAGTACACGAAGACCGTGAACACCGCGGTGTTCGGCCCGGGCCTCGGCCGGGGCACCGGCATCTTCCGCGACGGCAACGAGATCTTCCCGGCCATCCCGCTCGCGGCCGACGGAAGCGGCAACCTCGGCTTCCAGGCGTACACCTCGGTGAAGACCGTGCTGTACCGCAACGGTGTGAAGTACGCCCAGAGCAAGGACCCGGTGGAGGGCGAGCCCTTCACCGTCCCGTCCGGCGCCGCCGACTACCGGCTGACGACCTCGGTCAAGCTCGACCCGAAGGCCACCGCCGTCACCAGCCGGATCGACGCGAGCTGGACCTTCCGCTCCAAGAAGGCCACCGAGCAGTCCCTGCCGGTCTCCACCGTCCGCTTCACGCCCAACGTGACGACGGACGGCAAGGTCACCGCCGGCCGGACCGCCTCGGTGCCGGTGAAGGTGCAGGGCTCGGCCGCCGGTAAGAACCTCAAGTCGCTGACGGTGTACGTCAGTTACAACTCCGGCAAGACCTGGAAGAAGGTCACGGTCAAGTCCGGGAAGATCTCCGTGAAGAACCCGGGCAAGGGCAAGTCCATCTCCTACCGGGCCAACGTCACGGACAAGAAGGGCAACAAGGCGTCGGTCTCGATCTACGACGCGTACTTCGGCAAGTAACCCGCGGCGGGCGGTGGGCCGAACGGCCGACCGCCCGCGCACCTGAACGACGGCCCGCCGGGAGAGTTCCCCCCTCCTCGGCGGGCCGTTGCGCGTGAAAGCCTCGGGACCGCGAACGGCTCAGGACACCGGGAAGACGCCGGTGTCCAGGACAAGCCCGAACGGCTCGGGCAGCGTCAGCTTCTCCCCGTACTCGACCGTCTCCAGCACCCGGTAGGTGGCGCCGTCGGGTTCCCCGTAGAGCGTGGCGGTGGGGCGGCCCGAGTGCCACGGGTCGAGCAGCAGGAACAGCTCGACGCCGGCCTTCGCGTAGCCGCGCACCTTGCCGATGCGGTCGTGGTTGGCATTGGCCCGGGAAGTGATCTCGACGACGAGCCGGGCCTCCTCGGCGGGGATGCGGTTCCCCGGTCCGGTCGCCATCGCCCGTGGTACGGCGACGAGATCGGGACTGTAGAGCCCGGCCCTTCCCGGTACCGAGACGCCGAGGGTCTGGTAGATCCCCCAGTCCTCCGGGATGACGCTGTAGAGCCTGCGTTGCAGAAGCTCCGCAGTGGTGTTGTGGTCCTTGGACGGCGGCGGTGACACGGTGACGATCCCCTCGATGATCTCCACCTCGCAGCCCTCGGGTGCGTCCGTCTCCTCCCAGATCCGGACGAGGTCGTCCCATTCCCGGCCGTGGCCCGGGGCGGGATCGACGGTGAGTGCGCTCATGGCGGTCTCCTTCATAGGTGCGTCACCGAGTCCAGCATGCTGAACGGGACCGGCGGTGGTCCACCGGTCCCGTTCACCCGCACGAGGAAACCGCAGGTCAGGCGATACGTTCCCGCACCACCGGGGTGGCGGTGAAGGCCGTGTCCGGGGCGGCGATGTCGTACGCGCCGGGGAGTGCCTTCAGGGCGTAGTCGAACTTCTCCGGGGTGTCGGTGTGCAGGGTCAGCAGCGGCTGGCCCGCCGTGACCCGGTCGCCCGGCTTGGCGTGCAGCTCGACGCCCGCGCCCGCCTGCACCGGGTCCTCCTTGCGGGCCCGGCCCGCGCCGAGGCGCCAGGCGGCGACGCCGATGTCGTACGCGTCCAAACGGGTCAGGACACCGGTGGACGGGGCGGTGACCACGTGTCGCTCGCGGGCGACCGGGAGGGCCGCGTCCGGGTCGCCGCCCTGGGCGGAGATCATCCGGCGCCAGACGTCCATCGCGGAGCCGTCGGCGAGGGCCTTCTCCGGGTCGGCGTCCTTGAGACCGGCCGCGTCCAGCATCTCGCGGGCCAGGGCGAGGGTGAGCTCGACGACGTCCTTGGGGCCGCCGCCGGCCAGCACCTCGACCGACTCGCGCACCTCCAGGGCGTTGCCCGCGGTCAGGCCCAGCGGGGTGGCCATGTCGGTGAGCAGGGCGACCGTGCGCACCCCGCTGTCGGTGCCCAGCGCGACCATGGTGGAGGCCAGTTCGCGGGCGTCCTCGATGGTCTTCATGAAGGCGCCGGAGCCGACCTTGACGTCCAGGACGAGCGCGCCGGTGCCCTCGGCGATCTTCTTGGACATGATGGAGCTGGCGATCAGCGGGATGGCCTCGACGGTGCCGGTGACGTCGCGGAGCGCGTACAGCTTCTTGTCGGCGGGGGCGAGCCCGTCACCGGCGGCGCAGATGACCGCGCCGGTGGTGTCCAGGACGGAGAGCATCTCCTCGTTGGAGAGGTTGGCCCGCCAGCCGGGGATGGACTCCAGCTTGTCGAGGGTGCCGCCGGTGTGGCCGAGGCCGCGGCCGCTGAGCTGCGGCACGGCGGCGCCGCAGGCGGCGACCAGCGGGGCGAGCGGCAGGGTGATCTTGTCGCCGACGCCGCCGGTGGAGTGCTTGTCGGTGGTGGGGCGGGAGAGCGACGCGAAGTCCATCCGCTCGCCGGAGGCGATCATCGCGGCGGTCCAGCGGGCGATCTCGGTGCGGTTCATGCCGTTCAGCAGGATCGCCATGGCCAGCGCCGACATCTGCTCGTCGGCGACCTCGCCGCGGGTGTACGCGTCGATCACCCAGTCGATCTGCTCGGGGGTCAGCTCGCCCCGGTCCCGCTTGGTGCGGATGACGGAGATGGCGTCCATGTCCTGGGAGTCCTTCCGGCCGGTGGTACTACGTACACACGTGCGGTACGCGAGAGTCCTGGCTGACTCTACGCGCATAGAGGGTGGAGAGGGGTGTGGCCCTCCCGGCGGGCGGGAGGGCCACGGTGGACAGGGCCTCGGGGCCCCTACTTCAGGTGGTCCGGGCCGAAGGCCTGCGGCAGCATCTCGTCGAGGGTGCGCAGCCCGTCCGGGGTCTCCAGGACCAGCTCGGGGCCGCCGAACTCGTACAGCAGCTGGCGGCAGCGGCCGCACGGCACCAGGACCTCGCCCGCCCCGTCCACGCAGGTGAAGTGGGTGAGGCGGCCGCCGCCGGTGGCCTGGAGCTGGGAGACCAGCCCGCATTCGGCGCAGAGGCCGATGCCGTAGGAGGCGTTCTCGACGTTGCAGCCGGAGACCGTGCGCCCGTCGTCGACCAGCGCCGCGGCGCCGACCGGGTAGTGCGAGTACGGGACGTACGCCCGGGTCATCACGGACCGCGCGGCGCTCCGCAGCGCCGCCCAGTCGACCTCCGCGAGGGCCGTCACTTGCCCTGGCCCTTCCGGTACGGCAGACCGTCCGCCTTGGGCATCCGCAGGCGCTGCGACGACAGGGCCAGCACGAGCAGCGTGGTGACGTACGGGGCGGCGTCGACGAACTGGCTCGGGACCTGGTCCGTCAGCGCGTACCAGGTGAACAGCAGCGCCGAGCAGGCCGCCGCGATCACCGCGGCCACGTACTTCTTCCGGTACAGCTGCACGGCGGCGGCGATCACCAGCAGGATCGCCAGGAGCAGCAGCATCGCGTGCACGTTCTCCGCCCCACCGCGCAGCTTGAGGCTGTCGGTGAAGCCGAAGAGTCCGGCGCCCAGGGCCATACCGCCCGGCATCCAGTTACCGAAGATCATCGCGGCGAGACCGATGTAGCCGCGGCCGCCGGTCTGGCCCTCCTGGTAGATGCTGGTGGCGACGATGGAGAGGAAGGCGCCGCCGAGGCCGGCCAGTCCGCCGGAGATGACGACGGCGATGTACTTGTACTTGTAGACGTTCACGCCGAGGGTCTCGGCGGCCACCGGGCTCTCGCCGCAGGAGCGGAGCCGCAGACCGAACGCCGTGCGCCACAGCACCCACCAGGTGACCGGGATCAGCAGCAGGGCGACGACGGTCAGCAGGGACAGTCCGGTGACGAGCCCGCCGATGATCCCGGCGAGGTCGGAGACGAAGAACCAGTGGTGCTGCTGGAGGTCCTGCAGCCAGTCGGAGAGGCCCGGGATGGTGATCTTGTCGATCTCCTCCAGGCGGGGGGACTGCTTGGAGGAGCCGCCCGGGTCGTTGGCGAAGGTGAAGTTCGAGAGGTACCGGGTGACGCCGACGGCGAGGATGTTGATCGCCACACCGGAGACGATGTGGTTCACGCCGAAGGTGACGGTCATGACCGCGTGCAGCAGGCCGCCGAGCGCGCCGCCGATGATGCCGAACAGGACACCCACCCAGGGACCCCACTGGAATCCGGCCCAGGCACCGAACCAGGTCCCGAGGATCATCATGCCCTCGAGCCCGATGTTGACCACGCCGGCCCGCTCGGCCCACAGACCGCCGAGTCCGGCGAGACCGATGGGAACGGCCAGTTCCAGGGCGCCCGCGACCTGACCGACCGAGGTCACGTCGTCGGCACCGCTGATCAGGCGGACGAGCGAGACGAGGGCCAGGGCGCCCGCGACGAGCAGCAGGACGGTGGGCAGGGAGAGCTTGCGACGGCCGCCCTTCGCGGGGGCGACGCGTGCGGCGGAGACTTTGCTGGTGCTCACAGGGCCGCCTCCTTCTCGGTCGTGAGGGCGTGGCCGGCGGCGAGCTCTTCGCCGACCTTCTGCTGCTGACGGCGGGTCCCGTAACGGCGGACCAGCTCGTAGCTGATGACGACGGAGATCACGATCAGGCCCTGCATGATCGTGGCGATCTCCTTCTCGAACCCGAACTGGTCGAGCGGGGAGGACGCCTTGTCCAGGAAGGCGATCAGCAGGGCGCTGAGGGCGATGCCCACCGGGTGGTTCCGGCCGAGCAGCGCGATGGTGATGCCGGTGAAGCCGATACCGACCGGGAAGTCGAGGCTGTACGTGTGGGTGTCGCCGAGCAGCGTCGGCATGCCCGCCAGACCGGCGACCGCGCCGGAGATCAGCATCGAGGTGAGGATCATCTTCTTGGCGTCCACGCCGGATGCCTGGGCGGCGCTCTCGCTGGCGCCGGTGGCCCGCAGGTCGAAGCCGAAGCGGGTGCGGTTGAGGACGAACCAGTAGACGAGGCCGCAGCCGGCGGCGACGAAGGTGAAGCCGTAGATCTCTCCGGACTCGGGGCCCAGGGAGAGGCCCGGGAACCAGCCGGACTCGTGGATCTCGCCGGTGGTGAGGTTGTTGGACCCGGCGGCCTGGTCACCGAAGTTCTTCGGCAGGATCAGCCAGGCGATCAGCGAGGTCGCGATGGAGTTGAGCATGATCGTCGAGACGACCTCGCTCACTCCCCGGGTCGTCTTGAGGACGCCCGCGATGCCTGCCCAGAACGCGCCGACCAGCATCGCCACGATGACGATCAGAGCGATCTGGAGCGGTCCGGGAAGGTCGACACTGGCGCCGACGAGGGCGGCCATCATCGCCGCGAGGCGGTACTGGCCGTCGACGCCGATGTTGAAGAGGTTCATCCGGAAGCCGACCGCGACCGCGAGAGCGGCGAGGTAGTAGGTACCGGCCTGGTTGATGATCAGTACCTGTACGTCGGAGTACGACGCCTGCTCGAACAGCAGCCGGTACAGCTCGAACGGGTCACGGTCCGACACGAGCAGCACGACGGTGCTGAGCGCGAAGGCGACGACCAGGGCGAGCGCCGGTCCGGCGAAGCCGAGGATCAGCCGGTCCTTGTCGAGTTTCTTCATCATGCCTCGTCCTCCGGCGCTGCTTCGAGGTGGCCTGCAGCGGCACCGGTCATGGCCGAGCCCAGTTCCTCGGGGGTGATGGTGGCGGGGTCCGCGTCCGCGACGAGCCGACCGCGGTACATGACCCGCAGGGTGTCGGAGAGCCCGATCAGCTCGTCCAGGTCCGCCGAGATGAGCAGGACGGCGAGTCCTTCGCGGCGGGCGTCACGGATCTGGTCCCAGATCTGCGCCTGCGCGCCGACGTCCACGCCCCGGGTGGGGTGGGCGGCGATCAGGAGCTTGGGGGCATGGCTCATCTCCCGGCCGACGATCAGCTTCTGCTGGTTGCCGCCGGAGAGCGAGGCGGCGGTGACGTCGATGCCCGGGGTGCGGACGTCGTACTCGCGCACGATCCGGACGGTGTCCTCGCGGGCGGCCCCGGGGTCGAGCAGGAAGCCGCGGCTGTTGGGCTTCTCGGTGACGTGGCCGAGGATCCGGTTCTCCCAGAGCGGCGCTTCCAGCAGGATTCCGTGCCGGTGGCGGTCCTCGGGGATGTAGCCGATGCCGCTCTCGCGCCGCTTGCGGGTGGGCATGCGGGAGATGTCCTCGCCGCCCAGGGTGATCACTCCGCCGTCCGCCGTCTTCATCCCGATGAGGGCGTCGATCAGCTCCGTCTGACCGTTGCCCTCGACGCCCGCGATGCCGAGGACCTCGCCCTTGTGGATGGTGAAGGCGACGTCGGACAGCACGTCGCGGACGACTCCGTCCGGGTCCGTCACGGAGAGGGAGAGCCCGTCGACCTGGAGCATCGGCTCGTCCGTCACCGTGGACTCGCGGGTCTCGGGCGACGGCAGTTCGCTGCCGACCATGAGTTCGGCGAGCTGCTTGGGCGTGGTGTGCGCGGGGTCGGCCGTGCCCACGGTCGTACCGCGCCGGATCACCGTGATGTCGTCGGCGACCGAGAGCACCTCGCCGAGCTTGTGGGAGATGAAGATGACGGTGAGACCCTCGGCCTTGAGCTCGCGGAGGTTCGCGAAGAGCGCGTCCACCTCCTGCGGGACGAGCACGGCGGTCGGCTCGTCGAGGATGAGGATGCGCGCCCCGCGGTAGAGGACCTTGAGGATCTCCACCCGCTGCCGGTCGGCGACCCCGAGGTCCTCGACCAGCGCGTCGGGCCGGACACCCAGTCCGTACGCGTCGGAGATCTCCTTGATCTTCTTCCGGGCCGCGGAGCCGATGCCGTGCAGCTTCTCGCCGCCGAGGACGACGTTCTCCAGAACGGTGAAGTTGTCGGCGAGCATGAAGTGCTGGTGCACCATGCCGATGCCGCGCGCGATGGCGTCGCCCGGGTTGTGGAACGAGACCTGCTCGCCGTCCACGGCGATGGTGCCCTCGTCGGGCTTCTGCATCCCGTAGAGGATCTTCATCAGGGTGGACTTGCCGGCACCGTTCTCACCGACGAGGGCGTGGACCGTGCCCTTGCGGACGGTGATGCCGATGTCGTGGTTGGCGACGACGCCGGGGAAGCGCTTCGTGATGCCGTGCAGTTCCACGGCAGGGGGGCTACTGGACGCGTTGATGACGCACTCTCCTTGGCCGGACAGGAGCGGGAGCGGAGGGGCAGGGGATGTCTGAGCGATTCCGCGTGGATCACCGGACGCCGCCCGCCCACGCGGGATCGATCGGACACCCGCTGGGGGGCGGGGTGAAGTTATCGCGCCCGAGGGCTGTCTACACGCGTAGTGTTGTCGAATCGTCAAACACATGTGCGCGACAGGACCGGAACACCGGGATTCGGGGCCTGTCCGGAGAATGCACTGCAACGGGCGGAACCACTTCGGGGGTACCCCCGTGGGCCCGGAGCAGCGATGCTGCGGCTCCGGGCCCACGGGGTACCAGCCGTACGACCGCGGTCGTTACGGGGCGGTCTTGACGGTGATCTTGCCGCCGACGATCTCCTGCTTCGCCTTGTCCACGGCGGCGATGACCTCGGTCATCTTGGTGAACGCGGGGTTGGACATGGCCAGGCCGACGCCGTCCTTGTCCAGGCCGTAGCGGACCTCACCGGACTGCGGCTTGCCGTCCTGCACGGACTTGATCAGGTTGGAGACGGAGTCCTCGACGTCCTTTGTGACCGAGGTCAGGATCGACTCCTTGTAGGCGGCGAGGCCCTTCTGGCTGTACTGGTCGGAGTCGACGCCGATGTTCCACTTGCCGGCCTTGGAGACGGCCTCGATCGCACCGGAACCGGCCAGACCGGCCGCCGAGTAGATCACGTCGGCGCCCTTGTCGAGCTGCCCCTGGGCCGCGGCCTTGCCGAGGTCGGGCTTGGAGAAGCCGTCGAAGTTCGGCGGCTGGGTCAGGTACTGGGGGATCACCTTGATCGCGGAGTTGGTGTCCTTGACGCCCTGGGTGAAGCCCGCCTCGAACTTCTTGATCAGCGGCGTCTCGACACCACCGATGAAGCCGACCGTCTTGGTCTTGGTGACCTTGGCGGCGGCGACACCCGCGAGGTAGGAGCCCTGCTCCTCGTTGAACACGATGTTCGCGATGTTCGGGCCGGTCACCGAGGCGTCGTCGATGATGCCGAAGGTGACCTTCGGGAACTTCGGCGCGACCTTCTTGATGGCGGGCGCGTAGGCGAAGCCGACGCCGATCACCGGGTTGTTCCCGGCGCGGGCCAGCGAGGTGAGGCGCTGGACCTTGTCCGCGTCCGACTCGCCGTCGGAGGGCTCGGCCTCGGTGCCCTTGACGCCGAGGTCCTTCTCGGCCTTGGCCAGGCCCGCGTACGCGGCGTCGTTGAACGACTGGTCACCACGGCCGCCGATGTCGTACGCGAGGGCGGTCTTGCTCCCCTTCGAGTCGGAGCTGCTGCTCGACGAGGAGGACGATTTGCCGCACGCTGCCACGCTGAGCGCGAGTGCCGCGGACATGGTGCCCACAGCGGCAATCCTAGTGATCCGGCGCAAGGGAAGGCTCCTTCAAACCTGACCGAAGCGCCTCTTCCGGCGCTGGTTTCGCCGCGATCGTAACGCGCGTAGATGTCAGATAAAGCCCTGTACGGAAGCCGTTATCGGATCGTCGCGAACCGGAGGTGACACTCCCGGTCACGCTTGGTTGCGGGTGAGCAACGCGGAGGCAGTGAACAGCTCCACGGCGACCGTGATCGCCTCCTCGTCGGCGTCGAAATCTCCGCGGTGCAGGTCGAGCCCGGCGGTGTCGCCGGGGGTGCGGACGCCGAGCCGGGCCATGGCGCCGGGGACGTGCTCCAGGTACCAGGAGAAGTCCTCGCCGCCCAGGCTCTGCTCGGTGGGCTCGATGGCGTCGGCCCCGCGACGGGCGGTCATCGCCTCGGCGAGCAGATCGATCACGGCGGCGTCGTTGACGACCGGGGGGACGCCGCGGACGTAGTCGACCATCGACTTGGCGCCGTGCATCCCGGCCACCTGGTCGATCGCGGCGTGCACCAGGTCGGGCGCCTCGCGCCAGGCGTCCAGCTCCAGGCAGCGGACGGTGCCGGAGAGCTCGGCGTGCTGCGGGATCACGTTGCAGGCGTGGCCCGACTGGAGGCGGCCCCAGGTCACGGCGAGGCCGGCGCGGGCGTCGACCCGGCGGGCCAGCAGCGCGGGCACCTCCGTGGCGACCTTGGCGGCGGCGGTGACCAGGTCGGTGGTGAGGTGGGGGCGGGCGGTGTGGCCGCCGGGCCCGTCCAGACTGACCTCCAGCCGGTCGCAGGCCGAGGTGATCGCCCCGACCCGCAGCCCGATCCGGCCCACGTCCACCTTCGGGTCGCAGTGCACCCCGATGATCCGCCCGACGCCCTCCAGAGCCCCGGACAGGATCGTCTCGGGCGCACCGCCGGGCAGCACCTCCTCGGCGGGCTGGAAGATCAGCCGCACCGGGTTGGGGAGCAGCCCCTGCCGGTCCAGCTCGGCGAGGACGAGGCCGGCGCCGAGGACCGAGGTGGTGTGGACGTCGTGCCCGCAGGCGTGCGCCCGGTCGGGGACGGTGGAGCGGTACGCCACCCCCGCCTTGGTGTCCGGAATCGGCAGGGCGTCGATGTCCGCGCGCAGGGCGAGCATGGGCGCGGTGGACGCGTCGCGCGTGCCGACGTCGCAGAGGAGCCCGGTGCCGGTGTCGAGGATCCGGGGCTTCAGCCCGGCCTTCTCCAGCCGGGCCTTGATGGCCGCGGTGGTCCGGAACTCCTGGTTGCCCAGCTCGGGGTGCATGTGGAGGTCACGCCGGAAGGCGATCAGCTCGGCACGCAGGGCCTCGGGGAGGGTGCCGGGGAGCGGCTGGGCGTGGGGCGTCGGCTCGGCGTCGGACTCGCGGGACATCAACTGGTTCACCCGGTGAAGGTTATGCCGCTTCCCCCGCCAACTGTCTTCGAAACAGGAAAAGTTCAGCCACTTAGGGGAACGGGGGAGGGCGTGGCGACGGGTGGCGCGCTCACGGTGTGGGTACACTCCGCCGCCACCCGAGGGGGGCGCACGCCCCCGGGGCATCGGGGTATTCCGGCGGCACATTCACCGAACCCGGGAACCACGGGCCGCGCCGGGCCTCCTGGACCGCGCGAGGGGTCCGGCGCCCCCGGACCCCCGGAACGGCACACCGACCCGAACACCCCCGGTGAGATCGGCGCAAAACCATCCCTCTCCCGCCGCCATGCCCTGCGGCGGGCCGGACAGAGCCGCTTCCACCTGGGACGGAGCCGCCGCCCCTCACCCTCGGGCGTGGCAGCGTACTCACGATCCCGCCACTGCCGGACCCTACGGCTTCACCGCCTCCCGCCCATCCCGGGAGGGCCGGGATCTCTCGCGCACGGTCGCGCCAGCAGGGGGAGGGGCGCGCCGACACCCGGGGGTGACGCCGGAATACCGCGCCTTCACCTCACCACCGAGGCCCCGACCCGCACGCGGTCGCGCGGACATCCGCCCTCTTACGGGAGAACGCTTTCAGCCTTCATCGACTCCGGAGCGGGCGGGACCGCCGAGCCTCCGCCGGGTGACGTGACGTCACGCCGCCCGGCCGAAGCCGAGCGACACGCCCCGGGGCGCGGGCCGGGTGGCGGGCCGGGCACGGAAGGAGAGCTTCTCCAGGAGGGGTCGGCGCCGGGTGTTCTGGAACGCGGCGACCTTCCACTCCCCCGCCGCCCCTAGAACCAGGGCGTACGTCTGGATCTTGCCGAGCCGGCCGGGCCGGGCGCCCTTGTGGACGTCGCCCCGGGTGACGGCCAGGGCGGTGCCGGGCCCGGTGCGGCGGATGCCCACGGTCTCGCTCGCCAACCGGGTGCCCTTGAGGAGGCTGCCGAACAGGTCCTGGTGCGCGGCGCCGATCTCGGCCGCGCCGGTGTAGAGGGTGCCGACGTAGGTGATGTACGTGGCGTCGGCGGTGAACTCGGCGCCGTAGGCGGCCCCGTCCCCCGCGTTCCAAGCGGCGGCGAGGCGGCCCAGAAGGGCGGTGACGGCGGCTTCCGTGTCGGCGCCGGTGCGATTGCCGGGCGGGACGTCCATGCGGTCCACGACCTCTCGTGATAACTTCACGCAGGAATTAACTTCACAGAGGATTTCTCTTCTCCAAAGAAGAGATTAGGGAGGGGTGGATCGCGTGTCAACGTCCGAGCCGATGCCCGAGGACGCCGGGGCCGTCTACCGGCGGTACCTCAGCGCCGTACTGCTGCACGGCCACGCCGGGGCCAAGGCGGTCGGCCTGGGGGCCACCGATCTGTACGCGCTCAACATCCTGGCCCTGGACGGCGCCATGACCCCGGGCGAACTGGGCCGCCGCACCGGCCTGACCACCGGCCCGACCACCCGCCTGATCGACCGCCTGGAGCAGGCCGGCTACGTCCACCGCGCCGCCGACCCCCACGACCGCCGCAAGGTCGTCGTCGAACCCACCGCCCGCCCCGGCGGCCTGGACGAGGCCATGACCCCGGCCCGGGAGCGGATCGGCGCCCTCATCGAGGGCTACTCCCCCGAGCAACGCGCCGTCCTCTTCGACTACTTCACCCGCGCCACCGACGCGTACCGGGAGGCCACGACGGAGGTCAACGGCCGACGCGGGCACCGCATGCGCAGCCCGTCGCCGCCTTCAGCATCCTCATGCGAGTGAGGCCAGCCTGGCCACAGCCGCCGACTCCGACATCAACCACCGTCAAAACACCGCGCCCCCGCCAACAACGCGTTGACGGGGGCATAGATCCGCAGCCGAGGCCCGCAAACGGCCGATTCGACTATTGGTTCAGCATCACAGCTGACCACAGACCCACCTCGGGTGAGAATTGAGGCTATCTCATTCCATCACCTTGAAGAAGTTTAGCCTCTCCTCATCCATCCCAGGATCCCTGAGGTGGAGAACAGTGCTCCCTTCTTCTTCGCTGATGTAGAAACCCGTCTCGGAGCCTTCTGCAACTCCACACATCGACCGAGAATTTGTCACTTCAACCCAGGGTTCCCCGCCCATTCTAGGGCTCTTGATCATCCATTTCCCTTCGGAGTCAATTTTCCCCTTTCCGGAACCGTCAGGAAAAAGATCGGCGCACGAGAATCCAAAAAGTCGAACAATACCACCTTGTTCGAACTCGACAGACTCCCCGCCACCCCCTTTCCAGGAACCGTAAATGGCACCCTCGGAAACCGGCGGCATTCCGGATCCGCCACCCCACCCGGCGGAACAAGCACTGACACCAAGAATCTGAACGAGCAGCACGGCGCCCATCCCGATGCGACTAACGGACTTCAATCCACTCACTCCACGTGACGCTTATCTCCACATGCTTCTGCCCCTCCGGGAAAGCCTTTAGAGCACGATCGAAGACCACCCTGAGAGCCGCGAGAGTGCAAAAGAGCCCACGACGAGACTCGAGGTGCTGAACGACCGCCCCTCGTTGACCGAGTCCATCCAATTACCACCGCTCAGCAGAAAAAGTCCGTCTTCGAGCGTCTGGGCTAGCTTCCCTACCTGGCCTGCCACCGCAGCCGCTTGACTTGGTCCGTGAACTCGCCTCCTTCCCCGAAAGGCCAGGAAGAAGGTGCCAGACCCACGATCCAGGCGAAAAGGATGGTGTACGAATGGACCGCTGGAACCTTGACGGGCACTCCCTTCTTCCACGCCTCCAAAGCAAGCTGGCAGGCTGCGTCGCATCGAGTGGACCCGTCATCGTCGCCGCTGTCGCTGCCGCCGACCGATCCACCCGCAGACCTCCCCGGAGTGGGGCTCGCAGGCCCGGCAGGGCCTCCCGTCGCGCCTGGGCTCACTGTGACCGGTTCCGTCATCGATCCACAAGCTCGTCGGATCGCTGAGGGTGGCGGGGTTGTTGTTGCCGTACGTGTAGCCGTTCATCTGCTGGGGATCGCTCAGGTCGAGGATCGGGTCCACGGAGATGAAGCGGCCGAGTTCGGGGTCGTACTCGTGGGCGCTGAGGTGGGTGAGGCCGGTGGACTTGGTGTCGTCGGTGCCGCCGACGAAGCCCTTGGTGCCGGGCCAGTTGGCCGGCTTCGTGCCACGGGTCGCACCGAACGGGAGTGTGCGACGCTGGGTGAGGGCCAGGTCCGAGGCCTGGATGGCGAGTTCGCCGGTTCCGTGGTGGTCGGCGATGGTGAAGGAGACCGTGCCGTCGTCCGCGATGACGGCCGTCTGACCGCCGCCGAGGTCGATGTAGCGGGTCGCTTTCGCCTTGTCGGCGCCGGTGGGAACCGTGATCTCGGTGTTGCCCAGGTAGAGCGTGGCCTCGGTGCTGGTACGGCTGATGAGACGGTTGCCCGCCGCGTCGTACACGTAGCTGGTGGTCTTGCCGTTCTCGGTCACCTCGGAGAGATGGTTCTCGGCGTCCCAGTTCAGCTTCTGGCCGGGGCGAGTGGTGGTGTTCCCGCTCGCGTCGTAGGTGTAGGAGCCGGTCGTGGTTCCCGAAGGAGCCACCGGGGTGACGGCGCTCAGGGCGTGGGCCTGCGGCTGACCCGGTTCCGGGTACGCGCAGGTCCGCTTGGTGTCCTTGGCCGTGTCACCGGTGGGGTCGTGCTGGATCTCGGTGGCCCGGTTGCCGGACTTGTCGTACGTGAAGCTCTGCCAGTACGGGGCCGTGCCGCCGATCAGGCCGCCGGACGGTTCCGTGGCGCAGGTGGTGAAGGGCTGGGTCCACACCTCGGTGATCCGGCCTCCGGGTCGCCTTCGCCCGCGTCGAGGTTCACGGTGACGGGCTTCGTCCCGCCGGAGGTGTTTTTCCGGTCTCCGTCCATGCCCCGCAGGAAGTCGATCGCCCACGTCCCCGCTCTTGCCTATCTCGGTCCGTTGCTCGGCGCAGCCGTCGGCGGACTGATCGGAGTTCTCATCGGCTCGAAGGGGCCGTCCCCGTGACCGCTCAGCCACCCGGCCACCCGCTCGGAACGGAGCCGCGGTGGTGGCGTGACCGCGCCCGGCCGGTTCACCGGATGGCGTACCCGTCCCACAGGGGGCCGCCGCACCGGTCCAGTACCTCCGCCACGGCATCGGCGAAGGTCTTCGCGTCCCCCGCGATCGCCTGCGCGGCGGCCTCGGACAACGCGCGGTGCGTCTCGGGGTCGGCCTCGGCCAGTCGCCGCGACAACCACTTGCCGCCGCCGAGCCAGTGCCCGCCGACCAGGAGGACCAACTCCGAGGCGCGCTGCAGCATGTGCGTGACCATGTACACCCGTTCCGCAGGGTCGGCGCAGCCACGCAGGTCGTCGAGCAGGTCGGTCAGGATGTACCGCTGGTAGTCGCGCTCGCGCTCCGAGAGCGGCGGCGGGCCCGCGGCCAAACGCCTTCGCGCCTCGTCCTGGAGCGAGGCGCCCAGCCCGTCCGCGTCCACCAGGAGCATGCCGTCGGCGCACATGGCCAGCAGCGGTGAATTCCGCCGTACCTCAGGTTCTCCCGGACGGGGGCGGGCGGCCCGTCCAGGAGGACCACGATGTCCAGGTCGGACGTGGGCGTACGACGCTTGGTCAGCACGCTGCCGGCGAGGAAGGCCGCCCGGGTGGCGGGAAAGCGGTCGCGCACCAGATCGCGGGCGGTGAGCACGGGGTCGTCCATGATCGCAGCGTACGTTCCTGCCTCGGTCTCGCGGACGGGCAGGTGCTCCCGGGGTGCGCGAGGCCGATGGCACCGGCATCGGGACGGGGCGGGGCGAGGCGGGGCGGGGCGGGGCGGAAACCTCTTCAGACTGAACTCGCAGCCCACCAAGATGAGTTGACAGCCCGCATAGAGGACGGCCCCGCCCGGTGCGTTCCGGGCGGGGCCTCAGTGGGGGTGCGGGGTCAGGCCGTCAGGGCAGGGTCGACTCGATGCTCGTGCCGTCCGCGAGACCCCTGACGAGGTTCACGAGCCCCTCGTCCAACGCACCCCGGAAGACGCGCAGTTCATCGACGGTACCCGCGAGGAGGTCGCTGGAGGTGTCGCCGTTCAGCGTGCGGCCGACCTGGAGTGCGGTGGTGCTGAGGTCCCAGGTGTTGTCCCAGGGCAGGCGGGCGCTCTCGACGCCGTTGACGTAGAGCACCACGTCACCGAAGGCGGCCGAGTACACGAGGGCCAGGTGGTCTCCCGTGGTGCCGGTGCTGGGCAGGAAACCGTTCGCCTTCACGGTGGTGCGCGTGGCGGTGGCCGAGTCCGCGTCGGTGACCGTGAGGGTCCAGCGGCCGGCGGCGGCCGAGTAGCCCACGGCGACCGCGCTGTTCCGGGCGCCGGACAGCGACATGACCGTCTGGTCCCCGGCGGGCGAGCGCGAGGCGAGCCGGGCCCGCGCGGTCAGGGTGAAGCCGTCCCGCTTGTCGAGCAGCCCGGCCGCGCGGGTGGCGTAGGCGTCGGTGCCGTTGAGGACCAGGTGCCCGTCGCCCCACATCGGGTCCGGGGCAGGCAGCTCGTTGCACTCCGGATCGGCCTCCGGGCTGCAACTGCCCGGTTCCGGTGTATAAATGGAAGCTCCGCCGCCGAGCGTGAGCCCGGTTCCGCCGTACATTTCCGGGGCGACGCCGCCGGGCGCGGAGTCCACGTCCCAGTAGGCGAGCTGCCGGGGCTGGAGGCCGCCCGATTCGGCGTTCTCGGCCCCGGTCACGACCCGGTCGTGGACCTGGACGTCGGCGATGCCGCCCTTGAGGTGGGCCGTGTAGCCCTCCGGCGAGATCCTGCGGCCGATCTGCAGGTTCCCGGTGGCGTTCCACGGGTCCGGCCGCTTCGCGGTGGCCGGGACCGCCGTGCCGTTCACGTACAGCCGCATCTCGCCGGTGACGCCGTCGTAGGTGCCGGTGAGGCGCGTCCAGACGCCGGGGACCACCTTGCCGCCGGTGGCCTTCCACTCACCGGTGGAGCCCTGGTCGCCGGACGGAATGCGGAACGTCCAGCCCCGGGCGGCCGCGTCGTATCCCAGCTCAAAGCCGGGCCGGTCCGTACCGTCCTGGCTGACCACGGTCTGGTCCCGCGTCGGCTCCTCGGGGAGGTTGACCCACGCGCCGACCGAGAACCCGGCGTCCGTGTCGACGATGCGCCGCCCCGCGTCCAGGTAGGCGTCCGCGGTACCGTCGAGGGTCGCGTACGTGTCGGTCCCGCCGAGCGGTCCGGGCCGGGCGCCGAAGGTGACGCCCGTCCCCGGTACGGCGGCGGGCGAGGTGCCCGAACCGGCCGCCGAGCCGGAGCCTTGGGCGTCGCCGAGGGTCCAGCCGCCGACGGGGGCCCGGCCGTCGGAGACGAGGAAGTAGTGAGTCGTGGGCACTCCCCGCTGGTTTCCGTCCGCGTCGACGGCCCGTACCTCCACAGACCACACGCCCTCGGACGTCGGCAGGAACGTCACCGTCGCGGAGCCGCCCGGCGCCCCGGCGTCGACCGTGGACCAGCCGCCGTCGCCCTTGAACCGGTACCTGTAGCTGACCACGTCGGCGGCCGACGAGGCGAAGGTGAAGCTTCCGTAGTCGCCGACGCCCTGGTGCCAGTTGCCGTCGTCGGGGTACTCGGCCGAGCTGATCACCAGGGTGTCGAGGGCTTCGGCACCGCGTCCGCTCCCGGCGGGCGCCGAGGCGGCCTGCGCGACCCCCTCGGACAGGGCCGGGAGCACCGCCCCCATGGCCAGCACGGTCGTCAGCGTCACGGCCACCAGGGGTCTTCGGCCACGCCCACGCCCTTGTCCGTCAGGTCTGTTCACGAGCACACGCACCACACCACTCCAATTCGCCGATTTCCGACAGCGCACAACAGAGCCGCATGCAACAACGCCCTCATGATCTTGTCAAGGACATGTCCGTCATGTGCCGCCTAACGGGAGTGGATCCGGTGGATCCGCCTATGCGTCGAAAACGAACATGATCTTCCGGTCGTCCAGGTATCTGATGGCGGTCTCGTGGCCCGGCCGGAGCAGGGGGAAGCGGCGGGCCGGGATGGTGTCGCGGCCTTCCACCGTCTTCTTCTCGCCGTCCTCCTGCCAGGAGAGGCGGTAGGCGATCTCGAAGCTTCCGGCGTCGTTGGTGCCGATGTGGCGGACGTCCTCCACCAGGGCCCGGACGTCCCGGCCGTGCCACCGGATGTCGTGGTCGCGCTTGAAGAGGGTGGCAAGGTAGCCGACGAAGCCCACGGCTATGACGGCGGAGACGACGAAGGCGACGATCACGGAACTCCCCTTGCGGCGGCGACGGGTGCGGCGGCGCGGTGCGGCGGCGCCCGTTGGTGCTGCCCCGAAGATACGACCGGGCCCGCCCCCGGTGTTCCGGTGGGTGGGCGGGCCGGGGGTGTGGGGTGCGGGTTACGCCTCGGTCACCGCCGTGGCGCGCCACGGGGCCAGGCGCTGGACGTCGCGGGCGGTCTCGGTGACGCCGGAGAGGAAGCCGTGGGCGCGCGGGGAGGCGGTGTCGCGGAGCCATTCGGGGGCGATGTCGCAGACGGCGACCTTCACCTCGGTTCCGGCGAGGGCGAGGGGGAGGGTGTGGACGACGGTGGAGGGGAAGCTGAGGACCGTGCGGCCGATGGGGCCGCGGCGGGCGATGAGTTCCAGGGGGAGGTCGGGGCGGACGATCTCCAGTCCGGTGGCGGCCTCCAGTGCGTGAAGCTTGTCGGTGGATTCGCGGCGGTGGGCGAAGTAGCGGGTGGCCTGGTGGGTGCGGGCCAGGGCGCCCACCGCCTCCAGGTAGCGGTCCTGGTCGACGACGCCCGTCTCGACCAGCGAGGTGCCCACCAGGTCGGCGCCCCTGGTCAGCCGGGGCGGGCCGAAGCGGGCCCGGGTCCAGGCGAAGGTGTTGGAGGTGACGGTCACGCCGGGCGGGGCCTCGACCGGCATGGCTGTGAAGACCTCGACCGTACGGTCGGCGGACGGGGTGAAGCGGCTGCGGGCGCGGGCGGTGACCGGGGCCAGGACCAGTTCGCGCGGGCCCTTGCTGCCCTTGCGGTGCCAGCGCACCAGGCGTTCGCCGCGGGCGAGCTGGGCGACGAACTCCATGGTGGCGGTGCCGTCGTCGACCACGGTGAGGTGGCGGGCCCGGACCAGGGTGAGCAGCAGCTGCACGTACCGGGAGAACGGGTCGCCGATCACGACGTGCCGGGCCCTGCGGACGAGTCCGGACAGGTCGCGCAGGCTCTTCAGGGGGGCGCCCGCTCCGCCGCGCGCCTCCTGCCAGCGGACCGTGATGCCCTCGTCGCGGGCCAGCTCCGCCATCCGGCGCAGCTGGCCGCGCGACATCGGGTCGACCGGGGGGAGGACGACGACCGTGATGTCGGTGAGGACCCGGTCGTCGCCTCCCTCTGCGTAGGCCCACTCCAGGACGTTCAGGAGCTGGACCGGGCTCTCGACGAGGGCGAGGTTCACCGGTCGGCCCGTCAGACCGCGACCGGCTCGGCGGCCGGGGCCGCCTCGCTCTCGGCGACGACGCCGGTGACCCGGCGGAGCTTCTTCATCGGGCCGAGCTCGGACTCGTACACCTTCTTGACGCCGTCGCCGAGCGACTGCTCGATGGTGCGGATGTCGCGGACCAGGCGGGTCAGGCCCTGCGGCTCGACGGAGGCGGCCTGGTCGGAGCCCCACATGGCGCGGTCGAGGGTGATGTGGCGCTCGACGAAGGTGGCGCCGAGGGCGACGGCGGCGAGGGTGGTCTGGAGGCCGGTCTCGTGGCCGCTGTAGCCGATCGGGACGTTGGGGTACTCCTGCTGGAGGGTGTTGATGACCCGCAGGTTCAGCTCCTCGGCCTTGGCCGGGTACGTCGATGTGGCGTGGCAGAGCAGGATGTTGTCCGAGCCGAGCACCTCGACCGCGTGGCGGATCTGCTTCGGGGTGGACATGCCGGTGGAGAGGATGATCGTGCGGCCGGTGGCGCGCAGGGCGCGCAGCAGCTCGTCGTCGGTGAGCGAGGCGGAGGCGACCTTGTGGGCGGGGACGTCGAACTTCTCCAGGAAGGCGACGGCCTCGGTGTCCCACGGGGAGGCGAACCAGTCGATGCCGCGCTCGGCGCAGTGCTCGGAGATGGCGCGGTACTCCTCCTCGCCGAACTCGACGCGGTGGCGGTAGTCGATGTACGTCATCCGGCCCCAGGGGGTGTCGCGCTCGATGTCCCACTGGTCGCGCGGGGTGCAGATCTCCGGGGTGCGCTTCTGGAACTTGACGGCGTCGCAGCCGGCTTCGGCGGCGATGTCGATCAGGGCGAGGGCGTTGCCGAGGTCGCCGTTGTGGTTGATGCCGATCTCACCGGTGATGTAGACGCGGTGGCCGGGGCCGGCGGTGCGGGTGCCGAAGGTGCGCAGACGGGAGGTGCTCATGAGATGTGCTTCCTTAGCTGGGACGGTGTGCCGGGTGCGGGAGTCCCGGGTCACTCGGGGGACTTGGCGGTCGTGGTGGTCGTAAGGGTGGGGCCGAGCAGCCAGGCCGCGATCTCGCGGATGGCGCCGAAGCCGCCGGGGGTGGTCGTGACGGTCCGGGCGGCCGCCCGGACCGAGTCGTGGGCACCGGCGACCGCGACGGGCCAGCCGGCCAGCGCGAAGCAGGGCAGGTCGTTGACGTCGTTGCCCACGTAGAGGACACGTTCGGGCGCGACGGAGTGTTCGTCGCACCACTGCTTGAGTGCCAGGTCCTTGCGGTCGATGCCGTGCAGGACCGGGACGCGGAGTTTGTGGGCGCGGGCGGCGACGACCGGGTTCTGCTCGGTGGAGAGGATCAGCAGCGGCAGTCCGGCCTTGCGCAGGGCGGCGATGCCGAGGCCGTCGCCCCGGTGGACGGCGACGGTCTCGCGGCCGTCGGAGTCGATGAACACCCGGTCGTCGGTCTGCGTGCCGTCGAAGTCGAGGACGACCGCGTCGACGTCGTCGAGGGTGGGCAGCGGGGCCGGGTCGAGCAGCGGGGCCAGGGCGCGGGCGCGGTCGAGGTCGTGCGGGTCGTCGATCTCCAGGACCCGGGCGGCGTCGGTACGGACCAGGGCGGTGTGGCCGAAGAAGCGGTGACGGTGGGTGCGGAAGCCCTGGACGTCCATGGCGTACGCGGCACCGGTCTCCAGGAGGTCCTCGGGGCGGTCCTGGCGCATCTGCCGTACGGACTTGTCGTGGTTGACGCCGTAGTTGCCCTCCTCGATCGCGTTGCCGTCGCGCCAGAGGAAGCCGTGGAAGGGGGCGACGGTGACGGCGGTGTCGGCGCCGTCCCGGGCGACCGCGGCGGCCACCCCGTCGATGTCCTCGGGCCGGAGGAAGGGGCTGGTGCACTGGACGAGCAGCACCACGTCGGCCCGGCGGTCGCCGTCGGCCTCGTACGCGTCGAGCGCGTGGAGCACCGCGTCCTCGCTGCTGGCCCTGTCCCCGGCGATGGCGGCGGGGCGCTGGACGACGTGCAGCCGGGCGGGGGTGGCGGACGCGTCCCCGGCGGCGCGGGCGGCGTCGGCGATGGCCGCGTCGTCGGTGGTGACGACGACGTCGGTGACCTCGTGGGAGGCGAGGCAGGCGCGCACCGCGCGGGCGACCAGCGGTACGCCGCCGACCTGGGCGAGGTTCTTGGCCGGTACGCCCTTGGATCCGCCGCGGGCGGGGATCACGGCGAGCACGGTGGGGGTCGGGGTCATCTCTGCTCCTGAGGTGGTGTTCACAGCTCGCCCATCCGTCGGATCACCGGGGCGACCCGCTGGACGCCCTGCCGGTAGGCGCCGCGTGCCGCTTCCCGGACCGCCTCGCGGACCGCGCCGCGGACCCGCCCGGTCTCGCGCGGCCGTCCGGCGCCCGGCAGCGGGTGGCCGTCGGGGGCGAGGTGGTGGCGGGCGAGGATGCCGGGGAGGTAGCCGGGGGCGGTGGCGGGCGTGTAGTAGGGCGCGAGGGCGGGCAGCGGTCCGGCGGCGAGCAGGGCGTCGACGCGGGCGCGGGCGTGGTCGTAGGCGGTGGCGTACGTGCCGTCGGCGGCGACGCCCTGGCCGGCGAGCCAGTCGGGGTCGGGTCCGGGGCGCAGGCCGCCGTCGAGGTGGTCCCAGGAGGTGAGCAGGCCGGAGCCGACGAAGTGGTGGTTGCCCAGGGCCTCGCGGACGCCGAGGTCGGTGAGGATCGCGGTCGGGATCCGCCGGTGCAGGGACTCCAGCGCGGCGGTCGAGGAGACGGTGACCAGGAGGTCGGTGCGGTCCAGGACCTCGCCCATGTGCCCGTAGACCAGGCGGAAGTTGGGCGGGAGGCCGCCGGGCAGCTTCTCGGCGAGCCGCTGGTACGGGAGTTCCTCGATGTGCGTGGTGTGCTCGCCGGGCTTGGAGCGCAGCTTGAGCAGGACCTCGCGGTTCGGGTGCAGCCTGGCGTGCTCGACGAGTCGGCGCAGCAGGTACGTGCGGTCCGCGCGGGAGGCCGGCACGGAGGGCTGGGCGGCGAAGACGACGGTGTCGCGGTCGGGCTCGGGGGTGTGCGGGGCGCCGCCGAGGAAGGGCAGGGCGGCCTCGGTGACGGCCGAGGCGTCGGCGCCGACCCCCTCGTACACGGCGCGGAAGCGGTGGGCGTCGTGGCGGGAGTTGGCCAGGACGATGTCCGCGCCGTGCCGCAGCAGCAGCCCGTCGGCGAGCTTCTCGTAGACGACGCCGACGTAGCCGGTGACGACGGCCGGCCGGGACTCCAGCCGCAGGGCGGCGAGGCCGTGCAGCATCGCCTGGACGCCGCCGCCGACGAGGGCCAGGACGACGACGTCGTACCCCTCGTCCCGCACGGTGTGCAGGAACTCGACGGCCGTCACCTCGCGCACCCGGGCGGTCTCGATGCCGACGTCGCCGACCTCGGCGAGCTGGCGCGGGGTCGGGGTGGCCCGGCCGCGCAGCAGCAGTCCGGTGATCTCGACGCGTCGCGCCGGATCGCCCGCGGTGAGGCGGCGCGCGGTGAGCGCGCCCCATTTCCACCGGGTGTCGGAGTCGGCGAGCACGGCTACCCGGAGGGCGGTCGTCTTTTCGGTACGTGGGGGCACGTCCCAGACGCTAGGAAGCCATTTCGATTCGCGGCCCAACGTCACGGCAACAGCTGGTTAACAGCCCGACGACGCTCGGCGAATCGCCCTCACAAAGAGGACACCGATCCCCCCGCTCCGGCCCGGTTCATCATTCCGACATTCGTCGTTCACCCGTCGTCCTTCCCGGGGTCAGGGCAAATGACGGGCCCGCTCCTAGCGTGGCGGGGTGGTTAAGCTCTCGGTCATCGTGCCGTTCTACAACGTGCGGGCATACGCCCCCGACACTTTGCGAAGTCTGCGGGCGAATGCCCGCGAGGACTTCGAATTCATCCTGGTCGACGACTGTTCGACCGACGGGACCGCGGACGTCCTGCGCCGCGCCGAGGACGAGATCGAGGGGGTGGTCGTCCGCAGACACGAGCGCAACGGCGGGCTGGCCACCGCCCGCAACACCGGTCTGGACGCGGCGCGCGGCGAGTACCTCGCGTTCCTGGACGGCGACGACTGGACCGCCCCCGGCTACTACGCCGAACTCCTCGCCCGAACAGAGGAGTTGGGGTGCGAATTCGTACGGACGGACCATGTCCAGGTCGAGTCCCGCACCCGTACCGTGCACCGGGTCCCGCACGGCCGACGCGACGAGGTGATGGACCCGAGGGAGGCGATCCTGCCCGCCGCGCGGACCACCTCGGTCGACTACCCGTACGCCTGGGCCGGGCTGTACCACCGGCGCCTGCTGGACCGCGGGCTGCTGCATTTCACGGACGGGCTGCGCACCGCGGAGGACCGTCCGTGGATCTGGCGGCTGCACCGCGAGGCGGATTCCTTCGCGGTCCTCGGACTTCTCGGGATCTTCTACCGGCGGGGTGTCGCCTCTTCGCTCACGCAGATCGGCGACGTACGCCAGTTGGATTTCATCCGCTCATTCGACCAGGTCATCCGGGAAACCGCCGAGGACCGTGACGCGAAATCGCTTCTCCCGAAAGCGGTCCGCACCTATTGCGCGATCATTTTCCACCATGTGAACTCGATCGAAAGGTTCGAACCCGCCGTGGCCCGCACGCTGAAATCGATGAGCGGCGCGGCGCTGAGGCGCATGCCGCAGCAGGTGCTCGACGAGGCCCTCGACTCGATGGACGTGGAACGCGCCACCCTGCTGCGCCGGCTGCGGCGCCGCCCGGCCGGCAAGGAGGTGACGGCCGCGTGAACGCCTCCCGGTCCCGTACCACCCAGATCTTCCTCGCCTCCACGCTCTACGGCACCGCCACCCTGGCCGCCGCGCTCGACGCGGGCTGCTTCCCGGACGCCGACCGCCGCATCCTGCTCGTCGCGAACAACGCCGCCGTGCCGGAGACGACCCCCGCCCTCGACACGATGCCGGGCTTCGACGCGCTGCGCGGCCGCTTCGACGACGTGGTGTCGTGGAACACCACGATCGCCCCGTTCCACCCGGGCGGCTGGGAGCCGCGCCCCGACGACGTACCGCTGTGGGAGCGCCATCTGCGCCTCGCCTGGGGACTGGGCGAGGACCGGGTCGAGCTGGCGGTGGAGTCGATCCAGGTCAACCCGGCGCAGGCGGTCGCGCAGATCTTCACCGGTGCCCCGCTCGACGTGTACGCGGACGGGCTGATGAGCTACGGCCCCACCCGCAACAAGCTCGATCCGCTGACCGGCACCCGGGTGCGCCGGCTGCTCCATCTGGACCTGGTGCCGGGGCTGCGGCCGCTGCTGCTCACCGAGTTCGGGGTGGCGCCGCAGGTCGTGCCGACGGAGGCGTTCCGAAAGGTGCTCGCCGAGCTGGCGGACGCCCCGGGGGCCGGGTACGGCACCGGGAGCGGGCTGCCGGACGGGCCGGGTCCCGCGCTCCTGCTCGGCCAGTACCTCTCGGCGCTGGGGCTGATCAGCGCGGCCGAGGAGGAGGGACTGCACCTGCGGATGATGCGCGGCGCGGTCGCGCTCGGCCACACCCGGCTGGTCTTCAAGCCGCACCCGACGGCCCCGGCGCAGTGGTCGGACGCGCTCCGCGAGGAGGCGGGGCGGCTCGGCGCCGAACTGACGGTCCTGGACGAGGAGGTGCTGCCCGCGCCGGTCCTGGCCGAGGTGCTGTACCTGCGGATGCGGCCCGCGCTGGTGGTGGGCTGCTTCTCGACGGCGCTGCTGACCGCCTCCGCGTTCTACGGGCTGCCGGTCGCCCGGGTCGGCACGGAACTGCTGCTGGACCGGCTGGCCCCGTACGAGAACAGCAACCGGGTGCCGGTGACGCTGGTGGACGCGCTGGTCCCGGAGGTGACGGACCGGGACGCCGTCGAACGGGCGGCGGCGGGCGACGGACCGGCGGACGACACCCCGGACGGGCTGACCGAGTTGGTCACCGCGGTCGGCTTCGCGATGCAGCCGAAGATCTACCCGGAGCTCCGCCCGGCCGCCGAACGCTATCTGGCCGCCCACCTCTCGGACGCGACCTGGCGGTACTTCAAGCGCCGGCGGCTGACGTCACTGGCCCTCCCGGGCGCGGTCCCGGCCCAGCTCGCCTTCCTCCCCCGCAACGCGATGGTGCGCCGGGTGGCCCGCACGGTGCGGCGGCGGGTGGTGCGCCGCTGAGAGGACCGGACGGACGAGGGAGCGGGTTCCGGTCGGCACGGGGTGTCCGGCCGAACCCCTCACGCTTCCTCGCGCCAGACGGCCAGAAGGGACCGCACGGCGCCGGAAACCCGCTCCTGCTCCGCGCGGTCGGCCCACAGATGCGCGTCGTGCTCGGTGAGCACGATCGTGTCGCTCTCCTGGGTGGTGGCGGTGACGAAGTTGAACTGCCGGGTCTTCCTGCCGCTCCCGGAAAGGTAGTCGAAGTGCCCGAGGTAGGCCCCGATCCCGGTGACCGCCAGTCCGGTCTCCTCGGCGACTTCGCGGCGAAGGGCCTCCGTCAGGCTCTCGCCCGCGTCGACGCCGCCGGAAGGAAGCTCCCACAGACCGCCCAGGTAGTCGTCGGCGGAGCGGTGCAACAGCAACACCCTGCCTTCCCCGTCGGGGACGACGGCGCCGACGACGTGCTTGGTGATGCCGTCGGCGTCGGCGGCGTGCAGGAGCTCGCCCAGCAGGGCGGCGTCGACGGGTACGTTCACGTCACGAGTTCCTTGTGGTGTGCGGCGACCTTGATGATGGCCGCGGTGTACGAATCGGCGAGGCGGAGATCGTGGTCGCGGTGCCACACCGGAAGCTTCACCGTGCTGCCGTGCACACGCCGGGCGTTGACGAAGCTGTCGGCGGCCGGACTCCGTTGGTCAGCGTAGCCGGGCAGAAGGGCCCCGGGGGTGCGGAACAGCGGGTGATCACCGAGAGCACGGGGCGGGGCCGGACACCACGCGTCCGGCCCCGCCCCGCCCCCGCTCCCGGTGCCGTCAGAAGGCGGCGCCGCCGAGGATCACCCGCAGGTCGGCCGCGTTGGCCTCGGTGACCTTCCACAGCTCCCGCTGGCGGGCGTGGACGTCGGCGACGGTCGCCGCGTGGTCGTCGAGGAGTCCGGCGGCGCGCTCCACGAGCCGGGCGCCGAGGTGCCGGTCGTGGACGGAGATGCCCCACTCGGGGCGGTCGATGTCGGCGAGGAAGTAGGCCATCTTCGGGTGCGAGATCAGGCTGATGATCGGCGTCCCGCAGCCGAACGGGATCATCCCGGCGTGCCCGCGCATCCCGATGACCAGCTTCGTCCGGGCGTAGGTGTCCCGGATCGCGTCGTTGTCGAAGTCGTACATCGCGATCACCGGCAGCGAGATCCCGTGCTCGCGCCGCAGGTCGAAGGCGATCCGCTCGTCGTCCAGCGAGTGGGCGACGCACTTCACCTCGGCGTGTTCGCCGAGCCCGCGCACGGCGGTCGCCATCTCGCGCAGGAAGTGGTCGTAGTCGTGGCCGAAGCGGAGCCCGGCCCGGTCGTAGGCGGCGTTGACCAGCACGGTGTCCTCGCGCCGGTCCGGGTCGGTCCAGCCGTCGACCAACTGCCGGGTGACCGTGGTCGGGCAGGGCTGGAAGCGCACCTTGTCGTGGAGCGCGGCGGGCAGCAGGGCGCGGACCTTCTCGATGGAGCCGTGGTTGCGCAGCCCGAAGAACGAGGCCCGCTCGACGAGGGTGCGCAGGCTGGCGAGGAAGGTCTCGCGGCCGTGCCCGTACGCCTGGCCGTCGAAGGCGTTGAAGCCGACCGCGTACACCATGACCGGTACGTCGATCCGGTCGAGCAGTTTCCCGGGGACGTTCCACTGCCAGCCGCTGTTGCCGTTGGGCGCGGTGTCCGGGATGAAGAGGCCGCCGCCGCCGATGACCAGGCCCCGGCGCTGGTTGACCCGCTCCAGGGCGGCCTCGTCGAAGAGCCGGTGGGCGTGGACGGAGTGCCAGCGCCTCGGGCCGGTGTCCCGGCCGAAGGCCAGCCGGACGCTCTCGGGGAGCAGCTTGTCCCCGGCGTTGCCCTGGCGCTCCATGTAGAAGGCGACATGGGCGAGCTGGTCGGCGGCGGGGCCCTCCACGGGCGGGGTGGCGTCCGCGGTGCGCAGGTGCATCAGGCGGTTGGCCCGGTGCGTGGGGTCGACGGAGAGGCCCTTGAGGGCGTACGCGGCGGCCTCCTCGTCGTCGCCGTGGATCCAGGAGATCTGGGCGAGCCGGGCGAAGGCGGTCGCTGCCCGGTTGGGGGCGGCGGTGGCGAGCAGCAGCCGGGCGCGGGCCTCCTCGTAGCGGGAGACGCTCATCAGGGCGTGCCCGAGGACCTCGTGCGGCCAGGACTCGTCGACCGGGATGGTGACCCGGCCCAGCAGGTCGACGGCCTCCTGGTACTCGCCGGCCGCGATGTGGGCGGCGGCGACCTTGCGGGCGGCCTCGACCGAGCCGGTGCGGGCCACGTGCGGGGTGCCGTAGTGGACCAGCAGGTCGTGGTGCTTGGCGCCGGGCAGCTCCAGGTAGGCGGCGTGGAAGTCGGCGTCGGACAGTTCGAAGTCGCGCCAGCGGGCCTCCGCCTCGCCGTACCCGGCCTCGCCGCCCTGCCAGGGCTTGTGGCGCCCGGTGAAGTGCAGGATCGCGGTGGACTCGGGGACCGGGAGGTCGCCGGAGAGTCGCCGCTTGACGAAGTTGTAGCGGGAGTCGAGCTGGACGAAGTCGCCGTCGAGCACGGCGTTGAGGATGCCCTGGTCGTGCTTGTCCAGCTCGTACGTGCCGGCCCGGCCGACCTCGTCGATCCGGGTGCAGAACGCGTCGTTCAGGAACTCCCGCTGGATGACGAGGAGTCCGCTGTTGAGCTTGTGCTGCCCGTAGAAGAACTGCGGTACGGCGGCCAGTCCGTCGCGCAGGGCGAGCAGTTCGCCGAGGTCGCCGAGGACCACCATGTCGGTGTCCAGGGTGATCACGGTGTCGTAGTCGCGGACCTTGAAGATGTCGAGGATGAAGTACGCCTTGCGGACCAGGTAGTTGTCCTGGTCGCCCTTGGCGTAGGAGTCGTAGTGGTCGGCGTCCACGCGGCGGAAGTCGACGCGCGGGTGCAGGGCCCGGATCCGCGCGACGGAGGCCGGGCGCAGTCCGTCGTGCAGGACGAGGAAGTCCTCGCAGACGTTCGGGTTGGACAGGGCCAGGCTGCGCAGCAGGGCGAGGAAGCCGGGGAGGTAGTTCTCGTCGACGAAGCTGGCGAAGGCGACCCTGCGCTTGCCGGTGAGCGGGTTGGCGGTCGCGGACGGGGCGGGGAGGGCCGCCGCGGACGGGGGTGTGGCGGTCGTCGTCATCGCAGTCGGATCCTCATGTCGGTGACGTCCTGGGCCCGTTCCATGACCCACGCCTTCTCGCTGGTGTATTCGTGCACGGAGGTGATGGGCATCTTCATCGCGTCGGCCAGGCGGTAGGCCCCGCTCTCGTAGAAGTCGAAGCCGATCAGGTCGATCCGGCTGCTGACGTCGAGGTGGTCCAGGAGCCACAGCATGTTGAAGCCGCTGGTGGGGATGGCGGGCCAGACGTCGGTGCCGACCCGGCCGAGGTCGCGCAGCGGCCAGCGCAGCGACTCGTCGCCCAGGTACTCCTGGGCGCCGGGGACCAGGCGGTTGCGCAGGGAGTGCTTCCAGTCGTTGGCGAGTCCGCCGAAGACCAGCCGGGTGTGCACCTTCTGGTCCCAGTTGAAGCCGTGCTTGTGGATGGTGGCGTGGATGTCGGTGCGCCGTCCGGTGGCCGCCGGGTCGATCCGGTACGAGTTGAAGCGGACGACCAGGTCGTAGTCGTCGATCTCCTCGCCCATCGAACTGGTTCCGACGCGCTGGGAGTTGGCTATCAGGCAGATCGTCTTTCCGGCGATCCGGTTGCGGAACTCGCCGACGGTGGTCCAGGTGACGCCGCCGAAGGTGGGGTCCGGGACCGGGCCGCGCATCCGGTTGCGGCGCTGTTCGGCGTAGAGGCCGGCGAGCACGGTGATCCGGGCGAGGGCCGCCGGGTCCGTGCCGGCCGTCTCCAGGGCGAGGGCCAGGTACTGGCCGGCGGCCTCCTGGATCTCCTGGACCGGGGCGCCGGACCGCTCCTGGGCGAGCAGGGCGCCGACGAGGCGGGGTTCGGCCCCGGCCAGGTCGCCCCGGGCGTGGCGGGCGAGCCCCTCGGCCCAGGACTCGGTGACGGGCCGGTCGGCGTACTCGGCGGCGGCCGGGCAGTCGCGTTCCAGGCGGCGCAGCAGCTCGTCCTGGCGCTCCCCACCGGCCCGGATCCCGGCGATCCGGTTGGCGACGCCGAAGCCGTCGTCCTTGGTGAACGAGAGGTAGCGCTCGTACGCCTCGACGGCGGCGGCCTCCGCGCCCATCGCCTCCAGTGTCCTGGCCCGCAGCCGCCAGCCGGCCCGGGAGCCCTTGCGCTGGGTGAGGACGGTGTCGGCGATGCGCAGGGCGAGCTTCAGCTCGTCCTCGTAACCGCAGTCCAGGGCCTTGTTGCCGACCGTGAGCAGCGGGTCGACCAGGGCGTCGGGGAGGGCCGCGGAGCCGCTGCCCGGCTTTCCGGTGCGGCGGATCAGCGCGAGGGCGGAGGCGGCGGCCGGGGCGGGTGCGGCGGCGGGCTGGGCGGCGTACGTGGCGAGCAGCTGGCGCAGCGCCTCGGCGAGGGCGGTGCGCCGGCGGTCGAGCCCCGCGACCAGCTTGGTGCTGTGCGCGGCACAGGCGCGCAGACACACCTCCACATCGGTCGGGTCGACGGAGGCGTGCCGGACGGCGACGCTCTCCGCGTCGGCCGCCTCGCGCTGCCGTGGCGGGCGGGTGCGGGCTTCTCTCATGGCGCTCCAAGCGTCTGGTGCCCGTGGGGGGAGGGGCGGTCCGGGCGTACGGTCACGTCACCGGGCGCGCGCCGAGGGGGTGTCCGGCGAACGAGTGCGACGCCGCAGGCATGCGTCGGACACCCCGGGGCGCATCCGGCCCGGGCGGGCGGATGCGCGGCGCGCTGGATCGGTTCCGGGCCACGCTAGGAAAGCTGAACGGCCTCCGGATGAACTCGCCCTGTCGGAACGGAAAACGGCGCACCGACCCCGCAGGTCGGGGCCCTGTCGACGCGTTGGGCGGCGCGCTCCGGCACTTGCGACGATCGGTCGCGGCCCGTCCGCGCGGGCCGGGCCGGTGCCCCGCGCCCCGGGGGTCGCGTACGCGGTGCGGACGGCGGTGCTGGCCGGGCGGGCGGGGGCGTCGCGGGGCCGGTGCCGTGCGCGGCCCGGTCCGGGTCCGCCCCGGTCACACGCCGCTGAGCGAGAGCTTCACCGCGAACCCGAGGAAGAGCAGCCCGGCCGCCGAGGTCGCCCCGGCCGAGAGGCGCTTGCGGCGGCGGAAGGCGGCGGCGAGCCGGGTGCCGCCGAAGATCAGCGCGGAGAGGTAGAGGAAGCTGGCGATCTGGAGCAGGGTGCCCAGTACCAGGAAGGAGAGCGCCGGATAGGCGTACGCGGGGTCGACGAACTGGATGAAGAAGGAGATCAGGAAGAGGATCGCCTTCGGGTTGACGAGGCTGACCACGAGCGCCCGCCGGTAGGGCCGTTCCGTCGACGCGGTCCCCTCCCCCGCCTCCTCGGACAGCTCGGCCACCCGCCGGTGCCGCTCGCGCCACATGGTCAGCGCGGTGCGCAGCATGCCGATGGCCAGCCAGGTGAGGTAGGCCGCGCCGGCGTACTTGACGACGGCGAAGAGCACCGGCGTCGTCCGCAGCAGCGAGGAGGCGCCGAGCGCGGACAGCGTCATCAGCACGGTGTCCCCGGTCCACACCCCGGCGGCCGCCGCGTACCCGGTGCGCACCCCGCGCCGGGCGGCGACGGAGAGCACGTACAGCGAGTTCGGCCCGGGCAGCAGAACGATCAGCACCAGGCCGGCGAGGTAGGTCGGAAGGTCGATGACACCCAGCATGGGACGGAGTGTCGCACGCCCGCGCACGCCCCCTCGTCCGAGGGGTCCGGTTCCCCGTTCAGAGGGTGTCCGCGGGGACGGCGTACCGGTCCCACGACCTCGCCGACCGCTCAGGTACGCCGGACAGCGGTCACGAGCAGAGTGTCCGCGCCGCGAGCCGTACTGTCGTCCGGCGGCAGCCTGTCGACGCCGATCCCGGTGAACCCGGACGCGGCCAGCAGCTCCGTCCAGACGTGCTCCTGGAGCACCCAGCGGCGCATCGTCGTCTCCTCCCCCTCCGGGGTTCGTGCCGGGATGTCGGCGGGCACGGCGTCGGGTTGCGCGGGTGCGCCGCCCAGGTAGTGGCCCAGCGTGGAGAAGACCAGCCTCCCTCCGGGACGCAGCGCGGCCGCCGCTGCCGGGAGCAGTTCGGACGGATCGGTGAAGTCGAGCGCGCCGAAGACGCTGTACAGCACGTCGTAGGTGTCGGCCGCCGTCCGCGCGTGCTCCAGCGCGTCGGACCGGACGATGCGCAGACGCGGCGCGAGGCGGCCGAACAGGTCGTCCGCCATGGCGCACTGCGCGGGCGAGGCATCGACGGCATCGACCCGGGCGGGGGCGCGATGGACGGCGAGGTGGGCGGCGTGCCGGGCGGATCCTGCACCGAGGTCGCCGACGACCTTGCCCGTCAGGTCGCCCAGGATCTCGGGGCCGGGCCCCCCGTCCTGCATCCAGAGCCAATGAAAGGTGTCCGGCACCGTGCGGTCCCGCTCGGCACGGACACGGCCGTAGTGGTGCCAGAGGTCTGCGGTGGTGGGCGTCACCCGCACCATCCTGGCGCGCGCGGCCCGGGAGCGGGCCGGCTCCGGGACATCCCACCCGCACGCCCCCTCGTGCGAGGGGTCCGGTTCCCCGTTCAGAGGGTGTCCGCGGGGACGTACCGGCCCCACACCTCGCGCAGCGCGTCGCAGACCTCGCCGACCGTCGCGCGGGCGGCGAGCGCGTCCTTCATCGGGTACAGGACGTTGTCGCCGCCCCCGGCGGCCGTGCGGAGCCGGGTCAGGGCGGCGGCGACCGCGTCCTGGTCGCGTTCGGCGCGCAGTTCGGCGAGGCGGGCGGTCTGCCGGGCCTCGATCGCGGGGTCGACGCGGAGGGGTGCGTAGGGTTCCTCCGCGTCGGCCCGGAAGCGGTTGACGCCGACGACGACGCGCTCGGCGCTCTCGGTCTCCAGGGCCGCCCGGTACGCGGAGCGCTCGATCTCGCCCTTCTGGAAGCCGTGCTCGATCGCGCGGACCGCGCCGCCCATCGCCTCGACGCGGTCCATCAGCTCGACGATGGCGGTCTCGATGTCGTCGGTCATCCGCTCCACGGCGTAGGAACCGGCGAACGGGTCGACGGTGGCGGTGACGTCCGTCTCGTACGCGAGGACCTGCTGGGTGCGCAGGGCGAGGCGGGCGGACTTCTCGGTGGGCAGGGCGATCGCCTCGTCGAAGGCGTTGGTGTGCAGCGACTGGGTGCCGCCGAGGACGGCGGCCAGTCCCTGGACGGCGACCCGCACCAGATTGACCTCGGGCTGCTGGGCGGTGAGCTGGACGCCCGCGGTCTGGGTGTGGAAGCGCAGCATCAGCGACCGGGGGTTGCGGGCGCCGAACTCCTCCTTCATCACCCGGGCCCAGATCCTGCGGGCTGCCCGGAACTTGGCGACCTCCTCCAGCAGCGTCGTACGGGCGACGAAGAAGAAGGAGAGCCGGGGCGCGAAGTCGTCGACGGCCATCCCGGCCGCGAGGGCGGTCCGCACGTACGCGATGGCGTTGGCCAGGGTGAACGCGATCTCCTGCGCGGGCGTGGCCCCGGCCTCGGCCATGTGGTAGCCGGAGATCGAGATGGTGTTCCACTTCGGGATCTCGGTCCGGCAGTACTGGAAGGTGTCGGCGACCAGGCGCAGCGAGGGCCCCGGCGGGAAGATGTACGTGCCGCGCGCGATGTACTCCTTGAGCACGTCGTTCTGGACGGTGCCGGTCAGCTCGGCCGCCGGTACGCCCTGTTCCTCGGCGACCAGTTGGTAGAGGAGCAGCAGGAGCGCGGCCGGGGCGTTGATCGTCATCGACGTGGAGACCCGGCCCAGCGGAATGGAGTCGAACAGGATCCGCATGTCGTCGATCGAGTCGATCGCCACCCCGACCCTGCCGACCTCGCCGGAGGCGATCGGCGCGTCCGAGTCGTGGCCCATCTGGGTGGGCAGGTCGAAGGCGACGGAGAGGCCGGTGGTGCCGTCGGCGATCAGCTGCCGGTAACGGGCGTTGGATTCCGCGGCGGTACCGAATCCGGCGTATTGCCGCATCGTCCACGGGCGGCCGGTATACATCGTGGGGTAGACGCCGCGTGTGAAGGGGTAGGTGCCGGGTTCGCCCAGCTTCTCGCCGGGGTCCCAGTCGTCGAGCGCGTCCGGCCCGTAGACCGGTTCGACGGGCAGCCCCGACTCCGTCCCACGCGTCATCCGCCGTACCTCCCGCCGAAGCCGATCCCGATCCCCGCCTTCCCATCATGCGCGGGCTTTGGCGACCGGGCAGGGCGGGAATCCGTCCAGGGACACCGGACACACACCGGACGCAGGGGGCAGAGAGATGAGGGACCGCACCACCAGCACCACCGACAGCACGGGCAACACCGGCACTTCGAGCACCGCGGGCACCACGGACACCGCGGGACCGGCCCTGACACGGGCGGGTACGGCGGGCTCCGGCGGACGGGGCCGTACGGGGGCCCTGGCGGTCCTCGCCGCGCTCACCGTCGCCGCCGCCACGGCCGGCTGCACGGCCCAGGCCGTCGGGCAGCCGCACGCGGCGCCACCGGCTCCGGAACGGTCCGCCGCCACCGGCACGCCGGACGCCGAGCCGCCCGTACCACCGGCCCCGACCCCGACCGCAGCCGCGTCCTCGCCCGAGGCGCCGGAGGTCCCCGGGGTGCCGGAGACCTCGGAGCCGCCGTCCCCCACCCCCGACCCGCAGGGCGAGACGCTGATGGCCGACGGGTCCCAAGGCGAGCGGGTGCGCGAACTCCAGGCCCGGCTACGGCAGATCGGCCACTTCGACCGCGACCCGACCGGCTACTACGGCTCCGTCACCGCCGCCTCGGTCCGCTCCTTCCAGGGAAAGCGCGGCCTCGTCCGCACCGGCCGGACCGACACCCTCACCTGGCAGAAACTGCTCGGCATGACCCGTGTCCCGACCGCCACCGAACTGGACCCGCCGACCACCCGGCCGGTCGCCAAGCCGGACAAGCGCTGTCTGACCGGCCGGGTCCTGTGCATCAGCAAGAACAGCCGGACGCTCTCCTGGATGATCGACGGCCGCGTCGTCTCGTCGATGGACGTCCGCTTCGGCTCCCAGTACACGCCGACCCGCGAGGGGACCTTCTCCGTCTACTGGAAGTCCCGCGACCATGTGTCGACGATCTACCACACGGCGATGCCGTACGCGATGTTCTTCAGCGGCGGCCAGGCGGTGCACTACTCGGCGGACTTCGCGGCCCGCGGCTACGCCGGCGCCTCGCACGGCTGCGTCAACGTCCGGGACAAGGCCAGGATCGCCGCGCTCTTCGACGAGGTGAAGAACGGGGACAAGGTCGTGGTCTACGGGTGACCACGGCGGTCGGGCGGAGAGATGGCGCGGGCGGGACAGGGGGAATACGTCCCGCCCGCGCCGGGTGCGCCGAGCCGTAGGTACGGGGGGAACCCCGGCTCACGCGCGGCCGATGACCAGTCGGCTCATTCTGTTCAGCGTCACGGGGCCGAAAAGTGTCACACCCCGCGGGCCGACAGGATGTCCGCGGCCCCGGAGGGCACCGGGGAGCCGGACCCCGTGGCGTCGCCGGGGGTTCCGGGCGGGGTGGGCGAGGCGGTGTAGCCGATGCCGCTGTTCCGGCCGTCCTCGTCGTCCCCCTGGTCGTCGCCCCGGCCGCTGCCCGCGCCGTTGTTGCCGTTTCCGCTGTTGCCGTTCCCGTTGTTGCCGTTCCCGCCGCCGCTGTTTCCGCTGCCGCTGCCGCCGCCCTTGTCGTCGTCGCCCTGCCCGTCCCCGGACTCCCCCAGGAGCCGGTCGCAGAAACGGTCCAGGTTGGCGGCCCCCTTCGCCAACTCCTCCAGCTGGCGCCTGCGCTGCTCGCCCAGCTTCCCGGCGCGGTAGTCGCGGCAGGCCTGGACCGCCTTGGCGTACCAGGCGTTGGTGCCGGAGTCCCCGGGCCGGCCGGTCCGGTGGCTGTCGACGGAGCCGGGCGTACGGCCGCTGCCGTCGTCCGTCCCCCCGTCCTGGCCGGTGTCGTCGCCCGGGCCCTTCGACCGGCCCGGCCCTCCGGACTCGTGGCCGGGGGCGGAGGGGCTCGCGGGGGACGTGGTGGTGCCGGTGTCCGGGGAGGCGGACGGCTTCGCGGGCGGTTCCCCGGCGGAATCCGGCGCGAGCCCCTCGGGCGTCGCCGCGGCCGATACGGAACTGGCGGGCTGCGCACTCCCGCCGAACGGGACCGGAAGGATCCCGGTCCCCGCCGCCACGGCCACCCCGCCGAGCGCGCACCCCGCGAACGAGGCGACCAGCCCGAGCCGGACCGGACGGCTCCAGCGCGGCCGGCGCACCCGCCCGGGACCGGCGGCCGGGGCGGGCCCGATGCGCACCGGATCCAGCGTCCCGGCCCGGACGCCCGTGCCGTCGGCGGCGCCCCGCGCCCGCGCGGCCCGGGGCGTCGCACGGAAGGCGGCCAGCGCGGCGGCCTCGCCGGGCAGTTCGGTGGTGGCGGGGCGGGCGGTGCGGGCGGCGGCCTCCAACGCGGCCGCCAGCTTCTCGGCATCCCTGCCCGACGGGCCTTCGACGGGGTCGACCGGCTCACCCCGGAGCAGTCGCTCCGCGGTTTCCTTGTCAAGCCATTCGTACCGCTCGTCGGCCATCACATGTCCTTCTGCGTCCACGGACGCGAATGCGTCACACCCGCCGGCGCCACCAGGCCGTTGCGGGCCGGGCGCTGGGCGGGCATCCCGTCGAGTTCCGCCGTCCGGGCCACCGGGCCCTGCTGCGCGTGCGGATGCGGGTGTACGTGCGGGGCCGGGTGCGGGTGTGCGTGCGCGTGGCGGGTGTCCGCGCCGTCGCCGGAATCGCCCCCGTCGCCGGTGGTGTCGTCGTCCGTGCGCAGCAGCTCGGCGAGCCGCTTCAGGCCGCGGTGCGCGGCGGTGCGCACTGCGCCGGGTCGCTTGCCCAGCGTCCGCGCGGCGCTCTTGGCGTCCAGGCCGACCACCACCCGGAGCACCACGGCCTCGGCCTGGTCCCGGGGCAGCTGGGCGATGAGCGACAGGGTGCGGCCGGTGGCCAGGGCCTCCATCGCCTCGCCCGCGGTGTCGGACTCGGCGGGCCGCTCGGTCAGCTCCGATTCGTCGCCGCCGATCGCGGGCCGCCTGCCACGCATCCGTATGTGGTCCAGCGCGCGGTTGCGGGCTATCCGCGCCGCCCAGCCGCGGAAACGGTCGGCGTCGCCACTGAACCGGTCGAGGTCCCGGGCGATCTGCAGCCACGACTCGGACGCCACGTCCTCGGCGTCCGGCTCCCCCACCAGCGTCCGTATGTAGCCCAGCAGCCGCGGTTGCACAGCGCGGTACACAGAACGGAAGGCGTCCTCGTCCCCGTCCTGCGCCGCGAGTACCGCGGCGGTCAGCTCCGCGTCGTCCCCCAGCACTCCCTCAACCCTGCTCTGCTGTCCTGAATCGCAGCTGGTCACCACTGCCGCGCCACGCCGCGCGACTCAGCACGCTACGTCCTCGGCGGGGCCCGCGTCCACGTCTTGTACAACCCGCAACATTCCGCCCCCCGGTGGGGTGTGACAGAAATCGCGACGGCGGCGCTGAGTGGAGTACGGGGTCGTTCCACGTCCCCGCGAAGACGACCGGGGCCTCTCCTGTGGGGGGTGGCGGCCCCGGTCGTTTTCATTTCGCCCCACACCACGGACGCACGCGTGGTGGGCGGCCGGGGCTCCACGGAGCACGGGGCCCGCCGTGGGCACAGCCGCTACCGTGAAGGCATGACCGCACTGCCCGACTGGATGCGCCCGCCCCGCGCGGAGGGCTGGTTCGCGGAGGACCTGGACCATCTGCCCGAGGCCCCGCGCCACACCGAGCTGATCGACGGAGCCCTCGTTTTCATGATGTCGCCCCAGCGGTCCTGGCACGGCCGTCTCGTCACAGCGCTGACCACGACGCTCATGGCGCAGGCACCGCCCGGTATCGAGGTCGAACGTGAGATGACGATCCGCCTCGATGCCCGCAACCGCCCCGAGCCCGACCTCCTGCTGACGGACCTGCCCTACGACCCCGACCGCACCTGGTACGCGCCGGAGCACGTGAAGCTCGTCGTGGAAGTCGTCTCCCCCGAGTCCGCCCACCGCGACCGTACGGTCAAGCTCCACAAGTACGCGGAAGCCGGCATCCCGCACTACTGGTGCGTCGAGGACGAGGACGGCAGCCCTGCCGTCCACGTCTACGAACTCGATGAACCCACGGGCTCCTACGCGCCCGCCGGTATCTTCCGGGGCTCCCTCCGGCGCCCGGTGCCCTTCGTGATCGACGTCGACCTCGACGCGCTCACGCCCCGCCGAAGCGGCTGAAGGGGCCATCGCGGAGAGCCCCGCCCCCTCCGTCCGGCATCACCACAGCGGCCCAAGCGGCCCGCGCGGGCCGCGCGGCCCGGTCAGGCGTACCGGACGGCGGTGCCGTACGCCTGGTAGACCGTCCGGGTCTCGATCGACTCGCCGGTGAGGAAACCGTTTCTCGTGTATGTGTCCGATGCCGTGACGAACCGCACCGCGACGACGGCGTCGGCCTCCTGGCTCGCGGCCATCGCCTCCAGGTGGGCGTACGCCCCGGTGAGGTCGTGGGCCTCGGCCCCCCAGATCAGCCAGCTCAGCGCTATCTCGCGCCCTGTCAACGGTGAGTCGGTCGTGGTCATAGGCACCGATGACTGGCTCTCTCTCCCCATCGCATCAGTGTGATGGTCCGGACGGGGGCCTGTCACTGCGTGGACAGCCACCGGGTGGTGTCGGCCGACAGGTGCCCGGGCCGGCGGGTCCGGCGGGCGACCGGCAGAACACCGGTGCTATGCCGTTGGCACATTGTCGCCGTACGATCGGCGGTCGAAGCTTGACAGTGTTGGCAGGTACACGTGCGAATCAGTGAACTCCATGGGACGGATGGGGTGTTGGGCGTGCGGTCCGGATCGTGAGGTCGGGGCCGCGAGCAACCGGCGCCCGGTCCTCCCGTGCCCTCCGGAAGGTCGCGCATGAAGCATTTCCGGCTGCTCGTACTCGGTAACGGTGTTTCCGCGTACGGCAGTTACCTGAACATGGTCGCGTTGAACGTCTTCGTCTACCACGTCACCGGCAGCGCCCTGGCCGCGGGGCTCTTCATGGCGGTGCGGCTGGGGACGAGCGTGGCCGCCGGGTTCGTCAGCGGGCGGCTCGTCTCGTCGTACGACCGCAAGCGGCTGATCGTGGGTGCCGACCTCGGGCAGGCGCTGGCGCTGCTGGTGCTGCTGCTGGCCCCGGAGGCCGGCCGGGTCTCGCTGCTGTACTGCCTGGCCGTGGTCACCGGGAGCTGCTCGACCCTCTCCCAGGTCGCGCTGCGCAGCAGCATCCCGGAAATCGTGGGGGCCGAACACCGGACCCGCGCCAACGGGCTGCTGGTCACCGGCCGTTCCCTCGCCATGATCGCGGGCTTCGCCTCGGCGGGGGTGGTGGTGGCGCAGCTCGGGTACACGGTGGCGTTCGCCCTGGACGCGGCGACGTTCCTGGTCTCCGCCTCGGTGCTGCTGTCGCTGCCGATCCGTACGCGGGCCCGGTCCGAGACGGCCGGGGGCGGCGGGGAGGCCGCGCCGGACGCCCCGTCCGCGTCCCTGCGGCTGCTGTGGGCCGGGGCGCCGCTGCTGCTGGCGATGATCGCCGTGCGGGCCGTCGACGGGCTGGGGTCCTCCTCGCACAACGTCGCGCTGCCCGTCTACTCCAGCCTGCTGGACCCCGCCCATCCGGCCACCTTCGTCAGCCGGTTCTGGGCCGTCTGGGCGGTCGGCACGATCATCGCCCAGCAGGCGCTGTCCCGGTACACCCGCCGCACCGGGCGCACCTTCGGCGAGCGGGCCTTCGCGGTGGGCGCCTGTGTCATGTCGGCGGCGTTCATCGTCGTGTTCAGCGGGCTACCGACCGTGCCGGTACTCGCCGCGGCGCTCGTCGCGGGGGTGGCGGACGGATTCACCGAGGTCGTCTACGTGTCCCGGCTCCAGGCGGTCCCGGACGAGCAGCGCGGGCGCCTCTTCGGGCTGTCCGCCTCGGCCGAGAACGCAGGGTTCGGGCTGGGGATGCTGGTCAGCGGGGCGCTGCTGGAGTCCTTCTCCCCGTTCCGGGTGGTCGGCGCCCTGCACGGCCTCGCCATCGTCCTCTGCCTCGCCCTGCTGGCCCTGCTCGTGCTGCGCCGCCGCGCCCCGGCGGCCGACGGCCCCGAGCCGTCGCACGAACCCGGCGGCGACGTCGTACGCGAAGGGAGCACCTGATGGACGGCCGCGCACCGGACCCCCGTCTCGCCGTGGTCGGGATGGCCTTCCGGCTGCCGGGGGCGGACACCCCGGAGGAGCTGTGGCGCATCGTGCGCGACGGCGAGGACCGGTTCACCCGCTTCACCGGGGACGAGCTGAAGGACGCGGGCGTTCCCGAGGAGCTGTACGGGCGCGACGACTTCGTCGGCGCCTCGGCCGTCCTGGACGACATCGCCGGGTTCGACGCCCGGCACTTCGGGATGAGCGCCCGCGAGGCCCGGCTGACCGACCCCCAGCACCGGCTGTTCCTGGAGTGCGCCCAGCACGCCCTGGAGAACGCCGGCTACCCGGACGAGCGGGACGGGAAGCGGATCGGGGTCTACGCCAGCGCCGGCTACCACCTGTACAACATGCAGTCCTACCTGCTCAACAACGTGCTGCCGAACGAGGACATCGGCGACTGGCTGGCCGGCATGCAGGTCATGGTGGGCAACTTCACCGACTTCAACGCGACCCGGGTCGCCTACCGGCTCGGCCTCACCGGCCCCGCCGTCAACGTGCAGACGGGCTGCTCCAGTTCGCTGGTGGGGGTGCAGCTCGCCGCCCAGTCGCTGCTGCTGGACGAGTGCGACGTCGCCCTGGTCGGCGCCAGCGCCGTCCACGTGCCGCAGGTCCTCGGCTACCACTACGTCAAGGGCTCGATCCTCTCCAGGTCCGGCCGGCTCCGGGCGTTCGACGCGGCCGCGAACGGCACCGTCGGGGGCAACGGCGTCGTCGCCGTCGTCCTGAAGCGGCTGGACCGGGCGCTCGCGGACGGCGACACCGTGCACGGCGTCGTCCGGGGCTGGGGCGTGTGCAACGACGGCTCCAGCAAGAAGGCGTTCGCGGCGCCCAGCGCGCGGGGCCAGCAGTGGGCCGTGCGCCGGGCGCTGGACCACGCGGGCGTCGGCGCGGGGACCATCGGCTATCTGGAGACCCACGGCACCGGCACCCTCAAGGGCGACCCCATCGAGCTGGCGGGAGCGGGCGCGGCGTACCGGCAGGACACCGACCGGACCGGCTACTGCGCCCTCGGTGCCGTCAAGGCCAACATCGGGCACCTCGACGCGGCCGCCGGGCTGGCCGGGTTCGTCAAGACGCTGCTGGTCCTCAAGCACGGGGTGATCCCGCCGATCGCCGGTTTCACCGAACCCAATCCGCTGCTCGGGCTGGCGGACAGCCCGTTCTACGCGCCGACCGCCGCCCAGCCCTGGCCCGACGGCAGCACCCCCCGGCGGGCCGGGGTCACCTCGCTCGGCGTCGGCGGGACCAACGTCCACCTGATCCTGGAGGAGGCCCCCGACCCCGGGCCGCGCCCCGCCGCCGTCCTCCCCCCGCCGGACGTGCTCCTGGTCTCCGCGACGAGCCGGGAGGCCCTCGTGGACAACGCGCGGTCGTTCCGCGACGTGCTGCGCCGGCGCCCCGCGCTGTCCCCGGCGGACCTCGTCACGACCACCGCCCTGGGGCGCTCGCACGGCCGCCACCGGATCGCGGTCCGGGGCGCCACCCCGGCCGCGCTGGCCGACGCCCTCGACACCTGGCTCACCGGCCCCGGAGCCCGCGCCGACGCGGCGGATCCCGTCGCGCCGGGGGACGGGCCCGCCCGGGTGGCGTTCCAGTTCACCGGTCAGGGGGCGCTGCGCCCGGGGGCGGCGGCCGGCCTGTACGAGCGGTTCCCCGTCGTACGGGAGGTCCTCGACGCCTGCGAGGACGCGCACCGGCGCCTCACCGGTGAACCGCTGCTGGCCGGGCTCCTCGACGGGAGCGGAGGGGCGGGCGCGCCGGGGGCCGTCTGGCCGACCTCGACGGCGCAGCCCGCCCTGTTCGCGCTCCAGTGCGCCCTGGTCCGGCTCTGGGCGGAGGCGGGCGTCGAACCGTCGGCGGTGACCGGGCACAGCGTCGGCGAGTACGCGGCGCTGTACGCGGCCGGGGCGCTGACTGTCGAGGACGGGCTGGAACTCCTGGCGCACCGGGGCCGGTTGATGCGGGAGCGCTGCGTGCCGGGCGCCATGGTGGCGGTGGCCCTGTCCCGGGAGGCGGCCGGGGAGCTGGCCGCCGCGCACCCCGGCGTGGAGCTCGCCGCGACCAACGGGGAGCGGTCCCAGGTGCTGGCCGGTCCGGTGGCGGACGTGGGGCGGCTGTGCGCCGCGCTCGACGGGCGGTCCGTCCCGTACGAACGCCTCGCGGTCGACCGGGCGTTCCACACCGCGACGACGGAGCCGATGCTCGACGCGTTCGCGACGGTGCTGTCGAAGACCCCCTTCGCGCCGGTGCGGACCCGCTTCGTCGGCTCGCTCGACGGCCGGGTCCGCGAACCCGGCTGGACACCGGACCCGGAGTACCTGCTCCGCCAGGCCCGCGAGCCGGTGCGCTACGACGCCGCGCTGGGCGCCCTGGCCGGTGAACGGCCCGACGTGCTCCTGGAGATCGGCCCGCACACCACCCTCAGCAGCCTGGCTCGCCGTGCCCTTCCCGGGGTGCGGGCGACGCCGTCCCTGCACCGGACCACCGGACTCACCGCGCTCTTCGGCGCCGCCGCGACGCTGCACTGCGCGGGGGCGGAGCTCCGCTGGGAGACGTTCCTGGCGGGCACCGGAGGGCGGCGCGTCCCGCTGCCCGGCTACCGCTTCCAGCACCGGCACCACTGGGTCGGCGCCCCGCCCGGCCCCCGCGCATCCATTTCCCCGGCGAGAGAGGAACGCACCATGGCATCAGAGGCGACGGAGACCAGGCGGCTGCTGGACAGCATCCTCGGTGTCCTTTCCAGGACCTTCGGGGAGGACCTCACCTCGGTCCCCGACACCCCGTTCTTCGATCTCGGCGCGGACTCGCTCCTGATGATCAACGTGCTCCGGGAGATCGAGCAGGAGCACCGGGTCAGGGTCACGATGCGGGAGCTGTTCGACGAGACGGGCACGCCGCGGCTGCTCGCCGAACTCGTCGCCGCGCGGCTGCCCCGGGAGCCGGGGGCGGCGGCGCCCTCCGGGCCGATATCCGCTCCCGCTCCGGCCCCCGCCCCGGCACCCGTCTCCGCTCCGGTGCCGGTGTCCGCCCCCGTGCCCGCGCCGCTGCCCGCGCAGCCGCCAGTCGTTGCCGTACCGCCGGCCGCCGTCCCCGTACCGCCGGCCGCCATTCCCGTACCGCCGGTCGACTCCGCGCCGCCCGTCGCGCACGCCGCGGTCGCGGACGCCGGTTCCGTCACCCGGCAGGAGCTGCTGGACCTGACCCGGCGGGTCCAGCAGCTTTCGCAGATCCAGCTCCAGATGCTCACCCAGATCTCCCAGCTCTCCCAACTGCTCGCGCTCCAGGGCGCGCACCCGGCCGTACCGGACGGAGAGGTGGCCCGGTGAACGAGCAGGAGAGCCTCGGCGCCACCCTCGACCGGGAGCTGGCCGCCATGGCGGAGCTCACCCGGGACATCGGCGCACGGATCGACGCCCGGCAGGCCCCGGCCCCGGCCCCGGCCGCCGGCACACCGCAGCCCGACGCACCGCAGCCCGACCCGCCGCAGCCCCGGGCGCACGGGCCGCGCGTGGTGGTCTCCCCCGACGCGGGCATGGTCCGCGCCACCTCGCCCCGCGCCCAGCAGGACCACCTCGACGACCTCGTACGCCGGTACACGGCGCGGACGGCGGCCTCCAAGGAGCTGGCCCAGCGCCACCGCCGCCGGCTCGCCGACAGCCGGGCGATCGTCGGATACCGCAGGTCGACCAAGGAGATGCTCTACCCCGTGGCGGCCCGCCGCGCGGCGGGCGCCCGGATCGAGGACATCGACGGCAACGCCTACACCGACATCACCATGGGTTTCGGGGTCCTCCTCTTCGGCCACGAGCCCGACTTCGTTCGGGAGGCCGTGCACGAGCACCTCTCCCGGGGCATCCGGCTCGGCCCCCGCAGCGTCGAGACGGGCGGGGCCGCCGAGCTGCTGTGCGAGCTGACCGGGATGGAACGGGTGGCCTTCGCCAACTCCGGCACGGAGGCCAACGCGGCGGCGATCCGGCTGGCCCGCGCCGCCACCGGCCGCGACCGGATCGTCACCTTCACCGGCGCCTACCACGGCCACGCCGACCAGGTGCTGGGCCGGGACGCCGGACACGGCGCCCCGGAGCGGACCGTGCCCGTCTCCCGGGGCATCCCGCAGAGCGCCGTCTCCGAGCTGACCGTCCTCGAGTACGGCAGCGAGGAATCCCTCCACGCCATCGAGCGGGACGCGGCCCGGATCGCGGCGGTGATCATCGAACCGGTGCAGAGCAGACACCCCTCGCTCCAGCCCGTCGCGTTCGTCCGCAAACTGCGCGAACTGACCGCCCGGCACGGCATCGTGCTCATGTTCGACGAGATGCTGACCGGTTTCCGCCCCGCGCTCCGGGGCGCCCAGGAGCTCTACGGCGTCACCCCGGATCTCGCCACCTACGGCAAGCTCCTCGGCGGCGGCTTCCCCATCGGCGCGATCGCCGGCCGCGCCGACATCCTGGACGGGGTCGACGGCGGCTACTGGAGCTACGGCGACGACAGCGGCCCGACCGCCGACACCACCTTCTTCGGCGGCACCTACCTCCAGCACCCCGTGTCGATGACCGCCGCGCACGCCGTGCTCACCCATCTCAAGGAGCGGGGCCCGGGCCTCCAGCAGCGGCTCAACGCCCGTACGGCCGAACTGGCCACCGGGCTCAACGGCTTCTTCGAGGCGGAGGAATTCCCGCTGCGGATGGGCTGGTTCGGCTCCCAGTTCCGCTTCGAGCACCGCGCCGACATGGAGCTCCTCTACTACCACCTGATGCTGCGCGGCGTGCACGTCTGGGAGTGGCGCAACTTCTTCCTCTCCACGGCACACACCGACGACGACATCGCCCATGTGGCCGACGCCGTACGGGGGTCGCTGACGGAGCTGCGGAACGCCGGGTTCTTCCGTACCGGCAGAGTCCTCGCCCCGGCGGCCGCGCCCGCCCGGACCGCACCCGCACCGGCCCCCGCTCCGGTGGAGGCCCCCACCCCTGCCCCCGCACCGGCCCCCGCTCCGGTCGAGGCCCCCGCACCCGTGACCGCCCCGGCCGCCCCCGCCGCGCCGCGCCGGGCGGACTTCAGCCTCTACTTCTTCGGCGACTACCCGGAGCCGGAGGACGGCACCGGCCCGCGGGAGGGCCGCTACGAACTGCTCATGGAGGCCGCCCGGTTCGCCGACGAGCACGGCTTCGAGGCGCTGTGGATGCCCGAACGGCACTTCAACTCCTTCGGCGGCCTCTTCCCGAACCCCGCCGTCCTGGCCGCCGCGCTGTCCCGGGAGACCCGGCGCATCCGCCTCAACGCCGGCTCGGTCGTGCTCCCGCTGCACGACCCGATCCGGGTGGCCGAGGAGTGGTCCATGGCGGACAACCTCTCCGGCGGGCGCGTCGGCCTCGGCGTCGCGAGCGGCTGGAACGCCAACGACTTCGTCTTCTTCCCCGAACGTTTCGGCCCGCACAAGCAGGAGATGTACGACCGGCTGGAGGAGGTACGGAGCCTCTGGCGCGGCGAACCGCTGCGCCGCACCACCGGGGACGGCGAACGGGAGGTCCGGCTCTTCCCCCGCCCCGTCCAGGAGATGCCACCGCTCTACACGGCCGTGGTCGGCAACCCCGAGTCCTTCGAACGCGCCGGGGCGCACGACCTGGGCATCGTGACCAACCTGATGACCCAGGACGTCGACCAGCTCCGGGAGAACATCGCCCGCTACCGCGCCGCACGGGCCCGGCACGGCCTCGACCCGGCCGCCGGGCGGATCGCCGTCCTGCTGCACACCTACCTCGCCGACGACCACGACACCGCCCGGGCCGAGGCGTTCGCCCCGATGTCCCGGTACATGCGGGCCTCGCTCTCCCTGTTCAGCGGGGTCACCCACAGCCTGGGCGCCACCACCGATCTGCGGTCGCTCAGCGAGGACGACCTGGACGTCGTCTTCCGCCGCGCCTACGGCCGCTACTGCGACCAGCGGGCCCTGATCGGCTCGGTGGACACCGTCCTGCCGGTGGTCGAGGCGGTCACCGACGCCGGGGCGGACGAGATCGTCGCCCTGGTCGACTTCGGCGTCTCCGGGGAGCAGTTGCGCGCCGGACTCCCCCGGCTCGACGCCCTGCGCCGCCGCCACCGCGAACGCCGGGCCCACGCCCCCGCTCCCGCCCCGCTCTCCCCCGGCCAGGAGCGGATCTGGTTCCTGGAGCGGCTGCTCCCGGGCCGCACCGCCTACAACGAGGTCAAGGCCGTCCGCCTGCGCGGCCCGCTCGACACCGGGGCGCTGCACACCGCGCTGCGCCGGCTCGTCGACCGCCACGAGGGGCTGCGCACCGTCTTCCGCCCGGCCGGCGACTCGGCGGTCCAACTGGTGCGGGAGACGGCCGGGCCCGACTTCGCGGTGGTGGACGGCACGTCCCGGCCCGAGGAGGCCGTACGGGAGGTGCTGGCGGCGGAGAGCGCCCGCCGCTTCGACCTGGAGAACGGCCCGCTGTTCATCAGCCGCCTCGTACGGACCGGGTCCGACGAGCACGTCCTGGTCATGTCCTTCCACCACATCGTGGTCGACGCGGCCTCGGCGACCGTCCTGTGCCGGGACCTGTCCGCCTTCTACCGGGCGGAGCGCGACGGCACCCCCGCCGTCCTGCCCGAGCTGACCTGGAGCTGCGTCCAGCACGCGCGGGAGCAGCGGGCGGCGGCCGGCGGCCCCGACGCCGCGCGGGACCTGGCCCACTGGACGCGGGTGCTCGGCGGCGACCTGCCCGTCCTCGACCTGCCCACCGACCGTCCCCGGCCCGCCGAGATGACCTCCGCCGGCCGCGCCGTCTTCCGCACCCTCGACCCCGGCCTGTCCGAACGCGTCAGGGGGGTGGGCCGCGACCGGCGCGCCACCCTGTTCATGACCCTGGTGGCCGGGTGGGCGGCGATGCTGCACCGGGTCACGGGGGCGGAGGACATCGTCGTCGGCATCCCGGTCTCGGACCGGCCGCAGCGGGCCGAGGAGCTGATCGGCTTCTTCGTGAACACCCTCGCCCTGCGGGTCGACCTGACCGGCGATCCCGGGTTCGCGACGCTGCTGGAACGGGTGCGCGCCGTCGCGCTCGACGCGTACGACCACGCGGGCACCCCGTTCGAGGAGGTGGTGCGGGCGATCGCGCCGCCGCGCCGGACGGACCGTACGCCGGTGTTCCAGGTGTGCGCCGAGTTCCAGTCGGCGGAACCGTTCCGCCTGGACCTCCCCGGTATCGAGGCGGAGGCGCTGGACGAGGGGCCCGACAAGGCGCTGACCGACCTGACGGTGTACTTCACCGACCGCCCGGAGGGCATCCGCTGCCATCTGGAGTACAACTCCGACCTGTTCGACCCGGACACCGTCGACCGGTTCTTCACGGTCTTCCGCGAACTGCTCGCCGCCGCCGTCGACCGGCCCGCCGCCCCGCTGTCGCTGCTCGCGCGCCCGGTGGCCGAGGGCGACGAGGTGCCGGAGAGCTGGCTGCGCGGCCCGGTCCGGCCGGTCGCCGACACCACCGTGCACGGCTGGGTCGCCCGGCGGGCGGCCGATCACCCCGGGCGGACCGCGGTGATCGGCGAGGACGCCGTACTGACCTACCGGGAGCTGGACGAACGGTCCGGGCGGCTCGCCGCCGTGCTCGCCGCGCGGCCGGTGGACGGGGAGCGGGAGCCCGTGGTCGCCGTATGGCTGCCGCGCTCCGCGGAGCTCGTCGTGGCGCTGCTCGCGGTGGCCCGGTCCGGTCGCGCGTACGTACCGCTCGACCCGTCGCTCGGCCGGGTCCGCGCCGCCCAGGTGATCGCCGCGAGCGGCGCCCGTACGGTGATCAGCGACGCGGCCGGGGCGAAGGAGCTGGAGCTGCCCGCGTCGGTCGCCGTCGTCGCCCCGGACGCCGTCGCGGACGCCGGGCCGACGGGGGCACCCGGGCCCGACGCGGCCGTCTCCCCCTCCGCTCCGTTCGCCGTCGTCCACACCTCGGGCAGCACCGGCACGCCCAAGGGCGTCGTGCTCACCCACCGCTGCCTCGTGGACCTCTGCCAGTGGCACCACGAGCGGTTCGCGTTCACCGCCGACGACCGCAGCGCCGTCGTGTGCGGCCAGAGCTTCGACGCCTCGCTCGTGGAGATCTGGCCGGCGCTGACGGCGGGCTCCACGCTCGTCGTGGCCGATGAGCGGGTCCGCCGCGACCCGTTGGCCCTGGCCCGGTGGTACGCGGACCGGAAGATCTCGTTCAGCATCCTGCCGACGGCCCTGGGCGAGGAGGTGCTGCGGCTGCCCGCGGCCGACCAGCCGCCGCTGCGCCATCTGCTGCTGGGCGGCGAGGCGCTCAGGACCCGGCCCCGCCCCGAGGCCCCCTACGAGACGGTGAACGTCTACGGCCCGACCGAGACGACCGTGCTGTGCGTCGCCGGGACGGTCGCGCCGGGGCCCGGCCCCGAGGCGATCGCGATCGGGCGCCCGGTCGACAACGTCTCGGTGCGGGTGGTGGACCCGTCGGACAAGCCGGTGCCGGTCGGCGCGGTGGGCGAACTCCTCGTCGGCGGACCGGGGGTGGCCGACGGCTATCTGCACCGGCCCGACCTCACCGGGGAACGGTTCACCGCCGCGTCCGGCGCCGAGGACCGTCACTACCGCACCGGCGACCTGGTCCGCTGGACGGCGGACGGGCACCTCGTCTTCGTGGGCCGCACCGACGACCAGGTGAAGATCCGCGGGTTCCGGGTCGAGCCGGAGGAGGTGGCGCGGGCGCTGACCCGGCTCGACGGGGTCCGCCGGGCCGCCGTCACCGGTCTGCGCAGGTCCAACGGCGAGACCTTCCTGGCCGCCTACGTGGTGCCCGAGGAGCCGGGCGAGGACCGTACGGACGCCTGGGCCGGGGAACTCCACCAGCACCTGCCGGAGTACATGGTGCCGCGCGTCTGGCGGGTACTGGACGAGCTGCCGCTGACCGCCAACGGCAAGGTGGACCGGGCGCAGCTCCCCGCGGCCGACCGGCCGGAGCCGGAAGCCGCGGCCGGGCCGGAGTCCGCTGCCCGCACCGCCGCGGAGGATGGGCTGCGGGCGCTCTGGGCGGCCGAGTTCGACCTCACCGCCTCGGCGATCGACCCGGACGTCTCCCTCTTCGACCTGGGCGGGCATTCGCTCACCGTGATGAGGCTGGTCAACCGGATCAGGGAGGCCTGGGGCATCGAGTACCCGCTCTCGCGCCTCTACCAGGAGCCCACTCTGCGCGCCATGACGGCGTTCGTACAGGGCGCCGGGGCGAGAAGGGTCGTCCGCTCCGGGCCGGCCGACCACCAGCAGGCACGCTTCGCCACCGTGCACTCCCAGCACTCCAGACCGCAGGTCTACAACGTCGCCCTGCGGATCGCCTTCTCCGGGCCGCTGGCCCCCGGCTCCCTGCGCACCGCCCTCCAGCAACTGACGGATCGTCACGAGGGGCTGCGTACCCGCCTGGTACGGGAGGGCGCGGAGTCCTGGCGGCAGGAGGTGCTGGAGCCCCGCCCCTTCGACCTGCCGGTCGACGACCTCACCGCGCTGCCCGAGGCCGAGCGGCGGGCCGAGGTGGACCGGCTCGCCGAGCTGACGGCCGAGACCCCGCTGGACATCTTCGAGGGCGAGATGATCTCCGCCCGGCTGCTGCGCACCGGCGCCGAGGAGTGGGTGCTGCTGTTCGTCGTGCACCACTGCACCTGCGACGGATGGGCCCTGACCACGGTGCTCAAGGAGCTCTCCGCGTTCTATCGCGCGGACGTCACCGGGACCGGCCACGGCCTGTCCGCCGAGGCGCCCCAGCACCTGGAGTACGCGCACTGGCAGGCCGCCCACGACGCGGCGACCGCCGCCCGCCGCACGGAGTACTGGCTGGAGGAGCTGGTCGACGCCCCCTTCTCCGTCGACCTGCCGCTGGACCGGCCGCGGCCGGAGCAGCTCAGCGGGCGGGGCGGGATCGTCGAGTTCACCGTGGACGCCGAGGTCCGGGCCGCCGTGGAACGGCTGGCCGCCCGCCGGGCGACGACCCCCTTCGTGGTGACCGCGGCGGCGCTCGGCCGGCTGCTCGCGGCGAAGTCGGGGCAGGACGACGTGATGATGAACGTCTCCTACGCGGGCCGGGAGAGCCGCGCGTTCGAGTCCCTGGTCGGGTGCACGGCCATCGGCTTCGCCCTGCGGGTCCGCGACGCGTGCGCCGGGACCTTCGCGGAGCTGACGGACCGGGTGACCCGGACGACGATCCTGGGCATGGAGAACGCCATGCCGCCGCGCCGGGTGGCACCGGCGATGAAGGAACGCAAGGGCGTCGTGCTGCCGCAGACCCTGAGCGTCAACCTGGCCTACGAGAGTTCGCTGGACACCGGGATCGAACTGCCGGGGCTCACCACCACGGTCACGGAGATCGCCGCGGCCGCGTCCCGGTCGGAGCTCACCGTGGTGCTGACCCCGGTCGACGACGTGCTCCACTGCGCCGTGGAGTACTCGGCCGACCTGTGGGACCGGGCCACGGTCGAGTCCTGGACGCGGGACTACGTACAACTGCTGCGGGACGAGACCCGGCAGCCGCCCGCCGGCCCGGCGGACTGACCGGCACCGGACCGGGCGGGGCGCGGACGCCTCCGCCCGGTCCGGTCCGGGTTCAGGCCGCGGGCCCCGTGCCGAGCGGGTACACGCCGAGGGCCGCCCGCTCGCCCTGCATCCGGGTGAGCTTGCGGACGAAGAGGACGGCGAGCACGGCGGCCACGATGTCCAGCGCGTCGGTCGCCATCACCAGACCGGCCGCGTCCACGATCTCCTGCGGCGACTCGGCGGCCATGTATCTGCGCTGCGCGAACCGGGAGAGGAGCAGCGAGCCGATCCAGACGCCCCACCACAGGTTCATCACGGTGGCCGGGACATGGCGCCAGCTGCCGTCGGTGTTGGTCTGGGCGCTCGCGGTCCAGATGCCGCCCGCGATCCGGCGCGGCAGCACCAGGTTGGCGATCGGGATGAACCAGCCGCCGATGGCCCAGCCGGGCCGCATCGGCTGCATGGACCGGTCGAAGATCCCCGCGTTGTGCCGCACCCGGTGGAACCAGACGAGGAAGACGACCGCGGTCGCCAGGAAGGCGAGGGCCTGGAGCCCCCCGGCCCCCGCGTACAGGTTGTCGGCGAGCTCCGCCTCCTTGTCACTGACCGAGGCGTAGTCGGCCATCGCGGCCGTGATCAGCCGCCGCATGTTCGCCCCCGCGGCCACGGCGAGCACGTCCGCCGCCGCGACCACCGACAGCAGGACGACGACGGCCTTGGCCAGCCCCTCGGGCGAGCGGAGGTACTGCTGCGGCGCGTGGAAGGCCGGGGCCGCCGCGGCACCGGCGCAGACCGCGCAGCGTCCGCCCCCGGTGACCGGCGGTCTGAGACGGCAGGTGGAGCAGAGCATGAAAACGGAACCCCCCATGGTTCGGTACGCGGACGCGTGGCGCGCACGCGGAAGCGTGCGCCCCTCCCCGGACCGCACGACTTCCGGAACGTAGGCGCTGCGCGCCGCCCTGTCCACCGGAATCGCGGCTCAGCCCGCCGCGTCGATCCGGTCCGCCAGGGCGCGGAAGCGTTCCCAGCTCAGCGCGGGCTTTCCGGGGACCCACAGTTTCTGGGCGACGGCGCGCAGCGGCATCTGGATGCCGTCGGCCACCTGCTGCGGGGTCCGCGCCTGCGGGAGGTCGCCCCAGACCGCGAACCGGCCGCCGAGGATCTGCCCGGAGTAGGACGCCGGTACCGGGGTGGTGCCGCGCAGGACCAGCGGGGTCCACTGCTCGTAGATCCGCTCGCCGGTCGGGTAGACGAAGTTGTTGGGCTGGCCGAGCACGTAGTAGAGGTACTCGTCGTTGAGGTTCACCACCCGGCGCCCCTCGCGCAGGTACTCCTCCGGCGGGCGGGCCCCGTACTCCTTCCCGGTCCAGTACTCGACCTCGATGTCCTTGTCGGCGCGGACGGTCCCGTCGCGGAAGAAGCCGTCGTTCCACGCCTTGGGCTTCTTCCCGTGCGGGCGCACCACCGCCGCGCGGTCGTTCAGCCAGCCGGTCGTCAGGTCCTTGATCGAGGCGGCCGCCCCGTACTTCCGCCGGGCGGCGGCCTGGAGCTGCGGGTAGGAGGCGGCCGGGTCGCGGGCCATCAGCGCGAGGTACTCGTCGGCGCCCAGGTGCCAGTAGGAGCCGGTGAACAGCCCGGTGAACTCGCCGAGGAGTTCGTCGACGAGCTTGGCGGAGCCGGGGTTGGAGATGTCCAGCGACCCGGTGCTCCGCGCCCCCGACGCGTTGCGGAGCTGGAGGTCGGGGTGGGCGCGGAGGACCGCGCCGAGGTGGCCCGGCGAGTCGATCTCCGGGACGACCTGGATGTGCAGCCGGGCGGCGAGGGCGAGGATCCGCCGTACCTCCGCCTGGGTGAGGTGCTGGGGCGACACCACCTCGGGATGGGTGCGGGACTCGATGCGGAAGGCCTGGTCGTCGGAGAAGTGCAGGCCGAGCTGGTTGAGCTTGAGGTCGGCCATCTCGCGCAGCCGGTCCTCGATCCAGGCGGCGGTGTAGTGCTTGCGGGCGATGTCGAGGTTGAGGCCGCGCTGCGGCCGGTCGGGGCGGTCGCGCACCTCGCCCTCCGGCATCGTGCCGTCGGCGCGCACCGACTGCTTCAGGGTGCGGGTCCCGTAGAAGACCCCGGCCTCGTCGGGCCCGCTGATCCGGACCCGCCCGTCGCGGACGCCGAGGGTGTACGACTCGGGGGCGCCGCCCGGGGCGAGGGCCAGCTCCACGTCGCCCGCGCGGGCGGGCACCTCGCCCCGGTAGTGGATCTTCAGCTCGCCGGCCAGCAGCCGCCCCTCGTCGGCGAGCGCCCCGCTGCCGCCCGCGACGACGACCCCGCCGTCCGGGCCGGGGCGCCAGCCGGGGCCGTGGGCCGGGCGGTGCTCCCGGACGGCGGGGATGGTGCGGGGCGCGGTGGAGAGCGGGTAGCTGCGGGTGGGCGTGGGGGTGGCGACCCGTACGTCCGTCTCCCGGCCGGCGGGTCCGGCACCGGAGCCCTCCGGCCAGGCGACGACCGCGATCACCGCGGCGGCCGCCGCGGTGAGGGCCGTACCGGCCACGAGCGCGCCGCGTGAGGGCGACATCGTCAAAGTCCTCCGTTGTCTGCGGGAGTGTGGGGGGCGAGGGTGCGGGGAGCACCGGGTGGACGGGTGTACGGGTGCGCGGGGGCCGTCCGGGCGAAACGCCGGGCGGCGCCGGGCGGACAGCTTCTCCGCCCTCCTGGTCTACGGTTCACCGGACGTTCCGAAACTCTCCCGTCCGGGTGAAGTTCGCGCATTTGTCGGACGTGCGTTGCCCCTGATCGCTAGCTTTGAGAACCATTCGTATCTCCCTTCGCCCCCTTCGTCCCGCATCTGCCCGGTCCCCTCCGCCGCCACCGCCCCAGGGTCACAGATGCCGCTGATCCGAGGAGCCCACGCTGTCCAGGTCCAGCGAACCCCGCGCCGGCCTCCCGGAGCAATTGCGTCAACCGGCCACCCGGACGGCCGTACCCGCCCAGAGTTCCGGCCCCGGCTCCGCCCCCGGGCTCGACGTGTTCAACACGGTGCCGCCCGCGGAGGCCGAGGCCGCCCTGATGGACTGCTGCGGAAGCCACCGCTGGGCGCAGCGGCTGACCGCCCACCGCCCCTACCCCGATCTGGACTCGCTGCTCGCCGCGGCCGACGAGGCGGGGTACGACCTCGCTCCCGCGGACCTCTCCGAGGCGCTCGCCGCCGAGGTCTCCCCCGGTCTGCACGACGGCGCGCCGCACTCCGCCCATCTGGCCCTGCGGGCCGCGCACGCCGCGTACGAGTCGCGGTTCGGCCATGTCTTCGTGATGTGCCTGGACGGGCTGGAGCCGGCCGAGCAGCCGGACCAGGTGCTCGCCGGGATCCGGGCCCGGCTGGGCCACGAGCACGACCAGGAGCGGGTCGTCAGCGCCGACGAGATGCGCCGACTCGCCCGGGGCCGCATCATCGACCTGGTATCGGGTTCGTAACGGAATGGCATCGACGGACCGGTCAGGTGACCGGTTTGCCGGGCCGAGCGGTCCGTTCTAGCCCGTCCGTGCCTGTTTGATTGCCACTTTGATCACACCGCGGGCCCCCGCGCGAACGAACCGACAATGCGTCGCTACGATGGCCGGGGCCGGTGGACCGTACCCGGCCGGGTCAGACCGACAGTCAAGCCGGCCGACCCCAATCCCCGCTCCCGGAGGGTTCTTCCGTGCCGGCTGGAACGCTGTACCGCGGCCGGGAAGGCATGTGGTCCTGGGTGGCTCATCGAGTCACCGGTGTCCTCATTTTCTTCTTCCTGTTCGTACACGTCCTGGACACCGCTCTCGTCCGCGTCTCCCCCGAGGCCTATGACGACGTCGTGGCCACGTACAAGACGCCGATCGTCGCACTGCTGGAATACGGCCTGGTGGCCGCGATTCTCTTCCACGCGCTGAACGGTCTGCGCATCGTCGCCGTGGACTTCTGGGCCAAGGGCCCGCGCTACCAGAAGCAGATGCTCTGGTCGGTCGTGGGCATCTGGATCGTGCTGATGGTCGGGGCGCTGTACCCGGTCCTCGGTCACGCCGTACGCGCAGTCTTCGGGAGCTGAGGCCCATGTCCACCGAGTCCTCCGCCGCGATCGGCTCCGTCGAGGGTGTCTCCCTGTACGACGTCGACAACCCCGCCCCGGTCATCGAGCCGCCGCGCAAGCGCACCGACAAGACCCCCAAGGGTTCGCGCACCAACTTCGAGATGTACGCCTGGCTCTTCATGCGCCTGTCGGGCATCGTCCTGGTCGTCCTGGTCCTGGGCCACCTGCTGATCCAGCTCGTGCTGGACGGCGGCGTGTCCAAGATCGGCTTCGCCTTCGTCGCGGGCCGCTGGGCCTCGCCGTTCTGGCAGCTGTGGGACCTCGGGATGCTGTGGCTGGCCATGCTGCACGGCGCCAACGGTCTCCGTACGGTCATCAACGACTACGCCGAACGGGACAACACCCGCTTCTGGCTGAAGATGCTCCTGTACACCGCCACGGTCTTCACCGTCCTGCTGGGCACGCTGGTGATCTTCACCTTCGACCCGAACATCCGCTAGGCGCCGGGCCAGAGGGACCAGAGGAAATCATGCAGATCCACAAGTACGACACCGTCATCGTCGGCGCCGGCGGCGCCGGTATGCGCGCGGCCATCGAGTCGACGAAGCGCAGCCGCACCGCGGTGCTCACCAAGCTGTACCCCACCCGCTCCCACACGGGCGCCGCGCAGGGCGGCATGGCCGCCGCGCTGGCCAACGTGGAGGAGGACAACTGGGAGTGGCACACCTTCGACACGATCAAGGGCGGCGACTACCTGGTCGACCAGGACGCCGCCGAGATCCTGGCGAAGGAGGCCATCGACGCCGTCCTCGACCTGGAGAAGATGGGCCTGCCCTTCGGCCGTACGCCCGAGGGCCGGATCGACCAGCGCCGCTTCGGCGGTCACTCCCGCAACCACGGTGAGGCCCCGGTCCGCCGCGCCTGCTACTCGGGCGACCGCACCGGCCACATGATCCTCCAGACGCTGTACCAGAACTGCGTCAAGGAGGGCGTGGAGTTCTTCAACGAGTTCTACGTCCTGGACCAGCTGGTCGTCGAGGAGGACGGCGTCAAGAAGTCCGCCGGCGTCGTCGCCTACGAGCTGGCCACCGGCGAGATCCACGTCTTCCAGGCGAAGTCGGTCATCTACGCCTCGGGCGGCACCGGCAAGTTCTTCAAGGTGACGTCGAACGCGCACACCCTGACCGGTGACGGCCAGGCCGCCTGCTACCGCCGGGGCCTGCCGCTGGAGGACATGGAGTTCTTCCAGTTCCACCCGACGGGCATCTGGCGCATGGGCATCCTGCTGACGGAGGGCGCCCGCGGTGAGGGCGGCATCCTCCGCAACAAGGACGGCGAGCGCTTCATGGAGAAGTACGCGCCGGTCATGAAGGACCTCGCGTCCCGTGACGTCGTGTCCCGCTCCATCTACACGGAGATCCGTGAGGGCCGCGGCTGCGGTCCCGAGGGCGACCACGTCTACCTCGACCTCACGCACCTGCCGCCGGAGCAGCTGGACGCCAAGCTCCCGGACATCACCGAGTTCGCGCGCACGTACCTCGGCATCGAGCCCTACACGGACCCGATCCCGATCCAGCCGACCGCGCACTACGCCATGGGCGGCATCCCGACCAACGTCGAGGGCGAGGTGCTGGCCGACAACACCACCGTCGTCCCCGGCCTGTACGCCGCCGGCGAGGTCGCCTGTGTCTCCGTGCACGGCGCCAACCGCCTGGGCACCAACTCGCTGCTCGACATCAACGTCTTCGGACGCCGCGCGGGCATCGCCGCCGCCGAGTACGCCGAGAAGAGCGACTTCGTCGCGCTTCCCGAGGACCCGGCGCAGCAGGTCGTCGACCAGGTCGAGCGGCTGCGGAACTCCACGGGCACCGAGCGCGTCGCCGCGCTCCGCCAGGAGCTCCAGGAGTGCATGGACGCCAACGTGATGGTGTTCCGCACCGAGCAGACCATCAAGACGGCCGTGGACAAGATCGCCGAGCTGCGCAAGCGGTACCTCGACGTGTCGATCCAGGACAAGGGCAAGCGGTTCAACACGGACCTGCTGGAGGCCATCGAGCTGGGCAACCTGCTCGACCTGGCCGAGGTCATGGCGACCTCCGCGCTGGCCCGCAAGGAGTCCCGCGGCGGTCACTACCGCGAGGACTACCCGAACCGCGACGACGTCAACTTCATGCGCCACACCATGGCGTACCGCGAGGTCGCGGCCGACGGCACCGAGTCCATCCGGCTCGACTACAAGCCCGTCGTCCAGACCCGCTACCAGCCGATGGAGCGTAAGTACTGATGGCAACCCCGACTCTGGACAAGGTCGAGGCGCAGTCCGCCGCCTCGCCGTACATCACGGCGACCTTCCGTATCCGCAGGTTCAACCCCGAGGTCTCCGACGAGGCCGTGTGGGAGGACTTCCAGGTCTCGATCGACCCGAAGGAGCGTGTCCTCGACGCCCTTCACAAGATCAAGTGGGACATGGACGGGACGCTGACGTTCCGCCGCTCCTGCGCGCACGGCATCTGCGGCTCCGACGCGATGCGGATCAACGGCAAGAACAGGCTCGCCTGCAAGACGCTGATCAAGGACATCAACCCGGAGAAGCCGATCACGATCGAGGCCATCAAGGGCCTCACGGTCCTCAAGGACCTCGTGGTCGACATGGACCCGTTCTTCCAGGCGTACCGCGACGTCATGCCCTTCCTCATCACCAAGGGGAACGAGCCGACCCGCGAGCGCCTGCAGTCCCCCGAGGACCGCGAGCGCTTCGACGACACCACCAAGTGCATCCTGTGCGCCGCGTGCACCTCGTCGTGCCCGGTGTTCTGGAACGACGGCCAGTACTTCGGCCCGGCCGCGATCGTCAACGCGCACCGCTTCATCTTCGACTCGCGCGACGAGGGCGGCGAGCAGCGCCTGGAGATCCTCAACGACCGTGACGGCGTGTGGCGTTGCCGCACCACGTTCAACTGCACGGACGCCTGCCCGCGTGGCATCGAGGTCACCAAGGCGATCCAGGAGGTCAAGCGGGCGCTGATCACGCGCCGCTTCTGACCGCCGACCGGTACGGCAGTGCCAGGAGGCCCCTTCCCCGCGGTGGGCACCGCGGGGAAGGGGCCTCTTGCCGTTCCGTCCCCCACTGGCGGTACGGTCATGCGGAACCGTCGCCGGAACCGGAACCAGAACCGGGAGCCCGCCACCGGTTCACCGCCGCCGGTGCAGCAGGCCCGGGGCACAGGACCGACCGAGAGCGGGGAACGTTGAGCGATCCGAATCCGTACGCGGACGAATCGTACAAGTGGGGTCCGGAGCCCCAGCAGCCCGGCCAGGGCGTGCCCCCGCCGGCCGGGCAGGGCGTGCCGCCGCACCCGGGCCAGGGCATGGCGCCGCAGCCGGGGATGCCGGGCGCGTTTCCCGGGGCGGGGGTGCCGGGTGCGGGGATGCCGGCGCTGGTCCTCGGTGACATCGCCGTGGTCAACGACCAGATCGTCACCCCGAGCGGTTCGATGCCGCTCAAGGGCGCGGTGTGGACGGCCACCGACCTGACCCGCACCGAGGAGAAGATCCCGACGGTGGCGATCGTGCTCGCGATCGTCTTCGCGCTGTTCTGCCTGGTCGGTCTGCTGTTCCTGCTGATGAAGGAGAAGCAGACGACCGGCTTCGTGCAGGTGACCGTGGTCAGCGACGGCCGGACCCACTCCACGATGCTCCCGGCGCTCGGCCCGGAGACCTTCCCGATGGTGATGGCCCAGGTCAACACCGCTCGGGCGATGAGCATCTGAGGTCCGCCCGGACGGTCGGCGCGCCCCGCACCGGATACCCTCGGGGATCGTGGTGAAGGAAGCGAAGGACGTGAAGGAAACCCGGACCCCCCGGAGCGAGCAGACCCGCACACTCATCCTCGAAACGGCGCTGCGGCTCTTCCAGGAGCGCGGCTACGACCGGACGACGATGCGGGCCATCGCCCAGGAGGCCGGCGTCTCCGTGGGAAACGCCTACTACTACTTCACCAACAAGGAGCACCTGGTCCAGGGGTTCTACGACCGGCTCGCCGCGGAACACGCGGCGGCCGTCCGGCCGGTCCTGGAGGGGGAGCGCGATCTCGCGTCGCGTCTTCGCGGGGTGCTGCTCACCTGGCTGGACGTGGCGGAGCCGTACCACCGCTTCGCCGCCCAGTTCTTCAAGAACGCCGCCGACCCGGAGAGCCCGCTCAGCCCGTTCTCGGCCGAGTCGGTGGCGGCCCGGGAGGCGGCGATCTCCATCCACCGGGAGTGCCTGGCCGGGGCGGACACCAAGGCCGACCCCGAACTGGCGGAGCTGCTGCCGCAGTTGATGTGGCTGTCGCAGATGGGCCTGGTGCTGTACTGGGTGTACGACTGCACGGAGCACACCGGGCGCAGCCGCCGCCTGGTGGAGCGGGGCACCCCGATCATCGCCCGGGCCGTCGCGCTCACCCGGTTCCGGCTGCTGCGGCCGCTGGTGCGGCAGATCCACGGCGTGCTGGAGGAGTTCCTGCCCGGCGCCGCGGCAGGGCGCGTACGGGGCACGCAGGGCGCGTAGGGCGTGCGCGGGGAGGTGCCGGAGACATGCCGGAGGGGGCGGCCCCGGCCGGTGCCGGAGGCCGCCCCCTCCTGTGCCGCGTCGTGCGGACGCGTCAGATGTGCTTCAGCTCCCAGAGCCGCCAGATGCCGGTGCCGTCGGAGAGGTACTGCGAGCCGGAGACGTCCTTCGAGCTGACGACGTAGTCCTTCTTCTGCCAGAGCGGGAGCAGCGGCACGTCCTCGCCGACCAGCGCCTGGAGCTCCTTGAAGTCGGCCGAGGTGCGCCCGCGGTCGCTGTACTGGAGCGTGTCGGCGATGAGGGTGTTCACCTTCTTGCTGGAGTAGCCGTTGTGGAGGCTGTTGTCGGCGCCGACGAGCGGCTGGCTGAAGGTGTCGGGGTCCGGGTAGTCGGGGAGCCAGCCGACCGTGTACGCGTCGAACTTGCCGGAGGCGTAGTCCTTCTGGAACTTCTGCCAGCCGACCGAGTGGATGTTCAGCTTGAACAGTCCGTCGGCCTCCAGCTGGCGCCGGAGCTCCTGGGTCTCCTTGTCGTACGCCTCGCTGCCGCCGCGGTAGCCGAAATCGATGGTCACCGGGAGCTGCACGCCGGCGGACTGGAGGAGCTGCTTGGCGCGCGCCGGGTCCGGCGCCGGGTAGGCGTCGAAGAACGGGGTGCTGTGCCCGATGTAGCCCTGCGGGATCAGCGAGTAGAGCGGCTCCACCGTGCCCTTGTAGATCTTGCTCACCAGCGGTCCGCGGTCGACGATCGCGGCGACGGCCTGCCGGACCTTCTTGTCGGCCAGCGGGGAGCCGGGCCGGACGTTGAAGACCATGGTGCGGATCTCGGCGCTGTCCGCCTCGGTGACGCGCAGGTCGGGGTCGCCGGGGTTCAGCTCGGAGAGGGTGGTCGGCGGCAGCTCGCGGTGCGTGACCTCGACCTTCTTGGCCTTCCAGGCGTTCTCGAGGTCGTCCGGGGTCTTGTAGTAGTGCACGGTGACCGGGACACCGGTCTTGGTCAGCGCGCCCTTGTAACGGGGGTTGGGGACCAGCTCGGCGATCTCGCCCGCCCGGTACGCCTTCAGCAGGAACGGCCCCGAGCCGTCGACCGTGTTCCCCTTGCGGAGCTTGTCCGCCGGGTAGGTCTCGCGGTCGACGATCGAACCGGCGCCGGTGGCGAGCTTCTGCGGGAAGGTAGCGTCGCGCGAGGAGAGGTTGAAGGTGATGGTGCGGCCCTCGGCGACCACGTTCTTGAGGCTCGGGAAGAGCACCCAGGGGCCGACGTCCGTCTTGATCTTGATCATGCGCTCGATGGAGAACTTGACGTCCTCGGCGGTGATCTTCCGCCCGTTGGAGAACGTCAGGTCGTCACGGAGCTTGCACTGGTACGTCTGGAGCTTCTGGCCGATGAACTGGCAGCTCTCGGCGGCGTCCGGCTGCGGCACGACCGCACCGGACTTGAAGGTCAGCAGGGACTGGTAGATGTTGCTGTACAGCGCCCAGGAGCCGGCGTCGTACGCCCCCGCCGGGTCGAGCGAGGTGACCTCGTCGGTCGTCCCGACGCCAACGGGATCGCTGTTCACCTCGTCCGAGGGGAGCAGTTGCCAGGCGACCACGCCTGCGATGACCAAAACCGCGATAACCGCGAGAATCCGTGCCCGGATCGACCGCATCTGCCGTGCTCTCCCTTACGCCCCACCTCGGTGTCGCGCGCAGGAACGCACATCACCGCATGCTCAGGCGTTCACCCAATCACACGATTTTCACATCGGGAAGACCAAAACTGTGACTCATAGCCTTTTGTTCGGCAGTTGAAACCTTTGGTGCCACAAAGGAGTCCGAAACCATGTGGTCACGAAGCGTCACGCCTGGAGCGAGGCGAGCTCCACGACGGTGATGTCGGAGGGCGCCCCGACCCGGACCGGCGGGCCCCAGGCGCCCGCGCCGCGTGTGACGTAGAGCTGGGTGTCGCCGTACCGGTCGAGTCCGGCGCTGGTGGGATTGGCCAGATCTGCCAGGTAGTTGCCCGGCCAGAGCTGGCCGCCGTGGGTGTGTCCGGAGAGCTGGAGGTCCACCCCGTGGGCGACGGCGTCATGGATGACGACGGGCTGGTGGGCGAGGAGGACGGCGGCGCGGGCGCGGTCGCGGTCGCCGAGGGCGCGGGCGAAGTCGGGGCCCTGCCCCTCGCTCTCACCGGCGACGTCGTTGACCCCGGCGAGGTCGAACCCGCCGATCTCGACCCGGGCGTTCTCCAGCGGGTGCAGGCCCAGTTCCCGCACCTTGTCGACCCAGGGAGCGGCACCGGAGTAGTACTCGTGGTTCCCGGTGACGAAGAAGCCGCCGTGCCGGGAGCGGAGCCCGGCGAGCGGTTCCGCGGCCGTTCCGAGGTCGGCGACGGTGCCGTCGACGAGATCCCCGACGACGGCGATCAGGTCCGGCTGGGTCCGGTTGACGGTGTCGACGATCCGCTGGGTGTGGGCGCGGCCGAGGATCGGGCCGAGGTGGATGTCGCTGACGACCGCGATCCGGAAGCCGTGCGCGGCTCGCGGCAGCTTGGCGAGGGGGACGGTGATCCGCTTGACGCGCGGCCCGCGCAGCACCCCGTAGGTGCCGTACCCGACCGTGCCGAGCCCGGCGACGGCGGCGGCCCCGCCGACGGCCCGCGCGACGAAGAGCCGCCTGCTGGGCAGTTCGGGGCGGGGCGGGGCGGGGGGCTCGGCGAGGAGGGTGGCGGGCCCCGCGGCCGGCGCCGCGGATTCCTGGCGGTCCGGCGAAGCGGTGGACCCGGCGACCGGCGCCGAAGGGTCCCGGCGGTCCGCCGGTTCCGCCCGCTCGGCAGTCCGTTCCTTCTTCGCCCGGGCCGCGAGCGCCCGGCGGAGCAGCGGCCGTACCGCCTCGCCCACCAGCAGCGCCAGCGTCAGGTACAGCACCGCCGCCAGCCACAGATAGCCCGGCCAGGCCAGCACCCGCTGGAGCCAGAAGGGCGCCCCCGCCCGCCCGGCGACCAGCGCGCCGACGCTCAGCAGGGGCAGCGCGTACGCCGCCACCGTGCCGATCCGGCGCGGGACGCTCCCCTGCGCCGTCGTGTCACCGACGAACCGGCGCCAGAGGTAGCGGTGGACCACGGCGAGCAGTGCGAGCACCACGACCACCATCACCGCGAGACCCGCCACTGCCATGTGTCCTCCAGTCGGTCGGCCGGCCGCCTCCGACGTACGGCCGGTCGGTGGTACGGCTCGTTACGCGCCTTCGCGGCGCAGCGCCTTGACGCCTCGGAACCCGATCACGCCGATGGCCGTCCCCAGAAGAAAGGACGTGATGGCGAGCAGCAGATGCACCCAGAAGTACGCAGTCGGGTCACCCGCGTCGTCGAAGGCGAGTCCGCTGCCGTCCTTCCACAGGTTCTTGACGAAAGTGATCCAGATGAACCAGCTCCACACCCCGAAGGCGAGCAGGAACCAGGAGACGGGGCGGCTGAGCTTCATGGCCCCAGTATCTCCGGGGCGTTCCGGCCGGGGTGGCCGGGGTGGGCCGTCCCGGCGTAACGTCCGGCGGTTCAAGCCATCCGGACGCATTTTCATATCTTCACCCTGTACGTTTCCGCTCGTGCCTGTTCTCAAGAAGACCGCCCTGATGGTCGCTTCCGCCGCCCTGCTGACCTCCTTCGCCGCGACCCCGGCATCGGCGGCCGGCAAGGACACCTCCAAGGACCAGCCGAAGCCGCCCTCGGGCATGTCCCAGGTCGGTGGCGAGCTGCTGGGCCGGGCCGGTACGCAGGTCGAGCTCGGGCCGGGCGCGCCGGTGCTGCCGAAGGAGCTCACGGGCAGGTCCTGGATCGTGGCGGACGCGGAGAACGGCGAGGTGCTCGCCGCGCACAACGCGCACTGGCGGCTGGCCCCCGCCTCCACGCTGAAGATGCTCTTCGCGGACACCGTGATGCCCTCGCTCCAGCCGAAGACCCTGAAGCACACCGTCACGGACGAGGAGCTGGCCGGGGTGGGCGAGGGCAGCAGCCTCGTCGGGATCAAGGAGAAGCTCACCTACACGGTCCACGACCTGTGGCTCGGGGTGTTCCTGCGCTCGGGCAACGACGCGGTGCACGTGCTGTCCTCGATGTACGGCGGCGTCCCCAAGACCGTGGACGCCATGCAGACGCACGCCGAGGAGCTCCAGGCCCTGGACACGAAGGTGGTCTCGCCCGACGGGTACGACGCGCCCGGCCAGGTCTCCAGCGCGTACGACCTGACGCTGTTCGCCCGCAGCGGGCTGCAGAAGGCGGACTTCCGGGAGTACTGCTCGACCGCCGAGGCGCAGTTCCCCGGCGAGATGAAGAAGAACGGCAAGCGCGAGACCTTCGCCATCCAGAACACCAACAAGCTGCTCACCGGCGCCGGCGGCGTCACCCCGTACAAGGGCATCGCCGGCGTCAAGAACGGCTACACGACGCAGGCCGGGAACACCTTCACCGGGGTCGCCGAGCGCGACGGCAAGGTGCTGCTCGTCACCGTCATGCACCCCTCGTCCGACAAGCCGCACGCCGTCTACGAGGAGGCCGCCGACCTCCTCGACTGGGGCTTCGGCGCGAGCGGCAAGGTCACCCCGGTCGGTGAACTGGTGGCCCCGAAGTCCGCCGACACCGGCTCCGGGACCGGCAAGGGCGCGACCGGCGAGCAGAGCAAGGGCGAGGCCACGGGCCAGAACGGTCCCGCGCAAAGCGGGTCGAAGACCGTGGCGGCCGAACAGGACGGGGGCGGCGTCGGGGTCGCGCTCGGCATCGCCGGGGGCGTCCTGGTGCTGCTGGCCGGCGGGGCGTTCCTGGTCAACCGGCGCTGGCCGCTGCCGGACCTGATGCGCCGCCGTTCCCACGACTGACGGACGGGGGCGCCGCCCGGTGGGCGCCCCCGCCACCGTCGCCGTCGCCGCTCCCACCGCCCTCGTTCCCGCCACCGCCGTCGCCGTCGCCGTCCTCGTCCCCGCCCTTCCCGGCGAGCTCGCGGCGGCTCGGTGTCGCGGTCCAGGCGGAGCAGTACAGCAGCAGCCGGGCCGAGAAGTTGATCCACAGCAGCAGCGCCACCGGCACCCCGAAGGCGCCGTACATGCTCTTCGCCGCCACGCCCCTGATGTAGCTGCCGAGCAGCAGCTTCAGCAGTTCGAAACAGACCGCGCCGATCGCCCCGGCCACCAGCAGCCTGCGCCGGGGCGGCTCGACGCCGGGCAGCAGCGTCAGCATGTAGAGCAGCAGCAGGAATCCGGCGAGCGCCGCCACCAGCAGCGCGGCCACCCGCAGCACCACCCCGCCCGCGCCCCGGTCCGAGATGCCCAGCAGCTCCGCCGCCCAGCCGACGGCGACCGAACCGACCGACGACACCGCGAAGGTGGCGAGCGCCGCCCCGCCCAGGCCCAGCAGCAGCCCCGCGTCCTTGAGCTTGCGCAGCACCGGATTGCCGAGGTCCACGTCGTCCAGGCCCCAGACGGCGCGCAGACAGTCGCGCATCGAGCCGATCCAGCCGATCCCGGTGAGGAGCAGCGCGGCACCGGCCACCAGCCCCACCGTGCCCGCGTGGGCCACCAGGTTCTCGATGCCGAGCTGGTCGGAGATGCCGGGCACCTGCTCGACGAGCCTGGCCTCGATCCGGTGCAGTTGCTCCGGGGTGAGCAGCGCGGCACCGATCGCCGCGCCGACCGCGATCAGCGGGAAGATCGCCAGGAAGCTGATGAAGGTGATCGCGGCGGCGAGCCTGGTCCAGTGGACCTGCTGGAGCCGGTCGAAGGAGCGCCAGACGTGTGTCGCCATCAGCCGGGTGACGATCGGCCCGATGACGGGGAGGTTTTTCAGCCAGTCCATGCCGTAACGCCTACCCTTCCGAACACGGAATACCGAACGCGGAGAACGGAATCAGCCCCCGGTCACCGTGCGGGCCGATCTTTCTTCGCTGCGCCATACCGGCGAGTGTTGTAACAAATACCTCAAAAGGGTTTTCCCGGGCGATACGGTCACCGTCATGTCCGTCGACACCGTGTCCCTGACCGGCTGGGGCCGTACCGCCCCGACGACCGCCCTGCGTTTCCGTCCGCGTTCGTACGAGGAGGCGGTGGCGACGGTCCGCGGCTGCGGGCCGCGCGGCTCCATCGCCCGGGGCCACGGCCGGGCCCACGGCGACGCGGCGCAGAACGCGGGCGGCTCCGTCCTCGACATGACCGCGCTGGACCGGGTCCGCACCATCGACGCGCGGTCCGGGGTGGTCGTCTGCGAGGCCGGGCTCGGCCTGCACCGGCTGGCCGAACTGCTGCTGCCGCTCGGCTGGTTCGTCCCGGCCGCGCCGGCCTCCCGCCGGGTGACGGTGGGCGGCGCGATCGGCTCCGACGCCCACGGGCTCGACCAGCACCTCGACGGCTCCTTCGCCCGGCACGTCCAGGAGCTGGAGCTGCTGACCGCCGGGGGCGAACTCCGTACGGTCCGGCCGGGCACCGACCTCTTCGACGCGACCACCGGCGGGCTGGGTCTGACCGGGGTGATCCTCTCGGCCACGCTCCGCTGCCGCCGGGTCGGCAGCCCCTGGCTCTCGGTCGACACCGAACGCGCCGTCGACCTGGACGACCTGCTGGCCCGGCTCTGCTCCGGGGACCACCGCTACCGCTACTCCTCCGCCTGGGTCGACCTCCACGCCCGGGGCCGGGCGACCGGGCGCGCCGTCCTCACCCGGGCGGAGCACGTCCCCCGCGACGCGCTCCCCGCGTACGCCCGGCGGGTGCCGCTCTCGTTCCGGCCCGGACCGCTGCCCGCCGGGTCCGCGCTCGTGCCCCGGGCGCTGCCCGGCGGCGGATCCGGAGGGGCCGGCGGAGGGCTGCTGAGCGAGGTCCGGTACCGCGCCGCGCCCCGGTACCGGGTCGGTGAACTCCAGCGGCTCGGCGCGTTCTTCCAGCCTCAGGACGGACCGCGGCGGTGGGGCGGGGGCCCCGGGCGCGCCGGATCGGTGCGGTACCAGTTCGTGGTCGGGCACGGCCGGGAGGAGGCGCTGCGCCGGATCGTGGGCCGGATCGCCCAGCGGCGCTGCCCGGCGTCCCACGCGGTGCTCAAGCGGCTGGGCCCGGGCGGCCCGGGGTGGCTGTCGTTCCCGGTGCCGGGGTGGACGCTCGCGTTCGACCTGCCGGCCGCGCTGCCCGGCCTGGACCGGTTCCTGGACGGGCTGGACGCGGAGGTGGCGGCGGCCGGCGGCCGGGTCTGCCTGGCGAAGGACTCCCGGCTGCGGCCGGAGCTGCTGGCGGCGATGTACCCGAGGCTGGCGGAGTTCCGGGAGCTGCGGTCCGAACTGGACCCGGGCGGCGCCTTCCGCTCCGACCTCTCGCGCCGCCTGTCGCTCTGACCCCCTCGCCGCGCCCCGTCCGTCCCGTGCCCCCGTCTCTTCGTCTCCCCTGCCCCCTCTGCCTCCCCCTCCTCCCCCTCTGCCTGCAAGGAGTGTTCCCGTGAAGGACGCCTTCGGAGCCCCGCAGTCCCTGCTCGTCCTCGGCGGCACCTCGGAGATCGCCCTGGCCACCGCCCGGCGGCTGGTCGCCCTGCGGACCCGTACGGTCCATCTGGCCGGGCGCCCCTCCCCCGCGCTCGACGCGGCCGCCGCCGATCTGCGGGCCCGCGGCGCGGACGTCCGCACGGTTGCCTTCGACGCCCTCGACTCCGCGTCCCACGAGGCCGTGCTCGGTGAGGTCTTCGCCGGGGGCGACATCGATCTGGTGCTCCTCGCCTTCGGCATCGCGGGCGACCAGGGGCGTGACGAGGAGGAACCCCTCGCCGCGGTGCGGGTCGCGCAGACGAACTACACCGGGGCGGTCTCCGCCGGGCTGGTGTGCGCCGGAGCGCTCCAGGCGCAGGGGCACGGCTCGCTGGTGGTGCTCTCCTCGGTGGCGGGCGAGCGGGTCCGCCGCGCCGACTTCATCTACGGGTCCAGCAAGGCGGGGCTGGACGCGTTCACCCAGGGGCTGGGGGACGCGCTGCACGGGACCGGGGTGCATGTGATGGTCGTACGCCCCGGCGCGCTCCGCCCGGAACCGGCCGCCGGGCCGGTGCCCGTACCGGTGCGGGCGGCGGGGTCCCCGCTGTCGGCCCCGGCCCGGTTCGCCGCCGCGCCCCTGGAGTCCTCGGCGCTCACCACGACCCCGGACGCGGTGGCGGAGGCCATCGTGACGGGGCTGCGGCGGCGCTCGGAGACGGTGTGGGTACCGGGCGCGCTCCGGGCGGTGATGTCGGCGCTGCGGCATGTGCCGCGCCCGCTGTTCCGGCGCCTGCCGCTGTAGCGCCGCGTGAGGCGCGCCCCCGGGCCGCGGGGTTTCAGCCGTGCAGCGAGGGCTCGTCCGCGCCGCAGCCGCTCTGCGCGGGCACCGCGGTACCCGCGCCGCCGGCGGTGAACGGGAAGTCGTTGATCTTCCGCCAGACGCTGTCCTCGCCCTGCTCGTACAGGGCGAAGGAGCCGCAGGTCCAGCTCGCCTCGTAGTCGGCGAGCTCCGCGTACGCCCGGTCCATCGCCGCCTCGGCGATGTCGTGCGCCACGGTCACGTGCGGGTGGTACGGGAACTGGAGCTCGCGCACCAGCGGCCCGGAGGCGTCCCGGACCCGCTTCTGCAGCCAGGAGCAGGCCGAGCCGCCCTCGACGACCTGCACGAAGACCACCGGCGAGAGGGGGCGGAAGGTCCCCGTACCGGAGAGCCGCATCGGGAACGGGCGGCCGGCCGTCGCGATCCGGGCGAGGTGCGCCTCGATCGCGGGCAGGTCGGCCGCCTGTGCCTCGGTGGGTGGGAGAAGGGTGACGTGGGTGGGAATGCCGTACGCGGCAGGATCCCCGAAGCTCGCGCGCCGCTCCTGGAGCAGGCTGCCGTAGGGCTCCGGGACCGCGATCGAAACGCCGAGCGTTACGGTCCCCACATCGTCCTCCTCATGCTCGCTGCACGATGGCCTGTTTTCGGCCACCGCCGACTTCCGTCGCCAGTGTGACGCCTGGGGCCGGGAAACCGCCAGGGTCGTTGGACTCTCCTCCGCCTCAGTGCTTCGCGGGCAGGAGCCCCATCCGGTCGTACGTCAGGGCCAGGGTCTCGGCCGCGACGGCACGGGCCTTCTCGGCTCCCTTGGCCAGGATCGAGTCCAGCGTCTCCGGGTCGTCCAGATATTCCTGCGTACGGGTCCGGAAGGGTGTGACGAACTCGACCACGGCCTCGGCGAGGTCGGTCTTGAGCGCACCGTAGCCCTTGCCCTCGTAGTTCTGCTCCAGATCCGCGATTCCGGTCCCGGTGAGTGTCGAGAGGATGGTCAGCAGATTGCTGACGCCGGGCTTCTCCGCACGGTCGAAGCGGATCACCGTGTCGGTGTCGGTGACGGCGCTCTTCACCTTCTTGGCGGTGGCCTTCGGCTCGTCCAGAAGGTTGATCAGACCCTTCGGGGTCGGCGCCGACTTGCTCATCTTCGACGACGGGTCCTGGAGGTCGTAGATCTTCGCCGTCTCCTTCAGGATGTACGGGTCCGGCACGGTGAACGTGGAGCCGTAGCTGCCGTTGAACCGCTCGGCGAGGTCCCGGGTCAGCTCCAGGTGCTGGCGCTGGTCCTCACCGACCGGGACCTGGTCGGCCTGGTACAGCAGGATGTCGGCCACCATCAGCATCGGGTACGTGAAGAGGCCGACCGTGGTGCGGTCGGCGCCCTGCTTGCCGGACTTGTCCTTGAACTGCGTCATCCGCGACGCCTCGCCGAAGCCGGTCAGGCAGTTCATGACCCAGCCGAGCTGGGCGTGCTCGGGGACGTGGCTCTGGACGAAGAGGGTGCAGCGCTCCGGGTCGAGACCGGCGGCGAGGAGCTGGGCGACGGCGAGCCGGGTGTTGGCCCGCAGCTCCGCGGGGTCCTGCGGGACGGTGATCGCGTGCAGGTCGACGACCATGTAGAAGGCGTCGTGGGTTTCCTGCAGCGCCACCCACTGGCGGACCGCGCCGAGGTAGTTGCCGAGGTGGAAAGAGCCTGCGGTGGGCTGGATTCCGGAGAGCACGCGGGGGCGTTCAGAGGCCATGGGCCCATTGTCTCAGGTGCGGGCGGCAGCCCCCGACCGGCCCGGCACGCCGGTGTCCGCTGGTTCCCGGCCCGCCTGGCGCGCCGGTGTCCGCAGGTTTCCCGGCCCCGGATCCGACCGACGATACAAAGTGGGCACCACCCCGCCCCGCACCATCCGCCCCGCCCCACGACGAACGGAGACCCCGTGTCGAGCACGGAAACCGCCATCGCCTCCGCCGAGGCGCACAGCGCGCACAACTACCATCCGCTGCCCGTCGTCGTCGCGTCGGCGGACGGGGCCTGGATGACCGATGTCGAGGGCCGCCGCTACCTGGACATGCTGGCCGGATACTCGGCGCTCAACTTCGGCCACGGCAACCGGCGCCTGATCGACGCGGCCAAGGCCCAGCTGGACCGGGTGACGCTCACCTCCCGCGCCTTCCACCACGACCGGTTCGCCGACTTCTGCACCCGCCTGGCCGAGCTGTGCGGCATGGAGGCGGTGCTGCCGATGAACACCGGCGCGGAGGCCGTGGAGACCGCCGTGAAGACGGCCCGCAAGTGGGGCTACCGGGTGAAGGGCGTCCCGGACGGCATGGCGAAGATCATCGTCGCCGCCAACAACTTCCACGGCCGGACGACGACCGTCATCAGCTTCTCCACCGACCCGGAGGCCCGGGAGGACTTCGGCCCCTACACGCCGGGGTTCGAGATCGTGCCGTACGGGGACCTCACGGCGCTGCGCGGGGCGATGACGGAGAACACCGTGGCGGTGCTCATGGAGCCGATCCAGGGCGAGGCCGGGGTGCTGGTGCCGCCACCGGGCTACCTCGCGGGGGTGCGCGAGCTCACCCGCGAGCGGAACGTGCTGTTCGTCGCCGACGAGATCCAGTCCGGGCTGGGCCGGACCGGGAAGACCTTCGCCTGTGAGCACGAGGGCGTCGTGCCGGACATGTACGTGCTCGGCAAGGCGCTGGGCGGCGGGGTGGTCCCGGTGTCGGCGGTGGTCTCCTCCCGGGAGGTGCTCGGCGTGTTCCGGCCGGGCGAGCACGGCTCGACCTTCGGCGGCAACCCGCTGGCCTGCGCGGTCGCGCTGGAGGTCATCGCGATGCTGGACACCGGCGAGTACCAGGAGCGGGCCGCCGAGCTGGGCGAGCACCTGCACCGGGAGCTGGGGCTGCTGGTGAGCGGCGGCACGGTGACGGAGGTGCGCGGCCGGGGGCTGTGGGCCGGCGTCGACATCGCCCCCGACCTGGGCACCGGCCGGGAGATCTCGGAGCGGCTGATGGAGCGCGGGGTGCTGGTCAAGGACACCCACGGCTCGACGATCCGGATCGCCCCGCCCCTGATGATCAGCAAGGAGGACCTGGACTGGGGGCTGGAGCAGCTGCGCGCGGTGCTGCGCGGCTGAGCGGCCGCGCGGGGCCGGTCCCGGACCGGTCCCGCCCTGTCGCGCGGGCGCGGCCGGCTGGCAGACTCCGGCCCGTGAGACCTGATCCGACACTGCTGCGGGAGCTGGTCGACGCCTCGCCCGGCTTCGGCCGCCGCGCCGTCCCCGCCCCGCCGTCCGAGGAGCTGATCGGGGCGGCGGAGGCGCGGGTCGGCCCGCTGCCGCCGTCGTACCGCTGGTGGCTGTCCGCGTACGGGCACGGGCGGGCCGGGCGCGCGGAGATCGCTTCGATCGGGCCCGCCGACGCCCACGAGTCGCTCACCGCTCCCTGGCGGCTGGACGGCGACCGGCTGTGCTTCGCGGCCGAACCGGACGGCGGTGACGCCTACCACTTCGCCCTCGGCCGGACGGGCGAGGCCGGGCCCGGCGAGTACCCGGTGGTCGTGCGGGACGGCATGGACGGGGAGGAGTACCCGTTCGCGGAGTCCTTCGCCGGGTTCCTGGCCGTCCGGGCGGCGCTGCTGCGCGGGCTGCGGGAGGGGCCCAACCCGTCGGTCGCCCGGCTGTGGCGGTCGACGCCGGGCGTCCTTCTCGACAACGGCGTCCACCTCTACGGCCCGCACTCCCTGCCCGAGCGCAACGAGACCTTCGAGGTGGCCCGGTACGCGCCCGGCTGGACGCTGGTCGGGGACGACAGCGGGGGCGACGGCCTGCTCATGCGCCACCACGGCCGCGACCGGGCCTCCGTGCACCGGCTCGGCCTCGGCGCGATCAGCGGCGACGTCACCGGGGCGGGCGAGCGGGTGACGGACGACCTGGCCGGCTGGCTCCGGGCGGGCGCGCCGCTCGGCTGACCCGCCCGGCCGGGGCGCTCTCAGAGGATGACGTGCGGCAGGAAGCGGGCGTACGCGTCGGTGACCGGGCCGGCCGATTCACGGATACCGAGACCGGCCGCCTCGTCCTCCACGACCCAGGCGCCGAGCACGACTCGGTTGCCGTCGAAGTCGGGCAGCGGCGCGAGTTGCTGGTAGCAGCACGGCTCGTCCCGGAGCACGGCGGGCGCGCCCGGCTCGTGGAGCGTGACCCCGGCGCCCTCGCGGCCGAGCAGCGGCTTGGCCGCGTACCCGCCCGCTCCGGCCAGCTCGCGGGGGCCGTCCAGGTAGGAGGGCAGCAGGTTCGGGTGGCCGGGGTAGAGCTCCCAGAGGATCGCCAGCAGCGCCTTGTTGGACAGCAGCATCTTCCAGGCGGGCTCGATCCAGCAGGTGGTGCCGGTGCCGCCGCCGTTGTCGAGGGTGTCCAGCACCCGGGGGCCGAACCGGTCGGTCGCCAGCCACTCCCACGGGTACAGCTTGAAGCAGCTGCGGACGAAGCGGAGCCGCTCGTCGACGAACCGCCCGCTCAGCCGGTCCCAGCCGATCGCCTCGATGGCGAGCGCCTCCGTGTCGAGGCCGGCCTGCTCGGCGGTCTCCCGGAGATAGGCGACGGTCATCAGGTCCTCGCCCGACTCGTCGCCCTCGGTGTGCACGAAGTGGACCGGGCCGGGCGGCAGCAGGGGCGCCTGTCGCCGCCAGGCCGCGACGAGCCGTTCGTGGAGCGAGTTCCACTGGTCGGCGCCCGGGAAGCGGTCCTCCATCCAGAACCACTGGGCGCTCGCCGCCTCCACCAGGGAGGTGGGGGTGTCCGCGTTGTACTCCAGCATCTTCGCCGGGCCGCCGCCGTCGTAGCAGAGGTCGAACCTGCCGTACAGCGACGGCAGTCGGTCCCGGCAGTGCCAGGAGCGGGCGACCAGGTCGGCCAGGCGGCGGTCGGTGATGCCGAGTTCGGCGAACCGGTCCTCCGCGACGATGTGGCCGGCGGCGGCCAGGCACATGGCGTGGAGCTCCTCGACGACCTCCTCCAGGGCCTCGACCTCGGCCGGCGGGAAGACGTAGTAGGCGCTCTCGTCCCAGTACGGCCGGAGCGAGCCGTCCGGGTAGCGGGTGAGCGGGAAGACGACCCCCTGCTCCTCCACCGTCCGCTGCCAGTCGGGGCGGGGCTGCGTGGTGCGGCGTTCCATGGCGGTCAGCCGCCTCCGCTGCCGGAGCAGCCGAAGCCGCCGCGCTCGACGGCGGACTTGTCGAAGCTGCCGCCCTCGACCTTGCCGTTCCTGCTGCTGCCGCCGTAGTAGTACGAGCCCTTGCCGCCGCTGTTCTTGCACTCGTAGCTGGGCAGTCTGTCCTGGGTCAGCCGGTCGACGCAGCGCTTGTCCGGTTCGGAGCCGCAGGAGGTCACCATCGCGGCGAGCACCCCCATGCCTCCGAGCACCACGGTGCTCGACCTCAGCCTGCGCTTGGCCATCTTTCCGTCTCCCCCGCCGTACGAATCGAGCCAATATGGCTGCTCGTCAGATTAAAGGCCCGCGAGGGACGGGCGGTACCCCGGGTCTTTCGGGCCGTCTCGCTCCGCGTCTACCTCTCCGTCGCGGCCTCCGGATCCGGGGGCAGTACGCGGCAGAGCGCGTCCAGTGCGCCGGCCCAGGCGCTGTCGGTGGGGGTTCCGTAGCCGATGACCAGCGCGTCCCCTTCGGGCTCCGCGTCCGGGTGGCGGAAGCGGCTGAGCCCCTCCAGCGCCAGGCCCTGCCACGCGGCCGCCCGGAGCGCCGCCGGTTCGGCGCCCGGGGGCAGTTCGATCACGGCGTGCAGCCCGGCGGCGATACCGCTGACCCGGGCGTGCGGGGCGCGTTCGGCCAGCGCCGCCACGAGCTGGTCGCGACGGCGCCGGTAGCGCAGCCGCATCGCGCGCACATGGCGGTCGTACGCGCCCGACGCGATGAACTCCGCGAGCGTGAGCTGGTCCAGGGCGCTGGACGACCAGTCGCTCACCCCCTTGGCCTCGCACACCTCCCCCACCAGCCGCTCCGGCATCACCAGCCACCCCAGCCGCAGCCCGGGGGCGAGTGATTTGCTCGTCGTTCCCAGGTGCACCACGCTCTCGGGATCGAGTCCCTGAAGGGCGCCGACGGGCTGGCGGTCGTACCTGAACTCGCCGTCGTAGTCGTCCTCCAGGATCAGCCCGCCCGTGGCGCGCGCCCAGTCGACCGCGGCGGCCCGGCGGTCGGGGTGCAGCGGGACCCCGGTGGGGAACTGGTGCGCGGGCGTCATCAGGACCGCGCCCACGCCCCGCATCCCGGCCAGCTCGCCGGTCCTCGCCCCGAACCCGTCGACCGGCAGGCAGGGCAGCCGCAGCCCGGAGTCCCGGAGCAGGTCGCGGTGGAGGAACAGGCCGTACGACTCGACGGCCACGTCCCGCACCCGCCGCTTGCGCAGCACGTCCCCCATCAGCCTCAGGGCCTGCGCGAATCCGGCGCAGATCATGATGCGTTCCGGGTCGGCGTGGACGCCCCGGGCGCGGGCCAGGTAGTCGGCGAGCACCGTGCGCAGTTCGATGCGGCCGCGCGGATCGCCGTAGCCGAAGGCATCGTGGGGTGCGGCGGCCAGGGCGCGCCGGGCCGCCTTGAGCCACTCGGTCCGGGGGAACGTCGCCAGGTCGGGTGATCCGCTCCGCAGGTTGTGGACGGGCCGGGCGCCGACCGGGCGGGCCCGGACCACCCGGGTGGCCGAGCGGCGCGGCTCGGACCGCGCCGCCACCCGGGTGCCGGAGCCCTGGCGGGCGGTGAGCCAGCCCTCGGCGACCAGTTCGGCGTAGGCGTCGGCGACGGTGTTGCGGGCCATTCCCAGGTCGGCGGCGAGGCTCCGGGAGGACGGCAGTCGGGTGCCGGGGGCCAGCCGGCCGGTCCGTACCGCCTCCCGCAGGGCATGCATGAGTCCGGCCCGCAGCCCGGTCGAGCCGGTAGTGTCGAGATGCAGGTCGGCGCCGAAAGTGGCCCAGGATTCCGTCATGGGAATGGACCATACCCATGTGCCACCACGCCCTTAGTGTCGTAGTCATGACGACGAACGAGAACACCGCACCCGCCACCGGACGCAACCCCGAGCACACCCCCCGTCTGAAGCAGTCCTGGGCCCAGCACGCCCCCGAGGTCTACCGGGCGGCGGTCCGGCTGGACGGGGCGGCCCGCAAGGGACTCGACCCGGTCATCGGCGAGCTGGTGAAGATCCGCGCCTCCCAGCTGAACCACTGCGCGTTCTGCCTCGACATGCACACCAAGGACGCGCTCGCGGCCGGTGAGTCCATCGAGCGGATCATCCAGCTCAGCGCCTGGGAGGAGTCGAAGCACTTCTACACGCCCAAGGAGATCGCGGCGATCGAGCTGACCGAGGCGGTGACCGTGCTGACCGACGGTTTCGTCCCGGACGAGGTGTGGGACCGGGCCGCCGAGCACTTCGACGAGGCCGAGCTCTCCTTCCTGATCGCCGCGATCGTCTCGATCAACGTGTGGAACCGCTTCGCGGTGACCACCCGCATGGTCCCCGGCCACTACACGCCGGGCGACCTCAACCACTGATCCACCGCCCGCCCCGCCCGAAGGAGCCCCGCGTGACCGCCGCCGCCCTGCGCGCCCTGCACCACGACCGCACCCCGGACGACCCGCTCGTCCTGCCCGGCCCGTGGGACGCGGCGAGCGCCCGCGCCTTCGTCGAGGCGGGCTTCCCGGCCCTGGCGACGCCCAGCGCGGGCGTCTCGGACGCGCTGGGGTACGCGGACGGGGCGGCGCCCGCCGCCGAGATGTTCGCCGCCGTGGCCCGGATCGTCCGGGCCGTCCCGGCCTCCGTGCCGGTCTCGGCGGACGTGGAGGCGGGGTACGGGCTGCCGCCGGAGGAGCTGGTGGAGCGGCTGCTGGAGAGCGGGGCCGCGGGCTGCAACCTGGAGGACTCGGTCGACGGCGTGCTCGTCGAGGCCGAGCGGCAGGCGGACCGGCTCGCGGCGGTCCGGGAGGCGGCGGGCGACGCCCTCTTCGTCAACGCCCGCGTCGACACGTACGTCCACGGCTCGCCCGGCTCGCCCGGCTCGCCCGGTTCCCCGGGAACGGATCCGGGGAGGGAGGCGGAGACGGTGCGCCGGGCGCTGCTGTACGTGGCGGCGGGCGCGGAGTGCGTGTACCCGATCATGGCCCCGCCCGAGGCGCTGCCCCGGCTGGCCGCCGCCGTCCCGGGACCGCTCAACGCGCTCGCCCGGCCGGACGGTCCCGCCCCGCGCCGCCTCGGCGGGCTGGGCGCCACCCGGATCACCTTCGGGCCCTGGTTCCAGCGGCGGGCCATGGCGGCGGTACGCGGGTTCGCGGACGAGCTGCGGCACGGGTAGCGGCCGTCCGCGCGGGGCCGGGTGCGCGGCGTCGCTCCGTACCGGCGGCGGGGCGCACCCCGTCCCGGGACTCCTGGGGCACCCGTAAAAAGAACGTGACCCCGAACAGCCGTCGCCCCCGGCTGCGGAGTGCTGCCGGGGGCGACGGGGGTACGCGTCAAGGGCGTACGGGCCGGATCGGGGATCAGATCAGGCCGAGCTCGCGCACCGCGTCGCGCTCCTCGGTGAGCTCCTTCACCGAGGCGTCGATGCGCGCACGGGAGAACTCGTTGATCTCCAGGCCCTGGACGATCTTGTAGGTGCCGTTCTCCGTGGTGACCGGGAAGGAGGAGATGATGCCCTCCGGCACGCCGTAGGAGCCGTCCGACGGGATGCCCATGGAGGTCCAGTCGCCCGCGGCGGTGCCGTTGACCCAGGTGTGCACGTGGTCGATGGCGGCGTTGGCGGCGGAGGCGGCCGAGGACGCGCCACGGGCCTCGATGATCGCGGCGCCGCGCTTGGCGACGGTCGGGATGAAGGTGTCGGCCAGCCACGCCTCGTCGTTGACGAGCTCGGCGGCGTTCTTGCCCGCGATCTCCGCGTGGAAGATGTCGGGGTACTGGGTCGCCGAGTGGTTGCCCCAGATCGTCAGCTTCTTGATGTCGGAGACGGCGGCACCGGTCTTGGCGGCCAGCTGCGAGATCGCCCGGTTGTGGTCGAGGCGGGTCATCGCGGTGAAGCGCTCGGCCGGGACGTCCGGGGCGGCGGCCTGGGCGATCAGCGCGTTGGTGTTGGCCGGGTTGCCGACCACGAGGACCTTGATGTCGTCCGCGGCGTTGTCGTTGATGGCCTTGCCCTGGGGCTTGAAGATGCCACCGTTGGCGGAGAGCAGGTCACCGCGCTCCATGCCCTTGGTGCGCGGGCGGGCGCCGACGAGCAGGGCGACGTTGGCACCGTCGAACGCCTTGTTGGCGTCGTCGGTGATCTCGATGCCGCGCAGCAGCGGGAAGGCGCAGTCGTCGAGCTCCATCGCGGTGCCCTCGGCGGCCTTCAGGCCCTGCGGGATCTCCAGGAGACGCAGGTTGACCGGCACGTCCGGGCCGAGCAGGTGGCCGGAGGCGATGCGGAAGAGCAGCGCGTAGCCGATCTGGCCGGCTGCGCCGGTCACGGTGACATTCACGGGAGTGCGGGTCATGGCGATCTCCGTTAGACAGCTGGCGGTGGGGGTTCCTGGCCCCTGGTGCTGGACATCCCTGAATCTTGATGTGAAGAGATATCCAGCGGTCAGGCTATCCGACCCGGAAGGTCCCGGCCGCTCTGCCCCCTGTGGCACCGCGCACAAGCGGTCACACAGCGCTCACCCGGCCGAATCCGGCACGGCCCCCGGCCCGCCACCGCGCACCGGCCGCCGCACGGGCGGTGTCACCCGGCCGCCCCGCCACCGGGCCCGGAACGCTCCGTTGCCGGACGCTCACACGGTGGCGGAATGGTCACTTCCGTGCCACAGGCCCTGGCCATGCCTTGTTCCGCCCCACCCCGTCGACCAGGCTGAATCCGGACGGGGCGGGAACGCTCGACCACCACCCGGCAGGGCCGCGCGCCCTGGTGGGCCCCGTCAGCCGGTGTCCGTCCCGCTCGGGGGAGGGGACGGGCACCGGGCCGGGTACGGATCAGCGGATGGTGAAGTGGACGGCCTGTTCCAGGAACGGAATGTCCAGCCACGGCTTCGGCTGCGCCACCAGCGCGAGCATCACGATGAGAAAGCCGAGCAGCCCGTAGGTCACCAGGTCGGTGAAGCGGGACCGCACCGCCAGCATGCCCACCGACGGCACCACGAGCCGCAGCACGGCACCGCCGAGCAGGGCGCAGCCGATCAGCATCGTGCCGACCCGGAACGCCTCGGCGAAGGGGTCGACCGCCACGATCAGCAACCCGATCCCGGCCGTGCAGAGCACCGCGAGCAGCGGCCACTGCCGGGCCGGGGCGGGCGCGTCGCCGGGGGCGGCCCGGCCACCGCCCTCGGGGCGGGCGGTGTCCCGGGTGAACAAGGGGAACCGCCGCGAGCGGCGCGCGCCGCCGGGCCCCCCGGCCGCGGCCGATCCGCCCGCGTCCGCACCCGTGGCCGAATCGTCCTGGCCCGCGGTCGCCCCGTCGGCCCCGGACGTCCCGTCGGCCCCGGACGTCCCGTCCGCCGCGCGTTCGTCCGCGTCCGGCACGTGCGACCCGCTCGCCGTCTCCGGGGACCGGGGCGGGCGCGCGGACGGGCCGCCCGTCTCGGCGGCCCGGTCGGCCGGGCTCGTAGCAGCACCCATGGGGTTTCCTCCGGATCGGGTCAGCCGGCGGCGGCGGCGTTGCGCTCGGCCGCCTCGACCACGTTGACGAGCAGCTGGGCGCGGGTCATCGGGCCGACGCCGCCGGGGTTCGGGGAGATCCAGGCGGCGACCTCGGCCACGCCCGGGTGGACGTCCCCGACGATCTTGCCGTTCTCGTCCCGGCTGACGCCGACATCGAGCACGGCGGCGCCCGGCTTCACGTCCTCGGGCTTGATGATGTGCGGCACCCCGGCGGCGGCCACGATGATGTCGGCCTGCTTGAGGTGGGCGGAGAGGTCACGCGTACCGGTGTGGCACTGCGTCACGGTGGCGTTCTCCGAACGGCGGGTCAGCAGCAGCGGCATCGGGCGGCCGATGGTGACGCCCCGGCCCACGACCACCACGTTCGCCCCCTTGATCTCGACGCCGTGGTGGCGGAGGAGCTGGACGACGCCCTGCGGGGTGCACGGCAGCGGGCCCGGCTCGTTGAGCACCAGGCGGCCGAGGTTCATCGGGTGCAGGCCGTCGGCGTCCTTGGCCGGGTCCATCAGCTCCAGGACGCGGTTGGTGTCGATCCCGTCGGGGAGCGGGAGCTGCACGATGTACCCGGTGCAGTCGGGGTTCTCGTTCAGCTCGCGGACGACCGCCTCGATCTCCTCCTGGGTGGCGGTGTCGGGGAGTTCGCGCTGGATGGAGCCGAGGCCGACCTGCGCGCAGTCGCGGTGCTTGCCGTTCACGTACCAACGACTGCCCGGGTCGTCCCCGACCAGCAGGGTTCCCAGGCCCGGGGTGATGCCCCGTTCCTTGAGGGCCGCCACACGGACGGTGAGATCGGACTTGATCGCGGCTGCGGTGGCCTTGCCATCGAGAATCTGGGCAGTCATGTCCCCATCCTCTCGGATGACCCCGCCCCGGTACCAATTCGGCCGCCTTCAGTGGCGTGATGTTGCACTTGCGCAACAAGCCCCGACCGTGACTGGACAAACTTACATTCTGTTTATAACGATTATGGCCGCAGTGCCGCAGTAGTACCGGGGGGCGGACCACTGACCTTTCTTTCCTCCGTGCGGCCGCATCGTCCCCGCAGTGCACGTTGGAGGAACGCCCAGATGAGTTTCGGCGACCCGAACCCGAACCCGAACAACCCGTACGGCCAGCAGCCCGGCCAGCCGCCGCAGGGCCAGCCCGGTTACGGCTACCCGCAGCAGCAGCCGCAGGGTCAGCCGGGCTACGGCTACCCGCAGCAGCCCCCGCAGGGTCAGCCGGGCTACGGCTACCCGCCCCAGGCCCCGGGCACCCTCCAGGCCAACAACGGCTACATCAACGTCCCCGTGCTGGGCACCGTCCAGGTCGCCTCGATGGGTCGTCGCCTCGGCGCCCGCGCCCTCGACGGCGTGATCATCGGCGTGCTCTACACGATCCTCAGCGCGATCGGTGTCGCCGGTGCGATGGGCGCCGCCAAGGACATCGAGAACTGCGGCAGCTCCCTGGACCCGGGCTACCAGGCCTGTGTGAACGACGCGAGCGGCAGCGTCATCGCCACGATGTTCGGCATGATCGCGATCTTCGGTCTGATCACGCTGCTCTACGAGTGGCTGATGATCTCGCTGCTCGGCCAGACGCTCGGCAAGATGGCCCTCGGCCTGAAGGTCGTCAAGGAGAACACCGGCATGAACCCGGGCCTCGGCTCCGGCTTCATCCGCTGGATCATCCCGATCGTCGGTGTCTTCCTCTGCTACATCGGCGCGCTGCTGGTCTACCTCTCGCCGTTCTTCGACAACTCCGGCAAGCTCCAGGGCTGGCACGACCGTGCCGCCGGCACGCTGGTGGTCAAGAAGTAACGCACCCCGCGCACGACACGAAGGGCCGGAACTCCGCGAGGAGTTCCGGCCCTTCGTGCGTGGGACCTCAGTGGAAGAAGTGGCGCGTGCCGGTGAAGTACATCGTCACGCCGGCCTTCTTCGCGGCCTCGACGACCAGCTCGTCACGGACCGAACCGCCCGGCTGGGCCACCGCCCTGACGCCCGCGGCGGTCAGGATCTCCAGCCCGTCGGGGAACGGGAAGAACGCGTCGGAGGCGGCGTACGCACCGCGCGCCCGCTCCTCGCCCGCCCGCTCCACGGCCAGCTTCGCGGAGTCGACCCGGTTGACCTGGCCCATGCCGACGCCGACCGAGGCACCGTCCTTGGCCAGCAGGATCGCGTTGGACTTGACCGCGCGGCACGCCTTCCACGCGAAGGCCAGCTCCCTCAGCTCGGCCTCGCCCAGCGCCTCGCCGGTGGCCAGCGTCCAGTTGGCCGGGTCGTCGCCCTCCGCCTGGAGGCGGTCGGTGACCTGGAGCAGCGCACCGCCGTCGATCGGCTTGACCTCGACCGGGGCGGCCGGGGCGTCCGGGCAGCGCAGCACCCGGATGTTCTTCTTGCGGGCCAGGATCTCGACGGCGCCGTCCTCGTAGGCCGGGGCGACGATGACCTCGGTGAAGATCTCCGCGACCTGCTCGGCCATCGCGGTGGTCACCGGACGGTTGACGGCGATGACCCCGCCGAAGGCCGACAGCGGGTCGCAGGCGTGGGCCTTGCGGTGCGCCTCGGCGACGTCGTCGGCGATCGCGATGCCGCACGGGTTGGCGTGCTTGATGATCGCGACGCACGGCTCGGTGTGGTCGTACGCGGCCCGGCGCGCGGCGTCGGTGTCCGTGTAGTTGTTGTACGACATCTCCTTGCCGTGCAGCTGCTCCGCCTCGGCCAGGCCGCCGGCGCCCGAGGTGTAGAGCGCGGCGGGCTGGTGCGGGTTCTCGCCGTAGCGCAGGACGTTCTCGCGCCGGTACGTCGTACCGAAGAAGTCGGGGAAGCCCGAGTCGTCGGCGGCGGCGTAGTCGTCCGCGAACCAGGAGGCCACGGCGACGTCGTACGCGGCGGTGTGCTGGAACGCCTCGGCGGCCAGCCGCTTGCGGGCGGTCAGGTCGAAGCCGCCCGCCCTGACGGCGGCCAGGACGTCGGCGTACCGCGCGGGGCTGGTGACGACGGCCACGGACGGGTGGTTCTTGGCGGCGGCGCGGACCATGGACGGGCCACCGATGTCGATCTGCTCCACGCACTCGTCGGCCGAGGCGCCGGAGGCCACGGTCTCCTTGAACGGGTAGAGGTTGACGACCACCAGGTCGAACGGCTCCACACCGAGCTCGGCGAGCTGCTCGCGGTGGGTGTCCAGGCGGAGGTCGGCCAGGATGCCGGCGTGGACGCGCGGGTGCAGCGTCTTCACGCGGCCGTCGAGACACTCGGGGAAGCCCGTGAGCTCCTCGACCTTGGTGACCGGGACACCGGCGGCGGCGATCCGGCCGGCGGTGGAGCCGGTGGAGACCAGCTCGACACCCGCCTCGTGCAGACCGCGTGCGAGGTCTTCGAGCCCCGTCTTGTCGTAGACACTGACCAGGGCGCGACGGATGGGCTTATTCACCGACATGACCGAGATGAACCTTTCGTCCCTCAATGCGATAGCCGTCGCGGGCGAGCCGCCCCACGGCCTCGACGAGCAGCTTGCGCTCGATTTGCTTGATGCGTTCATGGAGAGCGGCTTCGCCCTCCGGCGAGTCCTCCTCGGTCACCTCGACCACGCCCTGCGCGATGATCGGACCGGTGTCGACGCCGTCGTCGACGAAGTGGACGGTGCAGCCGGTGACCTTCACGCCGTACGCGAGCGCGTCGCGCACCCCGTGGGCACCGGGAAAACTGGGGAGCAGGGCGGGGTGGGTGTTGACGAACCGGCCGCCGAAGCGGGCGAGGAACTCCCGCCCCACGATCTTCATGAACCCCGCGGACACCACGAGGTCCGGGCGGTGCTCGGCCGTCGCGGCGGCGAGCGCGGCGTCCCACTCCTCCCGGGTGGCGTGGTCCTTGACCCGGCGGACGAACGTCGGGATGCCGGCGCGCTCCGCCCGTTCGAGACCGGCGATGCCGTCGCGGTCGGCGCCGACCGCGACGACCCGCGCGCCGAAGCCCTCGGGATCGTCACCGATGGCGTCGAGCAGGGCTTGGAGATTCGTACCCGAACCGGAGACCAGCACGACCAGGCGTGCCGGGGCGGCGGAGGGGGGCGGGGAGGCCACGGCTGGGCCCTTTCTCGCGTGGTGTTCCGGCGCGCTCCGCCCACGTCGGGGAGCGGCGCGACGCTGATTTGTACGGTCGTACGAAAGAACCGAGCCCCTCGATACGGGGAACTCTACGAACCGGCCGACCGCCAGCAACGATACCGGCACCGCGGCGGGCCCCCGTGGGACGGGGGTCGGCGGCCCCGGGCGGCGGTGGCCGGTCCGGCGCCGCGGCCACCGGCGTTCCGGCCGCGCTCCCAGCTTTCGGCGGCTCCCGGCCGGGAGGTAGCGTCAGGGGACAGCGAACCGTCCACGGGGCGGAAATGACGAGATGGGGAAGACGTTCACCACATGCCGGACCGACGCCGCCGCACCGCCTTCCGCCAGCCGCTGCCCGAGCGGGACGCCTCCTCCCAGGGCGGGAGGGGTCCGGGCGGGAGCGACGACAACCCCTTCGCCCCGCCGCCGGAGAACCGGCCCGACCAGCCCTGGCAGCCCCGCCGCCCGGTGAACGTCGCGAAGGGCGACGGGAACGGCCGGAAGGACGGCTCGAAGGACGGCTCCGGGAACGGTGAGGACTCCTCCGGGGACCGGCCCGCCTGGGGCCAGTGGAGCAGCCGCCAGCCCGGCCGGCAGAGCGGCGGCTTCGGCGGCCGCCCGGGCCAGGGCGGGACGGGCGGCAACCAGAGCGGCCCCGAGGGCACCCCGGGCGGGCTGCGCTGGGACCCCACCGACCCCGCACAGCGCCGGGCGCGCTACGCGCTGCTCTGCGGCATGTGGGCCTTCTTCTTCGCGCTCTTCGACCTCCCGGAGATCGCCCTGCTGCTCGGCTCGCTCGCGGTGTACTGGGCGATCAGCTCGCTCCGGTCGAAGCCGAAGAGCCCGGCCGCGGGCGGTGCGGCGACCCCGGCACCGGGGGCCGCGCCGGGCGCCCCGGCGGCCCCGGTCGGCGGTAGGCAGCAGACCACGGCGGCGGTCAGCGGCCTGGTGACGGCGCTGATCGCGCTCTCGATCGTCGCCATGACCTTCACCGTGCAGCTCGTCTACCGCGACTACTACACCTGTGTGAACGACGCCCTGACCAAGGCCGGTCAGCTGTCCTGCAACGACCAGCTGCCGAAGCCGCTGGAGCCGCTCTTCGGCGTCAGGGACTGAGCCCAGCCCCTCCCGCGCTCCCGGACGGTCCGGCCTCCTCGGGCCGGGCCGTCCGCCCGTACCAGGGGTCGGCCGGCAGGAAGTCGTACGGGGCGAGGCCCGGGTCCGCGACGGGGGCGGACGGCGTCCCGGCGTTGCCGGAGCCGGCCGCGGCGGACGCGTACGCCGCGGCCCGCTCCCGCGCCCGCGCCTTCTCCCACGCCCGCGCCCGCTCCCGCTCGCGCGCCGGCACCGCGCCGGTCAGCCACCACCAGCCGCTGCGGACCGGCCCCCGCAGCCGCCAGAACCGCAGCAGCAGCGCGCCGGGCACGCCCAGCACCACCACCCAGGCCGCCGCCGCCGCGCCGGTCAGCCACCACACCGGGCCGAACTCCGCCAGCGCCCGGCTCCCCAGCGGCCCCCCGGCCGCCGCGGCCAGCACCGCCGTACCGATCCCGCACCCGATCCCGGCGACCGCGGCCGCCAGCGCGGTCGCCCCCGGGCCCCACGCCTCCTCGCGTTCGCAGTACGGCGGCGCGGCCCGCCGCACCGTGAACCAGGCGACGGTCACCCCGGCCGCGACCGGCACCCCGAGCGCCGCCCAGTTCGGGAGCGTCCCGGGGCCCTCGGCGGGCACCGCGGCCAGCAGCGGGAAACGGGGCAGCGCCGGGCGGCCGGAGAAGGCCAGCGGGGTGACCGTGGACGCCGTACCGAGGGCGAAGCCGGGACCGAGCCCGTACGCCGCACCCCACACCGCCGCGTTCGGCACCAGCACCACCGCGAGCAGCAGCACCGCGACCCGGCCCGACCAGTCGCCCGAGAGCTGGACGAACGCCTGCCGGGCCGGGTGCGCGTGCCACACCAGCCCGACCGCGACGAGCAGCGCGCCGCCGCCGACCAGCATCGCCACCCCGGCCGCCGCCGCGCGCCACACCGTCCCCGCGCGCTCCCGGAGCCGGCCGCCCGCCAGCGCCCGGTGCAGGGCCGCCGGGGCTCCGGCGGGCAGCGCGACCGGATGCCCGGCCGCCGTCCAGACCCCGGCCGCCGCCGCGCCCGCCACCACGGCGACCGCCGGGAAGAGCGCCGCGAGCGGGTGCACGGACAGCGCACCGCCCCGCGCGTAGTACGCGACCGCCGCGCCGACCAGCAGATATCCGCCGACGACCGCCGCCAGGCCGACCGGCGCCGAGAGGGCGGGCCGCTCCTCGTCCGGCACCAGGACGTCGCGCGCCGCGCGGTGCACCAGCCACACCGGCACCACGGCGAGCAGCAGCGGAACCACCCCCACCGGAGCGGGCACCCCGCTCGGCGTACCGGCCCTGACCAGCTCGGCGCCATGGGCGAGCAGCCAGAGCGCCGCCGCCGTGTGGAGGGCGCTCCCGGAACTCTCCCCGGAGTCCGGCGAGCTGATCCACAACGCCAGGACGAGAACGGTGACCGCGCCCAGCCCGAGCCCGGCCGCGACCGCTCCCCGCAGCAGGGCCAGGGGGAACGCGGCGGACCTGCCCTGATCCGCCGACAACATCGGGGCGCTTTCGGTTACTTGGCTCACACGGCCATGCTGCCAACGACACGCGCCTAATGCGCGTAACAGTCGAATACCCGCTGTGTCGCCCAATATATGTTTATGTGCTTTATTCCGTGGTGTAGCCCATTGGAGGGACCCGCATGACGCGGCGTCCGACGAACACCCCCTCTGACCGCCCCTCCCCCACCGGAACCCCCGACACCGAGCCCACCTCTGTCACCACCACCGTCCCCGGTGCCTCCGGAGCCCCGGACACCGAGGGCCCCGCCCCCGCCGATCCCCCCGGCGCGGGGGACCGGTCCGCCGAGGCGTTCGACGCGCTGTACGCGCACTGCGCCACCGCCCTCTTCCACCAGACGTTCCTGCTGACCGGGCGCCGGGCCCTCGCCCGGGAGTCCGTCGCCCGCGCCTTCGCCCTGGCCTGGGAGCACTGGCCCGAGGTCGCGGTGGACCCGGACCCGGTCGGGTGGGTACGGGCGGCCGGGTACGAGTACGCCCTGTCGCCCTGGCACCGGCTGCGCCGCGCGCACCGCAGGCCCGACCCGCCCCCGCCCGAACCCGCCGCCCATGCCCTGCTCGACGCGCTGCTCGCGTTGCCGCCCTGCTACCGCCGCACCCTGGTGCTCCACGACGGCCTGGGCCTGGGGCTGCCGGAGACGGCGGCGGAGACGGAGGCGAGCACCCCGGCGGCGGCGAACCGGCTGCTGAACGCGCGGGCCGCGATCGACGCGCTGGTGCCCGCGCCGGTCGGCGGCGACGGGGCCGCCGGGGACCCGGCGCCGCTGGCCGAACGGCTCGGCGCGCTCGCCCTGTCCCCGTCCCCCGGCCCGCTCCCCACGCCCGTCCGGGTCCGTACGGACAGCGAGCGCAGGGCCAGGCGGTGGACCCGGGCGACCTTCTGGTTCACCCTGCTGCTCGCCGGGCTGACGCTGTTCACCCTGGCGACGGCCCCGACCCGGCACGAGACCCCGGCGGCGCCCGCCCAGCGGATCGGCGGGGTGCCGCCACGCGGCGGCCCCCGCGAGCCGGAGCCCCGGGAGCTGAGCCTGGAGAAGAAGCTCCGCGGCGAACTCTTCCAGGGCCCGGCGCGGCTGGTCCCCGGCACCGGCTGACCGGGACGCCGGGACGCCCGGAGACGGAAAAACGGCGCGGGCCCGTACCCCTTCGATCCGAGGGGTACGGGCCCGCGCCGTCTGTGCGGTGACGCTCCGAGCGGTGCGGGAGCGGTCAGGCGCCGAGGATCTCGCGGGCGAGCTTGGCGGTCTCGGTCGGCGTCTTGCCGACCTTGACGCCGGCGGCCTCGAGGGCCTCCTTCTTCGCCTGGGCGGTGCCGGAGGAGCCGGAGACGATGGCGCCGGCGTGGCCCATGGTCTTGCCCTCGGGGGCGGTGAAGCCCGCGACGTAACCGACGACCGGCTTGGTGACGTTGGCCTTGATGAAGTCGGCCGCACGCTCCTCGGCGTCGCCGCCGATCTCGCCGATCATCACGATCAGGTCGGTCTCGGGGTCGGCCTCGAACGCCGCGAGGGCGTCGATGTGCGTCGTACCGATGACCGGGTCGCCACCGATGCCGACGGCGGACGAGAAGCCGATGTCACGGAGCTCGTACATCATCTGGTAGGTCAGCGTGCCCGACTTGGACACCAGACCGATGCGGCCGGGCTTGGTGATGTCGCCCGGGATGATGCCGGCGTTGGACTGGCCGGGGGTGATCAGGCCGGGGCAGTTCGGGCCGATGATCCGCGTCTTGTTGCCCTTCGACGTGGCGTACGCCCAGAAGGCGGCCGAGTCGTGGACGGCGATGCCCTCGGTGATGACGACCGCGAGCGGGATCCCGGCGTCGATCGCCTCGATGACGGCGGCCTTGGCGAAGGCCGGCGGCACGAAGAGGACGGACACGTCGGCGCCGGTCTTCTCCATCGCCTCGGCGACGGTCCCGAAGACGGGGACCTCGGTGCCGTCGAAGTCGACGGAGGTGCCGGCCTTGCGCGGGTTCACGCCACCGACGATGTTGGTGCCGTCACCGAGCATGAGCTTGGTGTGCTTCATACCGGTGGCGCCGGTCATCCCCTGGACGATGACCTTGCTGTCCTTGGTGAGGAAGATAGCCATGGTGTTGGAGTCCCTCGTCCCTTACTTCGCAGCCGCGGCGAGCTCGGCGGCCTTGTCGGCCGCGCCGTCCATGGTGTCCACGCGCTGAACGAGCGGGTGGTTGGCGTCGGAGAGGATCTTGCGACCCAGCTCCGCGTTGTTGCCGTCGAGGCGCACGACCAGCGGCTTGTTGACGTCCTCGCCCTTGGACTTGAGCAGCTCCAGCGCCTGGACGATGCCGTTGGCGACCTCGTCGCAGGCGGTGATGCCACCGAAGACGTTGACGAAGACGGACTTGACGTCCGGGTCGCCGAGGATGATCTCCAGGCCGTTCGCCATGACCTCGGCGGAGGCGCCGCCACCGATGTCGAGGAAGTTGGCGGGCTTCACGTTGCCGTGGTTCTCACCGGCGTACGCGACGACGTCCAGGGTCGACATGACCAGGCCGGCGCCGTTGCCGATGATGCCGACCTCGCCGTCCAGCTTGACGTAGTTGAGGTTCTTGGCCTTGGCGGCGGCCTCGAGCGGGTTGGCCGCGGCCTTGTCCTCGAGGGCCTCGTGCTCGGGCTGCCGGAAGTCGGCGTTCTCGTCGAGCGAGACCTTGCCGTCCAGGGCCAGGATGCGGCCGTCCTTGGTCTTGACCAGCGGGTTGACCTCGACGAGGAGGGCGTCCTCGGCGACGAAGGTGTCCCAGAGCGTCACCAGGACCTCGGCGACCTTCTCGGCCACCTCCGCCGGGAACGCGGCCTGGGCGACGATCTCGCGGGCCTTCTCGATCGTGACGCCCTCGACGGCGTTGACCGGGACCTTCGCGAGGGCCTCGGGGGTCTTCTCCGCGACCTCCTCGATGTCCATGCCGCCCTGCACCGAGGCCATGGCCAGGAAGGTGCGGTTCGTGCGGTCGAGGAGGTACGAGACGTAGTACTCCGCCTCGATCTCCGGAGACAGCTCGGCGATCATCACCTTGTGGACCGTGTGGCCCTTGATGTCCATGCCGAGGATGTCGGTCGCGCGGGCGACCGCCTCGTCGGGGGTGGCGGCCAGCTTGACGCCACCGGCCTTGCCACGGCCGCCGACCTTCACCTGCGCCTTGACGACCGACTTGCCGCCCAGCCGCTCGGTCGCCTCGCGGGCTGCCTCAGGCGTGTCGATGACTTCACCGGCCAGCACCGGTACACCGTGCTTGGCGAAGAGGTCCCTCGCCTGGTACTCGAACAGGTCCACGCGCGTCCGTCCCTTAATCAATGGTCTCGCGGTTGGTTTTCTGCGTGGGCGTGTCGCGAGGGGCAAAACGTGACTGCGCGGTCACCAGGAAGGCGCACACGGTGAGCCCGGCACGCGGCATGTCCATCTCGCAGGTTATCCCTGAGGCCCGCAGGACCCTAAATCACAGATAGCGCCCGAGCGGTGATTACGGTCACAGACCCTGCTGGGCCCCGGGGAGCGGCGGGGCCGGACGCCCCCGCACCGGGCGGTGCGCCGCGCGGTGCCATTGGGGTGACGGCGGCGGCCGGCGCGGGCCCGCGGACGCGGGTGCGGATGTGCGTGTGGGCTCGGGGCTCCGGTGTCCCTCAGTGGCCGGCCTCCTCGTCCGGCGCGAGGGCCGGTACGGGCAGCGGCCGTTTCTCGATGGCCGCCGCCATCACCTCGGGGAAGAGGTCCGGGGTGCAGGCGAAGGCGGGCACGCCCAGGGCGGCGAGCGCCGCCGCGTGGTCGCGGTCGTAGGCGGGCGCGCCCTCGTCGGAGAGCGCGAGCAGGGCCACGAACTGCACCCCGGACGCCTTCATCGCGGCGACCCGCTTCAGCATCCCGTCGCGTATCCCGCCCTCGTAGAGGTCGCTGATCAGCACGACCACGGTGTCGGCGGGGCGGGTGATCCTCGACTGGCAGTAGGCCAGCGCGCGGTTGATGTCGGTACCGCCGCCGAGCCGGGTCCCGAAGAGCACGTCGACAGGGTCGTCGAGCTGGTCGGTGAGGTCGACGACCGCCGTGTCGAAGACGACGAGCCTGGTCCGGAGGGTCCGCATGGAGGCGAGGACCGCGCCGAAGACGGAGGCGTGGACCACGGAGGCGGCCATCGAACCCGACTGGTCGACGCAGAGGACGACGTCCTTCTTCACCGACCGGGCGGCCCGCCCGTAGCCGATGAGCCGTTCGGGGACGACGGTGCCGTACTCGGGGAGGTAGTTCTTCAGGTTGGCCCGGACGGTGCGGTTCCAGTCGATGTCGTGGTGGCGGGGCCGGTCGGTCCTGGCCGAGCGGTCGAGCGCGCCGGTGAGCGTGGCCCGGGTGCGGGAGGCGAGCCGCTTCTCCAGGTCCTCGACGACCTTGCGGACCACCGCTCTCGCGGTCTCCTTCGTCGTCTCGGGGATGGCCCTGCCGAGCGAGAGGAGCGTGCCCACGAGGTGGACGTCGGGCTCGACCGCCTCCAGCATCTCCGGCTCCAGCAGCAGCGCCGCGAGGCCGAGCCGGTCGAACGCGTCGCGCTGCATGACCTGGACGACGGTGCTCGGGAAGTACGTACGGATGTCGCCGAGCCAGCGGGCCACGGAGGGGGCGGACGCCCCGAGCCCGGCCGCGCGGCCGGTCCTGTTCCGGGCGCCGGTGGCTCCCCCGTCGCCGTAGAGCGCGCTCAGCGCGGCGTCCATCGCGGCGTCGCGGCCGGTGAGGGCGCGGCCGGTGCCCTCGGCGCCGTCCCCGCCCAGGACCAGCCGCCAGCGGCGCAGCCGTTCGTCGTTCGCGGTGTTCGTGGCGTCAGGGGTGTTCGTGTTCGTCGTCATGCCGTCGCCCCCCACTGTTCCTCGGTGTCGGTGTCGGTGCCGGTGCCGGAAGCGGTCCCGGCGGGGGTGTCGGAGGGGGTGGCCGTGCCGGTGCCGGTGCCGAGCAGCAGGAGGACCACGTCCTCGGCCGCGTCGGCCCTGGCCGCGTCCGTCTCCGGCCCGAATCCGGGCACCGTCGCCCCGGCACCGGCGCCCGGCGCTCCCCCGGCTCTCCCGGCGCGGGGGCCGCGCGCCACCAGCTCGCCCAGGGTGCGGCGGACGCCGGGTTCGTATGCGGAGAAGGTGCGGCGCAGCAGGGGCAGCACATCGGCGAAGAGGTCGGCCGGCACGCCGGTGAGCCAGGCGTCGACCAGGCCGAGCAGCCGTTCGTCGTGGACGAGCAGCATGCCGCCGCCCGCCGCCCCGCCGACGAAGCCCTCGATCCACGCCGCGGCGTCGGCCGGGGGTGTGCCGGGCGAGAGGGCGAGCCCCATGAGCCGGGCCGCTTCGCCCTCCGCGAGCCGTCCCTCGTCGAGGAGCAGGCGGGCGGCGCGGCCCCGGACGGTTCCGGCGACCGTGTCCCGGGCGGCGAGCCGGTGCAGCACGGCCGTCCAGCGCTCGCGCAGCCCGTCCTCCCCCGCGCCTTCCGCCGTGTCCGGCTTCGCGTCCGTGCGGGTGGCGGCGGCGCCGGTGAGCAGGCCGATCGCGGCGTGGACGCCGTCGAGACGGTCCCGCATGGTGGCGGCGCCCTCGGTGTCCAGGCCGGTGCAGGCCGGGGGCAGCCCGACGCAGATCCGCTCGGCGAGACCGGCCGCGACCTCGGCGAGCGCCGCGGTGTCGGTGGACCGCACGTCGCCGTAGCGCAGGGTACGGGCGAGCGCGGGCAGGGCCTCGGCGAGGCGGCCGACGTCGGCGTCGAGCGCGGCGCGGTCGGCGAGGGCCCGCATCACGCCGGGCAGCGCGTCGGGGACCCCGGCGAGCAGGCACTGCTCGGCGAGCGCGGTGATCTCGGCGAGCGCGGTCGCCCCGGCGGCCCTGGCCCCGGCCCTCGCGGTGGCGGCCGTGAGCACGGTGGTGCCCCAGATGCCCGCCTCCGCCACCCGTACGTACAGCTCGGGCTCCCAGCGCAGCCGCCAGCTCTCCCGGAAGGTGCCGGTGGCGCCCCGGCCGGTGGCGGGCTCGCCCCAGTCGACGCCGAGGAGGCGGAGCCGGTGCAGCAGTCGGCTGCGGGCCGCGTCGTTGTCCTTGCGGAGGTCGAGCTCCAGCTCCCGCTCCGGCGCCTCCGGTTTGAGCCGGAGGGTGCGCTGCTGGCGGGTGAGGTCGCGCTGGAGGGGGACGACGGGGGCGTCGTCCGGCACCTCGCCGAGGGCCTCGCCGACGACCAGCCGGTCGTGGACGAGCGCGAGCGGTACGTCGGAGCCGTCGCACATCACGGACCGGACCGCGTCGGTCGTCTCGGTCAGACCGGCGAGCGGGCGGCCGCGGAGCGCGGCCAGGGCGGCGGCGAGCCGGACGGCCTCGATGACATGGGCGGACGACACGAACCGGTCCTCCCCGCGCAGGAGGCCGGCGACCTTGGTCATCCACCGCTCGACCGGGCGGTCCCCGGCCTCGAAGAGGTGCCCGTACCAGCCGGGCGAGTCGATGCCCGCCCCGTAGCCGCTCCTGCGGGCGAGCCTGCGGTGCGACCAGGGCACCCAGGTCAGCTCGGCCCGGACTCTGGGCAGGCCCTTGAGCAGGGCGCGGTCGGCGGTGAGCGTGGTCCGCGCGGCGAGCGCGGGGACGTGCCAGGCGCCGCAGACGACCGCGATGTCCTCGCCGAACTCCTTGGCCGCCTTGCGCAGTTGGACGCGCATGTACGCCTCGCGCACGGCGTCGCGGGGGTGGCCGCCGTCGCCGTACGCCTCGCGCAGGGCGGTCATCGCCTCGGCGAGGACCGTGAACGGGGCCCAGGGGTCCGCCGTTCCGCCGCCCCCGGTGCGGTGCTCGACGACGTCCTCCCACCAGCGCTCGGGGTCGTCGTAGCCCGCCGCCTCGGCGAGCACCGCGAGGGGGTCGACGGGGACGCGCCCGGGGCCGTCCGCCGCCTCCGCCTCGGCCCGGTTCATGGCCAGGGAGTGTGCCGCCGGAAGGTCGATGAACCGGACCTCGGCGCCGTGGTCGAGGGCCCAGCGCAGGGCGACCCACTCGGGCGAGAACGCGGCCATCGGCCAGAACGCCGCCTCCCCCGGGTCGCCGACGACATGGGCGAGCAGGGCGACCGGTGGCCGCATCCGTTCGTCGGCGGCGAGCGGCAGCAGCGTGTCGGCCTCCGGGGGGCCTTCGATCAGCACGGCCCGCGGGCGGGCGGCGTCCAGCGCCGCCCGGACGGCCCGCGCCGATCCGGGACCGTGGTGCCGGACGCCCAACAGCAGCGGCCCGGGCGGGCGTTCCGCAGGGCGCACGGTCCCCGCCGCGGGGTGCCCGGTCCCGGTCATGCGGAGACCTCTCGGCAGGCGCGGTAGAAGTCCTTCCACCCGTCCCGCTCCCGGACCACCGTCTCCAGGTACTCCTGCCAGATCATCCGGTCGGCCGCCGGGTCGCGGACGACCGCGCCGAGGATGCCCGCCGCGACGTCCCCGGGGCGCAGCACCCCGTCCCCGAAGTGGGCGGCGAGGGCGAGGCCGTTGGTGACGACGGAGATCGCCTCGGCCGTGGACAGCGTTCCCGACGGGGACTTGAGCTTGGTGCGCCCGTCCGTGGTGACCCCGTCGCGCAGTTCGCGGAAGACCGTGACGACGCGGCGGATCTCGGCCGCGCCGTCGGGGGCGGACGGGAGGTCGAGCGAGCGGCCTATCTGGTCGACCCGGCGGGACACGATGTCGACCTCGGCGTCGGGCGTGGCGGGCAGCGGGAGCACGACGGTGTTGAACCGGCGGCGCAGGGCGCTGGACAGTTCGTTGACCCCGCGGTCGCGGTCGTTGGCGGTGGCGATGACGTTGAATCCGCGGACCGCCTGGACCTCCTGGCCCAGCTCGGGCACGGGGAGCGTCTTCTCGGACAGGATCGTGATGAGCGAGTCCTGCACGTCGGCGGGGATGCGGGTCAGCTCCTCGACGCGCGCCGTCATCCCCTCGGACATGGCGCGCATCAGCGGGCTGGGCACCAGGGCGTCGCGGCTGGGGCCGTGCGCGAGGAGCCGGGCGTAGTTCCACCCGTAGCGGAGGGCTTCCTCGGGGGTGCCCGCGGTGCCCTGGACGAGCAGGGTCGAGTCGCCGCTGACGGCGGCGGCCAGATGCTCCGACACCCAGGTCTTGGCCGTTCCGGGAACGCCGAGGAGCAGCAGGGCGCGGTCGGTGGCGAGGGTGGTGACGGCGACCTCGACGAGGCGGCGCGGGCCCACGTACTTAGGGGTGATCACGGTGCCGTCGGACAGGGTGCCGCCGAGGAGGTAGGTGGCGACGGCCCACGGGGAGAGCCGCCAACGGGCCGGGCGCGGGCGGTCGTCGGCTGCGGCGAGGGCCTTGAGCTCGTCGGCGAAGGCGTCCTCGGCATGCGGTCGGAGAGCCTGGGCGCCGGCGGTGGCAGTGGATTCGGACACGGTCGTGGATCCCCCCTCCGGGTCGGTCGACCCGATGCGTTCTCCACCGTGCACCACGGCACTGACAATCGCCCCCGACCGGCCGCCGGACCGGCCCGGACAGCCGGCCCCGACCGGCCGCCGGACCGGATCGGGGTCGGCCGCAGCGTTGCTGACCCGCGGTCAGCCGACGACCGGCGACACGGCCACACAGCCGCCGGCGGCGAGCATGTCCTTCCCCTTCCCCTCCTCGATCACCTTGCCCTTGTACGTGATCGAGCAGGTGACCCCGGCCCCGTCCGCGTCGAGGACGATCGGGGTGACGCCGGGCGGCGTGATCCCGCGCAGGGTGACGGTCTTGCGCCAGGGCAGCGTGGGCGATGCGACCTTCTCGATCTTCGGGTCCATGGCCTTGCCGCCGCCGACATGGAACTGGATCTCGTCGACGCCCGATCCCGTGACCTCGTAGGTGACTTCGTACTTCTCGTCGACCACCTCGTCCACGGCGTCGCCCACGGCCTCGTCGACGGACCTGTCGACCTTCTCGGCCGTGTCCGAGCAGGCGGTGAGGCCGATTCCGAGACCGAGGACGACGGCCGCGCAGGCGGCGGCGCGGGCCGTGGTGCGGGCCGTGGTGCGGGCCGTGGTGCGGATGGGGCGAATGGTGCGGCTCATGGCTGGATCCCCCCGGATCGATGGGTCTGATACCCGCAGAGAATCGCAAAGGAAAGGTCAAGTCAAGTGGCGTGCATGACGGCGAATCAGCAGGTCAGGGCGATTGTCAGTGGGGCGCTCTACCGTCGTTGCCATGCTGCTATCTCACGGGGGAGAAACCACGCGCACCGCCGGGCCGGTGGCGCGCTGGACGGTGGAGCAGGTACTGGCCCTCGCTCCTGACGACGCGTCGCGCCGGGCGGGGACGAAGCTCGGTGCGGCCGGTCCGTGGTCGGGTCACGGCTGCGACGGGTCGGGGGCGGTGTGGGGGCTGTGCGAGGGAAGCGGGAGCACGCCGTACCGGACGGTGGTGGACACCACGGGCCCGGCGTACGCGTGCAGTTGCCCGAGCCGGAAGTTCCCGTGCAAGCACGCGCTGGGTCTGCTGCTGGTCTGGGCGTCGGACGGATCGGTGCCGCCCGGGGGCGAGGTGCCGGACTGGGCGGCCGAGTGGCTGGCCGGGCGCCGGGACCGGTCGGCCGGGCGGCCGGAGCGGAGCGCGGCGGGCACCGCCCCGGCCACGGGCCCGGCCGACCCGGAGGCCGCCGGACGGCGGGCCGAGCGCCGGGCCGCGCGGATCACCGGCGGAGCCCAGGAGTTGGAGGAGCGGTTGGCGGATCTGCTGCGGACCGGCCTGGCGGGGGCCGGTCGGCCGGGCTACGCGTTCTGGGAGGAGACGGCGGCCCGGATGGTCGACGCCCAGGCCCCGGGGCTGGCGGCCCGGGTGCGGGAGCTGGGGGCCGTCCCGGCCTCCGGCCCGGACTGGCCGGTGCGCCTGCTGGAGGAGTGCGCGCTGCTGCATCTGCTGGACAGAGCCTGGCTGGGTGTCGACCGGCTGCCCGGACCGCTGGCCGCCACGGTCCGTACGCGCGTGGGGCTGACGGCTCCCGCCGAGGGCCCGCCGGTCCGGGACGAGTGGCTGGTCCTCGCCCAGTACGACACCTCCGACGGCAGGATCGTCACGCGTCGCGTCTGGCTGCACGGAAGGGGAACGGGCCGCACGGCACTGCTGCTCTCCTTCGGGGCGGCCGGCCGCTCCCCCGATCTGACCCTGCCGGTGGGCGCCACGGTCGACGCCGGGCTGATGTTCCGCCCGGGCACCGGCCGGCTCCGGGCCGAGCCGGCCGGGGAGTTCACGGTGGTGGAGCGGGCAGCCACGCCCCCGCCGGGCGGCACGGCGGCCGAGGCGGTCGGCGCGTACGGCGAGGCGCTGCGGGAGGATCCCTGGCTGGACGCCTGGCCGGTGACGCTGCGCGCGGTCATACCCGTCCCGTCCGGGGACGGCTGGCAACTGCTGGACGCGGCGGGCGGCGGGGGGCTGCCGGTCGCCCCGGCCGCCCTGTCGCGGCCCGGGCTGTGGAAGCTCGCCGCGCTCTCCGGCGGCTCCCCGGTCACGGTCTTCGGCGAGTGCGGCCACCGCGGCTTCGACCCGTACGCGGCCTGGCCCAAAGGGGTCGATGACGACGGCACGGGCGGGCCCGTACCGCTCGTCTGACCCGACCGGTCGAGCACGACCGAGTGACCACGACCGAATGAACACGAACGAGGACGAGGACGAGAAGGGGGACCATCCATGCCCGGCACCATCGCATCCGCCCCGTGGGAGGAGCTCGTCACCACGGCGCTCCTCGGTACCGACCGCCGCCCGCCCACCGGGGGCGGCGGGCCCGCCGGACTGCTCGACGCGGCAGCGGCCCACACCGTGCGGCGGCGGGCGGGGCTGCTGCCCGCCCCGGCCGCCGACCGGCCCGGAACGGCGCCCGCCGACCCACGGCCCACACCGCCCCCGGCCGCGCGGCGCAGACTCGCCCAGCTGCTGGCCGACCGATCGGCACCGGGCGGCTCGGGCGGGCGGCGCGGCGCGGCCCCCGACCTCACGGAGCTGATCCCGCAGTGGCTGGCCGCCGCCAACCGCCGGGGTTTCCGGGCCCCGGCCGAACTGCTCCCGGCCCTGCTCGACGCGGCCCGGGCCCGGACCGACCTGCGGCCGCAGGTGCTGGCCTTCGCGGGCCCGCGCGGGCTGTGGCTGGCCCGGTTGAATCCCGAGTGGCGATTCGCCCTGCGCGGCGCGTCCGCCGGAGCGCCGCGCCCCCTCCCGGCGGATTCCGGGGCGGTCGTCCGGCTGTGGGAGGAGGGACTGTTCGCCGAGCGGGTCGCGCTGCTCGCGGCCCTGAGGGCACGCGACCCCGCCGGAGCGCTGACGCTGCTCACCTCCACCTGGGCCACCGAGCGGGCCGAGGACCGGCTGATGTTCGTCGACTCGCTGCGCACCGGGCTGTCCCCCGTGGACGAGCCCTTCCTGGAGCAGGCGCTCTCCGACCGCAGCCGCAATGTCCGCTCCACCGCCGCCGAGCTGCTCTCCGCCCTGCCGGAGTCGGCGCTCGGGGCCCGGATGGCGTCCCGGGCGCTGTCCTGCGTGAGCCCGGATCTCACCGGCGACGAACCATCGGTCGCCGTGGAGGCCCCGCACGAGTGCGACGGGGCGATGGAGCGCGACGGTGTGGTGGCGGTGCCGCCGTCCGGCCGGGGGGAACGGTCGTGGTGGCTCGGCCAGCTCGTCGAGGCGACGCCGCTCGCCACCTGGTCCGCGCGGTTCGGCCACCGCACCCCCCGGGAGATCGTCGCCCTCCCGGTCGCGGACGGCTGGGCCGAGGAGCTGCACGCGGCGTGGTGCCGGGCGGCGATACGGCAGCGGGACGCCGCATGGGCCCGCGCGCTGCTCGGCGCCCCGGCCGCCCCGCCGTCGAGCGGCCCGGGAACGTCGTCGCTGGCCGAGCGCTCGAAGCTCCTCGGCATACTCCCGGCGGCCGAGCGGGGAGACTGGGTCGCCGGGTTCATCGCCGCGCACGGACTGTCCGAGGCGTTCCAGCTCCTGGGCGTCTGCCCGACCCCCTGGGCCGGTCCGCTGGGCCGCGCGGTCGTGGACGCGCTGGACATCGCCCGGGACGCGGGCAGCTACCCGTGGAGCTTCAGCGGTGTGATGGGCCTGGCCGAGCGCTGTCTGAACCCGGCGGAGGCGGACCGCCTGGAGGTCCTGACGACCACGCCCGACGAGTCGGCGGACGCCTCACCGGGTGCGGGCGGCTACTGGTCCGAGGCCTTCCAGCGGCTCGTCTCCACGCTGCGAATGCGCGCCGAGATGGTGGCGGAGCTGACCCCGCCCTGACGATCACGCCCGGTCCTTGGTCTGCCGGTACCGGTACGGCCAGACCAAGGACCGGGCGAGACAGGAACCAGGCGGAACAGGCACCGGGCGGGACGGAGTAATGGCCGGCGCGAGGGCCCAAGCACGGGCCGAGGCGAACCGGATCCGGCCAGGCCCGATCAGGCCGGGCCGGACCGGCGGGAACAGCCCGAGGACTGATCCCGCCGGGCACACGGCCGAGGCCGAGGGCATACCCCGCCGGGAACCAAGACCGGACGGATCCGACCGGGTCCGACCAGGACCGTCCAGTAACGGGACCGGACGAGCCATGAGCGGGCCCCGGGACCGGGCCGGGCCGGGCCGAATCAGGGCCCGGGCCGGGGAAAGGCCCAGGCGAGGGCCCGGCCCGGGAAGGTCAGGCTTCCGCGTGGTGGCGGATGTTCGCGTTGATCCACTCGACGATCGCGGTCGTCGTGGCGCCCGGGGTGAAGATCTCCGCGACACCCTGCTCCTTCAGCGGGGCGATGTCGTCCTCCGGGATGATGCCGCCGCCGAAGACCTTGATGTCCTCCGCCTCGCGCTCCTTCAGCAGCTCGATGACCTTGGCGAACAGGGTGTTGTGCGCGCCGGAGAGGATCGAGAGGCCGATCGCGTCGGCGTCCTCCTGGATCGCGGTGTCCACGATCTGCTCGGGCGTCTGGTGCAGCCCGGTGTAGATGACCTCCATACCCGCGTCGCGCAGCGCCCTAGCGATCACCTTGGCCCCGCGATCATGGCCGTCCAGCCCCGGCTTCGCCACCACCACACGGATCGGACCGGTCACACCCATCACTGCCTCCACATACCTCTCCCGCGCCTGAAGGGCCGGGGATGTGAACGAACGTTATCTACAGCATCCCGCAAGCCGTCGTTTCGCGGTGGACGGGGAGGGGGAAATCACACAGTGGGACATGTTCACCGGGCACCGCCCCCCGTACGCACACGGCACGCCAGCCGTGCGGGGTCCGGTCGCCAGGGGAGCCGCGACGAGGTCGCCCGTACCAGCGTGCCGTCAGCCGCACGGCGCGGTGGTACGGCCGGCCCGGTCCGCCGGTCCGTCCGTACCGCGCGCCGGTGACCGCACAGCCGCCTCCCCCGCTCGTCGAAGCCGGAGGTCGGCCATGAAGGTCCTGCCTTTTCTTCCGTCACTGCCGCTCCCCCCGCCGCTCGGTCCGGGGCCGCGTCCCACCGGGCCGTCCGGCGCGCTGCTGAAGGCCACCGCCCTGGAGCTGGTGGCCCTCACGGCTCATGTACTCCTCTACCCGACCGGCATCACCGGTGAACGGCGGAACGCACCGTGCCCGGCCGAACCCTCCACCGCCACCACCGGCCCCGCCGCCACCGGCCGCGCCTCCGCCAGAACGCCCGCCCGGGCCCCCGCCCCGCCCGCCGGCGAGGAGCCTCCCCCGGTCGTCCTGGTGCACGGTTTCATCGACAACCGCTCGGTCTTCGTCCTGCTGCGCCGGGCCCTCGCCCAGCGCGGCCACCGCCATGTGGAATCGCTCAACTACTCCCCGCTGACCTGCGACATCCGGACTGCGGCCGAGCTGTTCGGGCGGCATGTCGAGGAGATCTGCGCCCGCACCGGGCACCAGGAGATCGACATCGTCGGGCACAGCCTCGGCGGGCTGATCGCCCGCTACTACGTCCAGCGGCTCGGCGGCGACCAGCGGGTCCGCACCCTGGTCACGCTCGGCACCCCGCACAGCGGCACCGCCGTCGCCCCCTTGGCGAGCGCCCACCCCATCGTGCGGCAGATGCGCACCGGGTCCGCGCCGATCGAGGAGCTGCGCCTGCCCGCACCCGGCTGCCGCACCCGCTTCGTGAGCTTCTGGGGCGAGCTGGACCGGGTGATCGTCCCGCCCGAGGCCGCCCGCATCGACCACCCCGACCTGGACGCGGAGAACGTACGCGTCACCGGCATCGGCCACCTCGCACTGCCGGTGCACCCGACCGTGGTCGCCGCGATCCGCGAGGCGCTGGAGGAATCCGGCGGCCCGGCGACCGGCCCCGCCAAGGACGCGGGAGCAGCCTGAGCCGCACAGACCCCACAGACCCCACCAGTCCCATGGACCACACAGGCCACGCAGGCCGCAGGAACGTCCGGACCCCGTCGCCGACCCTGCCTTCGCAACCGACAGTGACGCTGCAAATAGAACAGCCTTCGAACATAGAGCCAAGGGTCTGTGCGCGGGCCGCCGAAAGGCGGCCGATTGCCCGTTTCCTGAGCCGCCGGGACCCGTGGAAGATTGTCGACGCCAGGTAGCGGCGGGTACAGTCGCGGCCACTGCTCCCCCTGGGATTCCCCCACCGGACCCCCGAGCACAGGTCCTGCTGCCGAGGCGAGAGAGAAGTTGGTGAACGACCAGCACCCCGACGCCGGGTACGCCGGGCACGACGGCGGAGCGACCGGCGGCTTCCACGGCGATCCGCTCTTCGGCTCGTTCCAGGCCGGTCACGACAGCACGTACGGCGGCGGTTACGGCGTCGGCCATGTCGACGGGTACAGCGGCCAGTACGACTCCACCCAGTGGGACACGGGAGCGCACCCGACCGCCTCGTACGACAGCTACGCCCCGTACGCCACACAGCCCGAGGCGCAGCAGTACCCGGAGCCCCACTACCCGGAGCCGCAGCACGCGGAGCCGCAGTACACGACGGGCCCGGCCTACGGCACCACGGCCGTCTGGACGACCGCCGACTACGGCACGGACGCCACCACCTCCACCGCAGTCTTCCCCGGCATCCCGGCCCAGGGGGGTTCCCCGGAGAGCACCGGGCAGTGGGACACCGGCAGCTGGTCCACGGACGGCCACTGGGCCATGAACGACGCGGCGATGAACAGCACGGCCGCGTACGACACCGGCGCCTACGACGCCACCGCCTGGAACACCGGCGCCGCGACCGTGCCCGCGCCCGAGCCCGCCTTCGACCAGCAGCTCACGCAGACCATGGAGACCGCGCGGCTGCCGCACGAGGCACACCCCGCACCCGAGGCACACCCCGCGCACGGCGACGACTACGCCGAGTACGAGCCCTACGCCGACCGGACCGCCTCCTACGCGTACGACCCGTACGCCCCCTACGCCCCGGACGGCGCGAGCGACACCGACGCCACGGACGGCATCACGGACGGCACCCACGGGACGGACGGCGGCGCCGACGACCTCGATGCGGCGGACGGTCCCGACGGGCTGGAGAGCACCGAGCTCGCGTCCGGTCCGCGCCGCTCCCCCGACCGCCCCGCCACCCGGGGCGGTGGCCGCGGCCGTCGTCGTACGCCCGCGAAGCGTTCCGCGCTGCTGACCGTCGCCATTCCGTCCGCGTGCGTGATGAGCGTGGCCGGGATCGCCGCGGCCTCGGTCGGCGGGCTCGGCGGGGACGAAAAGAAGGACGACACCACGGCGCTGGCGGCGGCCGACTCCGTCAAGCCCGCCGAGGCCAACAACAAGCTGGACACCCAGCTCGCCAAGCTCAGCGCCAACGCGGAGAACTTCGCCAACCGCGCCAGCCGCACCCAGGAGCGCATCGACCTGCGCGAACGGCAGGCCGCCGAGAAGAAGAAGCGCGAGGAGGAGGCCGCCCGCAAGGAGGCGCTGCGTCCCAAGTTCGTGCTGCCGGTCAAGCAGCACGGACTCAGCGCGTACTTCGGTCAGGCGGGCATCAACTGGATGTCCGTGCACACCGGCATCGACTTCCCGGTGCTGGAGGGCACGCCCGTGATGGCCGCGACGGACGGCACCGTGCGCACCCAGCTGAACAGCGCGTACGGCAACATGGCGATCGTCACCATGGCCGACGGCACCGAGACCTGGTACTGCCACCTCAGCAGCACCCGGATCCGCTCGGGCCCGGTCAAGGCCGGTGACGTCATCGCGTACTCGGGCAACACCGGGAACTCGACCGGCCCGCATCTGCACTTCGAGGTACGGCCCGGCGGCGGCGCCGCGGTGAACCCGCTGCCGTGGCTGCGCAGCCACGGCGTCAACCCGACCTGAACCGCAACGCGGAGGGGGCCCGAGCGAACACGCTCGGGCCCCCTCCGCGTTTTCTCCGCCTACAGCTTCTCGACCGGGGCGTAGCGCAGCAGCAGCTTCTTCGGGCGCTCGTCACCGAAGTCGACCGTGGCCTTCGCCTGGTCGCCGACGCCCTCGACCGCCGTCACCGTGCCGAGCCCGAACTGGTCGTGCGTGACCCGGTCCCCGACGGCCAGCGTGATCGTCGGCTTGTCCGAGGTCCGCCGGGTCGCGAAGCCCGAGGGGCCGGAGCGGGCGCGGGAGGCGGAGAGCGAGGACGTGATCCCCGAGGTCGGACCCGCCGAGGCGGCCATCGGGCCCTTCCGCCGCCAGTCCAGGTGCTGGTCCGGGATCTCCTCCAGGAAGCGGGACGGCGGGTTGTACGACGGCTGGCCCCACGCGCTGCGCATCGCCGCCCGGGTCAGGTAGAGCCGCTCGCGGGCCCGGGTGATGCCCACGTAGGCGAGGCGCCGCTCCTCCTCCAGCTCCTTCGTCTGCCCCAGGGCCCGCATGTGCGGGAAGACGCCGTCCTCCATGCCGGTCAGGAAGACGACCGGGAATTCGAGGCCCTTCGCCGTGTGCAGGGTCATCAGCGTGATGACGCCGGAGCCGTCCTCGTCCTCGTCGGGGATCTGGTCGGAGTCGGCGACGAGCGCGACCTTCTCCAGGAAGTCGGCGAGCGTACCCGCGCCCTCCTCGCCCGCCTCGCCCCGCTCCTGCTCGAATTCGAGGGCGACCGCGGCGAGTTCCTGGAGGTTCTCGATCCGGGTCTCGTCCTGCGGGTCGGTGGACGCCTGGAGTTCGGCGAGGTAGCCGGTACGCTCCAGGACCGCTTCCAGGACCACCGCGGGACCCGCGCCCGACTCGCCGATCGTGCGCAGCTCCTCCATCAGCGTGTTGAACCGCTTGACGGCGTTGGCGGAGCGGGCGGCCATGCCGTACGCCTCGTCGACCCGGCGCAGCGCCTGCGGGAAGGTGATCTTCTCGCGCAGGGAGAGCGCGTCGATCATCGCCTCGGCACGGTCGCCGATGCCGCGCTTGGGCACGTTGAGGATGCGGCGCAGCGGGACGGTGTCCTCGGGGTTGGCGAGGACGCGCAGGTAGGCCAGGATGTCGCGGACCTCCTTGCGCTCGTAGAAGCGCACTCCGCCGACGACCTTGTAGGGCAGGCCGACGCGGATGAAGATCTCCTCGAAGACGCGGGACTGCGCGTTGGTGCGGTAGAAGACCGCCACGTCACCGGCCTTGGCGTCGCCCGCGTCGGTCAGCCGGTCGATCTCGTCGGCGACGAACTGCGCCTCGTCGTGCTCGGTGTCGGCGACGTAGCCGGTGATCCGGGCGCCGGTGCCGGCGTTGGTCCAGAGGTTCTTGGGGCGGCGGCTCTCGTTGCGTTCGATGACGGCGTTGGCGGCGGAGAGGATCGTCTGCGTGGAGCGGTAGTTCTGCTCCAGGAGGATCGTCGTCGCGTCGGGGTAGTCCTCCTCGAACTGGAGGATGTTGCGGATGGTAGCGCCGCGGAAGGCGTAGATCGACTGGTCCGCGTCACCGACGACGCACAGCTCGGCCGGGGCGTCGTTCTCGCCCGTCGGGCCGACCAGCTCGCGGACCAGGGTGTACTGGGCGTGGTTGGTGTCCTGGTACTCGTCGACCAGGACGTGGCGGAAGCGGCGGCGGTAGTGCTCGGCGACGTCGGGGAACGCCTGGAGCAGGTGGACCGTCGTCATGATGATGTCGTCGAAGTCCAGCGCGTTGGCCTCGCGCAGCCGGGACTGGTACATCGCGTACGCCTGGGCGAGGGTCTTCTCGAAGCCGTCGGCGGCCTGGCCGGCGAAGGTCTCCTCGTCGATCAGCTCGTTCTTCAGGTTGGAGACCTTGGCCGTGAACGACTTCGGCGGGAAGCGCTTCGGGTCGAGGTCCAGATCGCGGCAGACCAGGGCCATCAGCCGCTTGGAGTCGGCCGCGTCGTAGATCGAGAACGACGAGGTGAAGCCGAGCCGCTTGGACTCGCGGCGCAGGATGCGGACGCAGGCGCTGTGGAAGGTCATGACCCACATGGCGTTGGCGCGCGGTCCGACGAGCTGCTCGACGCGCTCCTTCATCTCGCCGGCGGCCTTGTTGGTGAAGGTGATCGCCAGGATCTGGCCGGGGTGCACCCCGCGCTCGGCGAGGAGGTGGGCGATCCGGTGGGTCAGCACCCGGGTCTTGCCCGAGCCGGCCCCGGCGACGATGAGCAGCGGGGAGCCGGCGTGGACGACCGCGGCGCGCTGCTCGGTGTTCAGCCCGTCGAGGAGTGCCTCGGGGTCGATGACGGGGCGGGGGGCGCCGTCGCGGTAGTAGGCGTCCCGGGGCGGCGGACCATCGAACACGCCCTCGAACAGCCCCTCCGGCACCACCTCGGGCGCGGTGTCCTCGGGGGGCGGCGGGGGCTCTTCCTCCGAGTGCTGGAGGCCGGCCAGGAAACTGTCGTCAAAGAGGCTGCTCATCGCTTGTCGAGTCTACGGGCTGGCCCCCGGCGCCCGGCGGGCGTTCCGGGAGACGGTACGGAGCGGCAGCGGGGGCCCACGCGGGGTGAGCATCCGGACCCCTGTCACGCAGGTCACGAAAATGTATCGGGCATTTCGAACATCAACCTTCCCAGTGGCACCACGGGTTGGCTAGCGTGCTCGACCGGGCGGCCCGACCCCCTTGCGGCGACCCACGCCGAACGGGCGCCCGCGCCGAATCCGGGCTGCCCGTACGGGAGTCCGGAGCCGGGGACCCACCATGCACTATCGGGGTGAATCGGTCCATAACCCCCACGCGGACCGTAGGGCAGCCTTCCGTTCGCCCGAACCCGACAGCCGGGGCGTTTCGTTTGGATCAGGCCGGATCAGGGAGCGGGGTCCGGTGCTGTGGATCGCAAGGCGGAGGAGGGAGTCGACGCGGAGCGTCGGCGAGTGACGACAACGCGGCGAGGCGCAGCACCGGGGCACGCGAGCCCGGCCTGATCCAAACGAAACGCCCTGTCCCGGCAGGCGGTCCACGGAAGGAGATGCCCCTCTTGGCATCGCACCGCAAACCGCGCGCCCGGGTGCGTTCCACCGCACCGGCCGTCGGGCTCACCACCGCGGCCCTGGCGTCCGTGACTCTGCTCTCCACGCAGAGCGCGGTGGCCGCGCCGGATCCGAGGCCGAGCGTCGAGGACGTCCAGAAGCAGGTGGACGACCTCTACCGGCAGGCGGGCACCGCGACCCAGAAGTACAACCAGGCGAAGGAGGCGTCCTCCGCCCAGCGCGCCAGGGTCGACGCCCTGCTGGAGGACGTCGCCCAGCGCACCGACAAGCTCAACGAGGCCCGCAGGACGCTGGGCGCCTTCGCGGCCGCGCAGTACCGCAACGGCTCCATCGCGCCGACCGCCACGTTCTTCCTGGCCGACGACCCGCAGTCGTACTTCGACCAGAGCCAGCTGATGCGGCGGATGACCGATCGCCAGCAGAAGGCGGTCACGGACTTCCGCGTCCAGCAGGAGAAGACCGCGAAGAAGCGGGCCGAGGCGGTACGGAGCCTGGAGACGCTGACGACGGCCCAGGCCGATCTGCGCACCAGCAAGCAGAACGTCCGGACGAAGCTGTCCGAGGCGCGCACACTGCTGTCGAAGCTGACCGCCGAGGAGAAGGCGCGGCTCGCGCAGATCGAGCGGAAGAAGGAGGCGGAGGCGGCACGGAAGGCCGAGGAGCTGGCGAAGCGGCAGGCCGCCGCCAAGGCCGAGGCCGACCGCAAGGCCGCCGAGGACGCGAAGAAGTCCGGCGGCACGGGGACCGGAACGGGCACCGGATCCGGCACGGGCAGCGGCACCAGCAGCAAGGCGGAGCAGGTCCTCGCCTTCGCCCGCGCCCAGATCGGCAAGCCGTACGTGTGGGGCGCGACGGGCCCGGCGTCGTACGACTGCTCCGGGCTCACCCAGGCCGCCTGGAAGGCCGCCGGTGTGGACATCCCGCGCACCACCTGGGACCAGGTCAAGATCGGCACCCGGGTCGCGACGGCGGATCTGCGCCCCGGTGACCTGGTCTTCTTCTACGACGACATCAGCCACGTCGGCATCTACAAGGGCGACGGGATGATGATCCACGCGCCGAAGCCCGGGGCGAACGTGCGCGAGGAGTCGATCTACTACATGCCGATCTACGGCAGCGTGCGCCCGGCGTAGTCCACCGCGGGGCCCACGACGGGTTCCGTGGCGGCTTCCATGACGGAGGCGCGCGCACCGTGCACCGGCTGCCGGGTCCGCCCGGCAGCCGGGAGCGGGGTCAGACCCAGAGCGTGGCGATGAAGATGTTGGCGAGCGTCAGCCCGCCGACCGCCGCGAAGGCGCCCTTGTCGACCTTCTCCTCGTCCCGCTTGATGTAGACGAGCGCGAGGATGACGACCAGGATCAGCAGCTTCACTCCGATCTTGATGTTGTTCACGTGGCCGCCGTCGGCCTCGCGCATCCCGACGAGCGCGATACCGGTGACCAGCATGGTCAGCGCACCGTGCAGCATCGCCGGGACGAATCGGGCCGCGCCCGCGCCCATCGCCTTCATCTGGGTGAGGAATCCACCCAGCAGGGAGGCGATGCCGATGATGTGCAGGGCGACGAAGACATGAATGAGTACGTCCATGAGGCCGCAGCCTAGCCAGGGCTATACCACCCCCCGACAGGCAGGTCCACCTTCACCGGGCAAACACGCCTCCGTGTCGCTTGACTCACACCTGTACCAATTGCGTGACTCTGGCGTAATTTTTCCGATCAATCGACGGCATTGCCACGCCAAAAACGAGCAATATGCGTCATTACGACTCCGGCCCGTGTCCCGGGTTTAGCGTCACTGACGGACCGGGCGCCCCGCCCCGACGGGACCGGCCACTCCGCCGAACGTACCGGCGGGCCCGCCGGTACCCCCCGTCGGGCAGTCGTCAGGAAGGACGCACGCCCCCGTGGCAGCGCATCGAAAACCCAAGCAGCGCCTGTACACCGGCCCTGCTGCCCGCACCGCGGCGACCCTCGCCCTCACCGGGGCCGCCACCGCCGCCGCACTGCCCGGCCCCGCGGCCCACGCCGAACCGCAGCGCACCCCCGCCCAGGTCAAGTCCGAGGTGGACCGGCTGTACCACGAGGCCGAGATCGCCACCGAGCGGTACAACGGGGCGAAGGAGAAGGCCACCGCCGCGGAGAAGGCCCTCGACGACCTGCGCGACGAGGCCGCCCGCCGCACCGAGCGCCTCAACGCCTCCCGCGACGCGCTGGGCGCCTTCGCCGCCGCGCAGTACCGCACCAGCGGCCTCGGCCCGTCCGTGCAGCTGGCGCTCTCCTCCGACCCCGACCAGTACCTGGAGCGCGCCTCCTACCTGGACCGGATCGCCGACCGCCAGTCCGTCGCGCTCGACCGGGTCCGCCACCAGGTCGCCCGGATCGCCACGCTCCGCGCCGAGGCCAAGGGCCGGCTCGCCGACCTGACCGCCCGCCGCGCCGAGCTGAGGAAGAGCAAGGCGACGATCACCGCCCGGCTGACGGAGGCCCGGCGGCTCCTCGACCGCCTGACCCCGACCGAGCGCTCCTCGTACGAGAACAGCGACCACGGCTCGGCGGGCCGCGCCTCCCGCTCCCTGCCGCGCGGCTCCGTCCAGGCACCCAGCGCCCGCGCCGCCGCGGCCGTCGCCTTCGCGTACGGGGCGCTCGGCAAGCCGTACGTATGGGGCGCCACCGGCCCCTCCTCCTTCGACTGCTCCGGGCTCACCCAGGCCGCCTGGCGCTCCGCCGGGGTCTCGCTGCCCCGGACGACGTACACCCAGATCAACGCCGGGCGGCGGGTCTCCCGCTCCGAACTCGCCCCAGGGGACCTGGTGTTCTTCTTCTCCGGCATCAGCCATGTCGGGCTCTACATCGGCAACGGGCAGATGATCCACGCCCCGCGCCCCGGCACCCCGGTCCGGGTCGCCCCGATCGACCAGATGCCCTTCGCCGGGGCGACCCGGGTGGCATAGGCTCCCGACGCCGGTCCGGGCCGTCCGCCGCCACGGCGGCGGCCCACCACCGATCAACCGGCCCGAGGACGAACCGACATGCCCGTGGACGCCGACGTCCAGACCCACGCCCGCACGCTCGCCCAGCGCTCCCCGGACCACCTCCGGGTCGGGCCGTTCACCGTGCGGTACAACCCCGACTGGTCCCTCAAGTACGCCAATTACGCCATACCCGACCAGGACGCGGAGCCGACCGCCGAGGACATCGACGCGCTGATCGCCGCCTTCCGGGCGCACGACCGGCTGCCCCGGCTGGAGTTCCTGCCCGGCTCGGCGCCCGCGGTCGAACCCGCGCTGCTGGCCGCCGGGTTCACCGTCGAGAACCGGGCCCCGATCATGGCCTGCGTCCCGGGCGGGCTGCGGATGCCGAAGCCGGTGCCGGAGCTCGCGATCGACGAGCCGTCCACCGACGACGGGTTCGCCACCGCCGCGCTCGTCCAGCACCACGGCTACGGCGGCACCGGCGAGCCCGAGGAGGGCACGGCGCGGTGGCTGCGCACGGCGGCCGAGGGCGGCGGCGTCGCTGCCCTCGCCACGCTCGACGGCGTACCGGTCGGCGCGGGCGGCTGCTCCGTAGCGGTCGACGGCCTCACCGAGCTGGCCGGGCTGGCCGTCGCCGACGCCTACCGCCGCCGGGGCATCGGCGCCGCGCTCTCCGCCCACCTGACGGCCACCGCGTTCGAGCGCGGCTGCCGGGTGGTCTGGCTGGAGCCGGCCGACGACGCCGTGGAGCGGATCTACGCGGGCATCGGCTTCGACCGGATCGGCGAGAAGCTGAACATCTCGCTCGACCCGGCCTGATGTCGCGGTGGGGTCCGGCGGCTCAGACCAGCCGCCGGGCCGTCGCCCACCGGGTCAGCTCGTGCCGGTTGGAGAGCTGGAGCTTGCGCAGCACCGCCGAGACGTGCGACTCGACCGTCTTCACCGAGATGAACAGCTGCTTGGCGATCTCCTTGTACGCGTAGCCGCGGGCGATCAGCCGCAGCACCTCGCGCTCGCGCTGGGTCAGCCGGTCCAGGTCCTCGTCGACCGGCGGCGCGTCCGTGGAGGCGAAGGCGTCCAGGACGAAACCGGCCAGCCGGGGCGAGAACACCGCGTCGCCCTCCTGGACCCGGAAGACCGAGTCGACCAGGTCGGCGCCGGTGATGGTCTTGGTCACGTAGCCCCGGGCACCGCCCCGGATGACCCCAATGACGTCCTCGGCGGCGTCCGACACGGACAGCGCCAGGAACCGCACCGGGTTGTCGACGGCCCCCATCAGCGAGGAGCAGCGGCGCAGCACCTCGACGCCGCCGCCGCCCGGCAGGTGGACGTCGAGGAGGACGACCTCGGGGCGGGTCGCCGTGATGACGGTGACCGCCTGGTCGACGTCGGCGGCCTCGCCGACCACCTCGACGCCGGTCTCCTCCGTGCGGCCGATCTCGGCCTGGACGCCGGTGCGGAACATCCGGTGGTCGTCGACGAGCACGACCCGTACCCGGCGCTCCGGGCCGCCGGCCGCCCCCTCAGTGGTCATGGTCATCGCTCGCCCTCTCCATCTCCAGCTCGACCTCCGTGCCCCCGCCGGGCACCGAACGCAGCCGCGCCGTGCCCCCGTTGCGCTGCATCCGGCCGATGATTGATTCTCGTACGCCCATTCTGTCCCCCGGTACGGCGTCCAGGTCGAAGCCCGGCCCCCGGTCGCGGACCGAGACGAAGACCGTGCGGCCCTCGACCTCCGCGTAGACCTGTACGGCACCGCCCTCGCCACCGTACTTGGCGGCGTTGACCATCGCCTCGCGCGCGGCCTGCATCTGCGCGACGAGCTTCTCGTCGAGCGGGCAGTCGCCGACGACGACCACCTCCAGCGGGACGCCGTGCTTGTCCTCGACCTCGGCGGCGGCGCGCTTGACCGCCTCGGCGAGGGTCTCGGGCTCGTCGTCCTCGTCCTTGCCGGTGCCCTCGGGGTTGTACAGCCAGTTGCGCAGCTCCCGTTCCTGGGCGCGGGCGAGCCTGCGGACCTCCCCGGCGTCCTCCGCGCGGCGCTGGATCAGGGTGAGGGTGTGCAGCACCGAGTCGTGGACGTGGGCGGCGACCTCGGCCCGTTCCTGGGCCCGGATGCGCATCAGGCGTTCCTCGGAGAGGTCCTGGGTCATCCGGACGAGATAGGGGCCGGCCAGCAGCGCGATGCCGGTGAGCACGGCGATCGCGGCGGTCAGGACGTTGCCGAGCTGCGCGGCGGAGCCACGGACGACGACGAAGACGGCCAGGCCCACCCCGACCAGGGCGACCCCGGCGAGCCCCCGGGCCAGGTGCAGGACCCGGCGGCGGCGGCCGACCTCCATCCAGCGGGCGCGGCGGGCGTTGTCGGCCTGCCGCCACACGAGGACGGAGCCGCCGCCGATCAGCACGGCGGGCCAGACGTAGCGGTTGGCGCCGCTGCTCATGTCGACGTTGCCGACGAAGACCAGACCGCCGAAGAACAGCGCGATCAGTGCGAAGACCTGGCCCTTGTCGGGCTTGCGGAATCGGCGGCGGCCGTCCGGGCCGGTCTCGAAGACCGGGCGGGGCGCCTCGACCCCGCCGACCCCGAGCGGGACGACGATCCAGAACACGGCGTAGAGGACCGCGCCGAACCCGTCCGCGAAGAACAGGCCGACGAAGAAGAACCGCACCCAGACGACGGGCAGCCCGACATGTCCGGCCAGGCCGCGCGCGACCCCGCCCAGGAACCGCCCGTCGGCGCTGCGGTACAGCTTCCGCGGCGGCGGCTCCTCAAGGTCTGCGGGGCGGGAGCCGGGGGCTCGGGTGGTGGCGGGCATGCACCGATCGTCACATGCCCGCGCGGGCCGGGGCATCAGGGTCGGCCCCCTAAGGTCTTGGCCCTCGGGGCTGGCGGGGCCCGGGACCAATATCAGGGATCGGCCAGGGTCGGTCCCGGTCCCGGTCGGGGCGGCGGGCGGTCACCATGGAGCCATGACCGTTCCCCAGGACGCCGCCCCCGGTGCCGCGCCGCCGCCCCCCGCTCCTCCGCCCCTGCTGCGGCGTACCCCGCGGCAGAAGGTCGTGGCCGGGGTGTGCGGCGGGCTCGGGCGGTACTGCGACGTCGACCCGGTGATCTTCCGGATCGTGCTCGGCGTGCTCGCGGTGACCGGCGGCATCGGGCTGATCTTCTACGGCTTCGCCTGGCTGCTGATCCCGGCGGACGGCGAGGAGGAGAACGAGGCGCGCAGGCTGCTGTCCGGCCGGGTGGAGGGCGCCTCGCTGGTCGCGGTGCTCCTCGCGCTGATCGGCTGCGGCCTCTTCCTGTCGATGCTGGGCAACGGCGGCACCCTGTCGTTCTCCGCGCTGCTGTCGCTGGCGGTCGTCGGCTTCGCCGTGTGGACGCAGAACCGCAGGACCGCGGCGGCCGAGGATCCGCACCGGCCGGCGGCGGCCCAGGCGGTGCCGGACGCGCCGCCGGAGGTGCGGGCCCCCCCGTCGCCGGGCAGCCCGTCGTGGTGGCGCGACCCGATCGTCAAGGACGGGACGACGGGGCCGGTCGGCGCCGGTTATCTGTGGGGGCCGGCCGACGCGGTGCTGCCGCCGCGCGCGGACCGCCCGGCGGGCACGCCGGACTCCCCGTTCCGCACGCCCCGGCCGGAGCGCGGCACCCGCGGCCCGGCCTCGATCGGCGGGGCGGTCTTCCTGTGCGCGCTGATCGCGGGCGGGCTGGGGACGGGGCTGACCTGGGAGGGCCGGCCGTTCGGTACGAGCCTGCAGTTCGGGCTGGCCGCCGCGCTGGCGGTGTTCGGCCTCGGGATGGTGGTCAGCTCGTTCCTGGGCCGGACCGGGTTCGGCACGGTGCTGCTCGCGATGGTCACCGCCGTCCTGCTGGTGGGCTCCGCCGCGCTGCCCAAGGACATCAGCACCCACTGGGTGCGCGAGACCTGGCGGCCCGCCTCGGTGGCGGCGGTCCAGCCGCAGTACCGGCTGGGCACCGGGGACGCCCGGCTGGACCTCACCGGGCTCACGGTCCCCGAGGGCGAGACGGTCACCACCGCCGTGAAGGTCGGGGCCGGCCGCGCGGTCGTCGTCGTACCGAAGGACGTGACGGTGAAGGTGGCGGCGCGGGTGGCCGTGGGCGACATCGCGCTGCCGGTGAACCGGTTCGGCGGGCTGGCGGACGGGATCGGCCACGAGGCGGGCATCAACCCCGCCCAGGAGGTGCACCGGACCCTGCCCCCGCCCCCCGGCGGCAAACCGGCCGGTACGGTCGAGCTGCGGCTCGACATGAGCATCGGAGAGCTGGAGGTCACCCGTGCCGATTCATGAGATCCGCCCCGGACGGGCGGTGGCGGGCCTGGTCATGATCGCCCTGGCGGTGGGGTACGCGGCGGACGCCGCGGGCTACTGGGACGCCCCCTGGACGTTCTTCCTCCCGCTGTTCTTCGGCGGGCTCTGGCTGGCCACCCTGGTGACCTGGGCGAGCTACCTGATCCGTCGCCGCCGCGCCGCCAGGACGGCGTCCAGGGAGAACGCCCCGGACCCGGCGAGCACCAGCGGCAGCCAGCCCATGAGATAGGCCAGGTCGTTGCCGAAGTAGTACGGGGTGATCGCCCAGCTGACGGTCAGCCACAGGCTCAGCGAGATCAGCGCACCGCCGAGCGCGGCGAGCCGCCCCCACAGCCCGAAGAAGGTGCCGAGGCCGACGAGGAGTTCCCCGATGGCGATGGCGTAGCCGAAGGTGCCGGGGCTCTTCAGCGCGAGGTCGACCAGGGCCGGGATCGCGGACGAGTCGCGCACCGCGTGCATGGTCTCGCCGATGGAGCCGGGGCCGGTGGCCCGGAAGAAGGAACGGTCGGTCAGCTTGTCGAGCCCGGCGTAGACGAAGGTGATGCCGAGAAAGAACCGCAGCGGCAGCAGGGCGTGCTCCCGTGCCGTCTCCCTGAGCCCCCGCCGCTCACCGAGGCCGCGTACGCCCGCTCCGTATCCCTGCATGTGCCTGCTCCGCCTTCCCCGGGGCCTGTCCCCGCACCCCCGACCTTACGCAGCGTGCGCGGGGAACGCGTCGTCGGAGGCGGTGTCAGTCCGTCACCTCGATCTCGACCGCGTTGGTCTCCACCCCGGCGGCGGTGACCACCTGCACCTCCACCACGCCCGGCTCGACCTCGACCGGGACCGGCACGGTGAGGACCCCGTCCGTCGGGTTGGCGAAGCCACCGGTGACCGGGATCAGCGGCACGTGGACATGGACCCGGCCGATCCGGACGACCATCCGGGCCAGCCGGTCCGGTGTGCCGGCGCCGGGCGGTACGAAGCCCGCGCCCCGGATCTCGATGTCGTCGCCGGTGCGCACCGGCGCGTCCAGGTCCCCGGCCTCCCGGGCCCGGACCACCGAGAGGATCACCGGCCGGCCGCCCTCCACGTACTTCCCGGCGAAGTAGGCGAGCGCCGAGACGGTCACCAGGAGCGCCAGTCCCCAGGGCAGGTCCGGCAGTTGCTCGGGCCGCCGGGCCAGCCGGACCGCGGCGAACACCACGGCGACGGTGCTGATCAGCAGGTACTGCACATCGGTGAAGCTGGCCCGCCCCGAGTCGTCGGTGAACGGGTCGGCGGCGCGCGGCCGGTCCGCCCGCAGCTTCTGCAGCCGCCCGGACAGCGTCCGTACCGTCACCACCCGGCGGACGACGACGGCGACGGCGCAGACCAGCGCCAGCACGGTCACCACCCCCGCGCTCCGGGCCAGGTCCAGCCCCTCGATCAGCGCGTCGCGCTCGGCGTGCCCGGAGGCACCGGCCAGCTGGAGCGCCAGGACGAGCACGGAGAAGACGGCGAGCAGCACCCAGGAGACGGCGACGGCCCGGGAGGTGGAGAGCCGGTTGTCCTCGCCGATCAGCGGGGCGAGGAGGCCGCCGCGGGCGCGGTGGAGGTGGGCGGCGCCGGTGAGCAGGGCGGCGGTGACGAGCCCGGCGAGCAGCCCCGCCGTACGGGCGTTGGTCCAGCCCGCGCCGATGGCGGTGACCGACTCCCCGACGAGGAGGAGGACGAGGGCGCCCCAGACCGTGATCAGGGTGCGCCGCCAGACCCGGTACAGCCAGGCGTCGCCCTCCTCGCGGCCGCGTTCGGCGACGGTCCTGGCCGACTGGGTCAGCTCGTCCGAGACCCACTGGCGGGTCGCGGAGACGGACTGCGCGACGCCGGGCGGCAGCCCCTGACCGGCGGCGAACCCGTCCCGTTTGGCCAGGAAGGCGGCCACCGCGCGCCGGTGGCCCTCGCGCGCCCCGTGCGGGCAGTCGCCGCAGGTGCAGCCGCCCCGGTGGGCGCCGCCCGCCCTCGCCTCGTCCAACACCACTGGGAACGCCGCCCTCTCCAGCCCGGTGCAGCCAACTCGGCTGCTATTGCAGCGAATTGTGCCGTACGGCGGGACTCCGGGCCGCATCGGGGCACGCTCCGGGGGCGTACCGTCAGAATGTGCGACTGATCCGCTGCCAGAGGGGCTGGTAGTTGATCCACCCGACCAGGTCACTGCCCAGTTGGTCCCGGGTGGCGAGCGCCTCCCGGTGGCCGATCCGCACCGGCTTCCCGGCGGCCCGCGCGGCCAGTTGGACCTGGCAGGCGCGTTCCAGGGAGATGAACCACCAGGCGGCCGCGTCCACCGAGTCGCCGACGGTGAGCAGTCCGTGGTTGCGCAGCACGATCGCCTTGTGCCCGGCGAGCGCGGCGGCGATCCGGCGTCCCTCCTCCTCGTCGACGACGACCCCGGTGTAGGCGTCGTACAGGACGTGGTCCTCGTAGAAGGCGCAGGACTCCTGGGTGATCGGCTCGATCAGCTCGCCGAGGGCGGCCAGCGCCCGGCCGTGCACGGAGTGGGTGTGCGCGACGGCGACGGTGTCCGGGCGGGCCCGGTGCACGGCGGCGTGGACGGCGAACGCCGCCTGGTTGACGTGGCGGCGGCCCTCGACGACCTGCCCGTCGCCGTTGACCAGGATCAGCTCGTCCGGCGCGAGTCCGTCGAACGGGGCCCCGAAGGGGTTGACCCAGAAGCAGTCGGGGAACTCCGGGTCGCGGGCGGTGATGTGCCCGGAGACGCCGTCCTCGTAGCCGTACTGCCCGAACAGCCTCAGCGCCCCGGCCAGCCGCTCCTTGCGGTACGCGCGCTCCTCGGCCGGGGAGCCGTGCACGGGCGGCATCGCGAAGTGGAGCCGGTCCACGGGTACGGGGGCGGGGGCGGGTGCGGACTCGGTCATGGCGGCTCCTCGGAATCCCGGTCGTGGGAAACCGGAAGGTACCGCCGGTCTCCCCAAGTGACCAGGGCCGGGGCCGCGGATCCCGCGCGGAACCTGGGGCGGAGCGGCCGGCTACCTGCCTCGGCGGTAGATCCCGGTGAGGTCCGCGTCGATCAGGTAAGGAACATCCCGTTTGAGCCTGTTGTGGTGGATGCCGGTCGGTGTGTACGCCTTCAGCGCGGGGTCGAACTCGTACACGTACACGGTAGGCAGCCCGCTGGCGTCCGCCTCCACACGCCAGAAGTGCCGGATTCCGGCGGCGGCGTACTTGCGCGGCTTGACGTCGCGATCACGGTCCCGCGAATCGGGCGACACCACTTCGACGGCCAGGACGACGTCCTCGGGCTCGTACCAGATCCGGTCGGCTCCCGTGTCCGCGTCGGCCCGATGGACGAGCAGGTCGGGCTCCGGACGGTTCCGCTCGTCGATCCTGATCGTCATCTCCCGGTCGACATCGAGGTCGGGCGGCAGATGGGCGAGCAGCGCCTGCTCCAGCAACCACATCGTTCGGGTGTGGAACTTCCGCTGCGGACTCCTGAGAACGAGACTCCCGTCGATCAGCTCGGTGTGGGGCGGGAGGCCCGGAATCCGGTCGAGGTCGTCCGCTTTCCATCCACCTTCGGGCGGGACGGGCCACCGGTACCGCTGCTGCTCAAGGCTTGGCCCGGGTGCGGCGCTCATGATTGCTCCCATGGGGCAGAGTCTCGTCTCCTCAGCCGGCGTACCCAGCTCAAACACCGATGCCGCCGCCCAGACGAATGGGCGACGGCATCGGCGTTGACCTGGAGGAACGACCTCAGGCGGAGGTCACTCCCACTCGATGGTCCCCGGCGGCTTGCTCGTCACGTCGAGCACCACGCGGTTGACGTCGGCGACCTCGTTGGTGATGCGGGTCGAGATCCGGGCGAGGGTCTCGTACGGCAGACGCGACCAGTCGGCGGTCATGGCGTCCTCGGAGGAGACCGGGCGCAGCACGATGGGGTGGCCGTAGGTGCGGCCGTCGCCCTGGACGCCGACCGAGCGGACGTCGGCGAGCAGGACCACCGGGCACTGCCAGATGTCGCGGTCCAGACCGGCCGCGGTCAGCTCCTCGCGGGCGATGGCGTCGGCCTCGCGAAGGAGGTCGAGCCGGTCCTTGGTGACCTCGCCGACGATCCGGATGCCCAGGCCGGGGCCGGGGAACGGCTGGCGCTGGACGATCTCGTCGGGCAGGCCGAGCTCCTGGCCGACCATCCGGACCTCGTCCTTGAACAGCTGGCGCAGCGGCTCGACGAGCTGGAACTCGATGTCGTCGGGGAGGCCGCCCACGTTGTGGTGCGACTTGATGTTGGCGGTGCCGGTGCCGCCGCCGGACTCGACGATGTCCGGGTAGAGGGTGCCCTGCACGAGGAAGGCGACCTCGGGGCCGTCCTCCTGGAGGATCTCCAGCTGCGCCTGTTCGAAGACGCGGATGAACTCCCGGCCGATGATCTTGCGCTTGGTCTCCGGGTCGGAGACCCCGGCGAGGGCCTTCAGGAAGCGCTCGCTGGCGTCGACGACCTTCAGGTTGGCGCCGGTGGCGGCCACGAAGTCCTTCTCGACCTGCTCGGTCTCGCCCTTGCGCATCAGGCCGTGGTCGACGTACACGCAGGTGAGCTGGGAGCCGATGGCCTTCTGGACGAGGGCCGCGGCGACCGCGGAGTCGACGCCGCCGGAGAGGCCGCAGATGGCGCGCTTGTCGCCGACCTGGGCACGGATCGCGGCGACCTGCTCCTCGATGACGTTGCCGGTGGTCCAGCTCGGCTCGATGCCGGCGCCCCGGTAGAGGAAGTGCTCCAGGACCTGCTGGCCGTGGGTGGAGTGCAGGACCTCGGGGTGGTACTGGACGCCGTAGAGCTTCTTCTCGTCGTTCTCGAAGGCGGCGACCGGGACCACGTCGGTGGACGCGGTGACGGTGAAGCCCTCGGGGGCGGCGGAGCAGGCGTCGCCGTGCGACATCCAGACCGACTGTTCGGCGGGGGTGCCCTCGAAGAGGGTGGAGCCGCTCTTGGAGACGGTGAGCGGGGTGCGGCCGTACTCGCGGGCACCGTTGTCGTCGACAGTGCCGCCGAGGGTGGTGGCCATCAGCTGGAAGCCGTAGCACATGCCGAAGACCGGGACGCCGGCCTCGAAGATCGCGCGGTCGAGCGAGGGGGCGCCCTCGGCGTACACCGAGGAGGGGCCGCCGGAGAGGATGATCGCCCGGGGGTTCTTGGCCAGCATCTCGGCCACCGGCATGGTGGACGGGACGATCTCGCTGTAGACCCGGGCCTCACGGACACGGCGGGCGATGAGCTGGGCGTACTGCGCGCCGAAGTCGACGACCAGCACCACGTCGGTGGCGGTGTCGGGGGCGGCGGGGGGTGCTGCTGGCACGGGCGGCCTTCCGGCGGTGAAAGGGGGTCTGTATAGGTCGATTCTACCGGGGTCGCCGGGTCCGGCTTCTTCCCGCCCGTCCAGGGCCGCCCCTGGCCGCACCCCGGACGGGGCGTCTCAGCATCCGGGCGCCGTGTTGGTCCGGCCGCGCCGGGCGGGCCATACTGGTCGCATGCTTCAGCACACGACCTTCGTCTTTACCTATGGCACCCGGCCCGCCGGCTGCCATGGTCGTGTTGCTTGATCCCAGCAACGTTCCAGGCGCCCCGGGCCGAAAGGCCCGGGGCGTCTTGGCGTTACGGACCGTTCGGCTCGGGGCCCGCACCCATCGAGGAGCCACCACCATGAGCAGCATCACCACCACCGCCACCGGCGAGAAGACGGCCACTGGGAAGGCCACTGCCGAGAAGACCGGCGCGCACACCGAGGAGGCCGCCGCGCTGATCGACGACGCGCGGGCCCGGATCGACATCCTCGACGACCGGATCATCGGGCTCGTCCAGGAGCGGATGGCCGTCTCGGCGGTGATCCAGGAGGCCCGGATCACCTCGGGCGGCCGCCGGATCAACCTCTCCCGCGAGATGGAGATCCTCGGCTCGTACCGGAACGCGCTCGGCAAGCCCGGCACCTCGCTCGCCATGACGCTGCTGGAGCTGTGCCGCGGCCGGGCCTGACCGTCCGAGGGGTTCGGGCGGGCGTTCGGACGGGCTCTCACCCGTACGGCGCGTGACCGGTTCCGGCGCGGATTCGTTGGTCCCGGTGTGTGACGGTGCCGACCGGGGACAGCCCCGGGAGGCGCACCACGCGTGACTCCGCCGGAGCGTGTGGCGCATTCGAAAGGTGCGCCGTGGGACCGCGCCCCGGCGTGCGTGACCGGTCGGCAGGGGACAGCAGTCCGGTCACCCCAGGAAACGGCCGGCTCCGGGGACGCCCGGGGCCGGCCGTTTCCGCATGCGCGGGGGCCATGGCCTCATCCGCAGGGCCGTACGGAACGGGCTACGGCTTCTTCTTCGGCGGCACGGCCGGTATTCCGAGGAACGGCAGCCGCAGCGCGCCGAAGGCGTCCTTCGGCACGGCCGGGGAGCGCGGTTCGACGGCGGTCAGCCGGGTGTACGCCTCGCCCTGGGCCGGGCGCTGGTCGGCCTCGCCCTTGTTGGGCCAGAAGGACATGGCGCGCTCGGCCTGGGCGGTGATGGTGAGCGAGGGGTTGACCCCGAGGTTCGCGGAGACCGCGGAGCCGTCGACGACGGAGATGCCGGGGTGCCCGTAGAGCCGGTGGTACGGGTCGATGACCCCGTCCTCGGCGCTGGCGCCGATCGGGCAGCCGCCGAGGAAGTGCGCGGTGAGCGGGGTGCCCATCAGTTCGCCGACGTTGGACCCGGCGAAGCCGTTGATCTCCTGGGCGATCAGGGTGGCGCCGCGGGTCGCCGCCTCGATCTGCGTCGGGTTGGGGGCGCCGTGTCCCTGCCGGGCGGTGAGCAGCCCCTTCCCGAGGCCGCGGGGCTTGCGGTAGGTCGTCAGGGAGTTGTCGAGCGACTGCATGACGAGCCCGATGATGGTCCGCTCCGACCAGCGGCGGTTGGAGAGCGACCGGGCGGCGAGCGTGGGGTGCTTGACCAGTTCGAGCAGCCAGCGGCGGACCCGGTGCGCGCCGTACGGCACCTGGAGGACGGTCAGCGCGCCCATCGAGTTGGAGCCCTTGCCGTACCGGACGGGTTCGATGTGGGTGTTCTCGTCCGGGTGGACCGAGGAGGTGATGGCGACGCCCTTGGTGAAGTCGGCCCGGGCGGTCCCGTGCTTCTTCCGGTAGCGGCGGTCGGTGGTCTGCGCGCCGACCAGGCCCTCGGAGTTGGTACGGGTCAGCTCGCCGAGCCGGGGCGAGATCAGGGGCAGCAGCCCGGTGTCCCTCATCCGGTGCAGCAGGGTCTGGGTGCCGTACGTGCCCGCGGCGACGACGACCTTGCGGGCGGTGAACGTCCGCCCCTTCCCCTTCTTCCGGTTGTCGGTGGGGAGGGTCCTGACGGCGTAGCCGCCCCGGGTGTTCTCGGTGACGGCGACGACCGAGGTCATCGGGTGGACGACCGCGCCCGCCCGCTCGGCGAGGTGGAGGTAGTTCTCGTTGAGGGTGTTCTTCGCGCCGTGCCGGCAGCCGGTCATGCACTCGCCGCACTCGGTGCAGGCCTTGCGGGAGGGGCCGGCGCCGCCGAAGAACGGGTCGGGGACCTCGCCGCCGGGCTTCGCCCGCGCCGTGCCGTCGCCGTCCTCGCCGTCCCCGAAGAAGACGCCCACCGGTGCCAGGTGGAAGGTGTCGCCGATGCCCATGGTCTGCGCGGCGGCCTTCAGATGGACGTCGGAGGGGGTCATGGTCGGGTTGATCCGGACCCCCAGCATCCGCTTGGCCTGGTCGTAGTACGGGGCCAGCTCCTCGCGCCAGTCGGTGATGTCCTTCCACTGCGGGTCGTCGAAGAACGGGGCGAGCGGCTCGTAGAGGGTGTTGGCGTAGTTCAGCGAGCCGCCGCCGACGCCCGCGCCCGCCAGCACCATGACGTTGCCCAGCAGGTGGATGCGCTGGATGCCGTACAGGCCGAGCGTGGGGGCCCACAGGAAGTTCTTCAGGTCCCAGGAGTTCCTGGGCAGTTCGGAGCGGGTGAAGCGGCGGCCCGCCTCCAGCACGCCGACGCGGTACCCCTTCTCGGTCAGCCGGAGGGCCGACACCGCGCCGCCGAAGCCCGAGCCGATCACGACCACGTCGTAGTCGTAGGCGGCGTCGTCACCGCCCGCCTCCGGAGCGGCGGACCGGTTCTGGGCAGGGCTGTCCTGGGACATGGCTCTCCTCGGTGCGGAACGGGCGGGCGGTGCGGCGGGGAGGGGCGCGGGGTCAGCGCAGACGGAACGCCTTCATCACCTTGAGGCTGGTGCTCATGAACGCGGCGTACTTCTCGTCGTCCATGCCGAAGGACGGGGCGAGCGGCATCAGCCGCTGCTGGGCGACGGTCTGCGCCTCGGTGTACTTGAGGATGCCCTCGGAGCCGTGCCGCCGGCCGAGACCGGAGTCCTTCATCCCGCCCATCGGTGACTGGACGCTGCCGTACGCGGGGGCGTAGCCCTCGTTGATGTTGACGGTGCCGGTCCGCAGCCGGGCGGCGACCCGGTGGCCGCGCCGGGAGTCCTTCGTCCAGACGCTGGAGTTCAGGCCGTACGGGGTGGCGTTGGCCTGCGCGACGGCCTCGTCCTCGTCGGTGAAGCGGTAGACGGAGACGACCGGGCCGAAGGTCTCCTCGCCGCAGACGGCCATCGGCGCCTCGACGCCGTCGAGGATGGTCGGCTCGTAGAACAGCGGGCCGATGTCGGGGCGGGCGACGCCGCCCGCGACGAGCGTGGCGCCCTTCTCGACGGCCTCCTCGACATGCCGGGTGACGGTCTCCAGCTGGCGCTCGCCGACCAGCGAGCCCATGTCGGCCCCGTAGGCGAGGGAGCTGCCGAGCCGCATGGCCCTGGTGCGGGCGGCGAAGCGGGCCACGAAGTCGTCGGCGATCGACTCGTGGACGTAGAGCCGCTCGATGGAGATGCAGAGCTGCCCGGCGGAGGAGAAGCAGGCGCGGACGGCGCCCGCCGCGGCCTTCTCCACGTCGGCGTCCTCCAGGACCAGCATGGCGTTCTTGCCGCCGAGCTCCAGCGAGACGCCGACCAGCCGGGCCGCCGCGCCCTGCGCGACCTCGCGGCCGGTGCGGGTGGAGCCGGTGAACGAGACGTAGTCGGCGTGCTTGACGACCTCGGGGCCGACCACCGGGCCCTCGCCGATGACCACCTGGAAGACCTCGGCGGGCAGCCCGGCCTCGATCAGCAGGTCGCGGGCCCACAGCGCGGTCAGCGCGGTCTCGGTGTCCGGCTTCATCACGACGGCGTTGCCGGAGACGAACGCGGGCAGCGCGTCGCCCACGGACAGCTCCAGCGGGTAGTTCCACGGCGCGATCTGGCCGACGACGCCGCGCGGCTGACGCAGCTCGGTGACCTTGGTGAGGGTCGGGACGACCCCGGTGTGCCGCTTCGGCTTCAGGTAGGCGGCGGCCCGGCGCCCGTAGTGGCGGGCCGCGACGGCGACGGCCTGCACCTCCTCGTGGGCGTGCAGCCGGGCCTTGCCGGTCTCCAGCTGGATCAGGTCGAGCACCTCGGCCTGGCGGCTGATCACCAGGTCGTGGAAGCGGAGCAGGACGGCGGCGCGGGCGCGGACCGGCGTCGCGGCCCAGGCGGGCTGGGCGGCGCGGGCCCGCGCGAAGGCGTCCGCCACGTCCTCGGGAGTGGACTCCGGGAGGTCGGCCAGCTTCTCCCCGGTGAAGGGGGTGTGGTTGGCGGTGCGGCCCGAACCGGCCACCCCCCGGGTCAGCTGGGCGACCACCTCCGGGGTCACCACATCGGCGGCGGTGCGCGCGCCCTTGGGGGCGGCGGCCACCGGGTTGGTGCCGAGCGGGGCGGCGGAGGTGGACGTAGGGGCCTGCGAGTCCGTCATGAGGGCGAGAGTACGTCCAGCCGCACGCTTTGGGTACCCGTGGGTAACGGGTTTTCACACTCCCCACAAACGAGCCAGCGATCACTGGCAACAAAGCCCCTGATCAGCGGGATCTCAGCCGGATCCCTCCGGGGCGCGCCAGCTGCGCAGGATCGTGTCGAACTGCTCCCGCGTCGTCTCCCAGTCCTCCTCCGGACCCGTCATGTACAGCCCGTACTCCGGGCCGCCGTTCTCGCCGAAGTAGAGCTGGTCGATCGCGTGGCGCGGACCGGAGTGGTTCTTGGTCTCGGTCCAGGAGAACTCCCAGACCGCCCCCGGCTGGTCCCGGTAGATGTTGGACTCCAGGGCCCGCCGCTGATAGCTGGGGAGCCGTTCGGCGAGCTGCCGCTCCAGGTTCTGCGCGTGTGCGTACGGGTTGTCGAAGTCGGGCGACGGGTCGACGCTGATCCGGATGTAGTGCAGCCCGCCGTCCGGGGTGTAGTCGATCTGGTTGCCCTCCGTCCGGCGCTCCCAGCCGTCGGGCACGGCCAGGCTGAAGCCCTCCGGGTCGTCCACCCGGTGCCAGCCGTCGGGTACGGCCTTGGGCTTCTTCGTGCCTTCCGGGCTCTTGCCGGGCTCGGGCGACTGGGACTTCGGCGGCGCGGGGTCCCCGATGTCGACGGGGCCGGCGGCCGCCGCGCCCCGCTCGGTGCTCCTGTCCGCACGGTCCGAGAGCTTCATCGCGGCGAGCCCCGCCCCGCCGCCGACCAGCGCCGCGGCCAGCACGACCAGGACGGCAGTGCGCCAGCGGCCGCGCCGGGGTGCCTGGGCCGGGGCCGCGGCCGGGCCGACGGCGGTCGGCGTGGGGACGGCGGGCGGGGCCTCGGCCGCCTGCTGCGGCAGCCGCGTGGTGCCGGAGCCGTCCGGCCCCAGGGAGCGCAGCATCTCGTCCGGAACGACCTGCGTCGGCACGTACGCCTGCGCCGCAACGGGCTCGCGCCCCTCCATGGCGTCCAGCAGCATCCGCTCCGTCTCGGCGGCCGACGGGCGCTCGTCCGGTTCCTTGCGCAGCAGCGCGGTGATCACCGGGCCCAGCGCGCCCGCCCGGCGGGGCGGCGGGGGCTCCTCGGCGACGACCGCCTGCATGGTGGAGATCGGGGACGTACGGCGGAACGGCGAGCCGCCCTCGACCGCGGTGTAGAGCGTGGCGCCCAGCGACCACAGGTCGGAGGCGGGGCCGGGGTCGGCGCCGCGGACCCGCTCGGGCGCCAGGTAGTCGATGGAGCCGACCAGTTCGCCGGTCCGGGTGATGGTGGAGTCGCCCTCGATGGCGGCGATCCCGAAGTCGGTGAGCAGCACCTGGCCATCCTTGGCGAGGAGCACGTTCCCCGGCTTCACATCGCGGTGCAGGACCCCCGCCGCGTGCGCGGCGCGCAGGGCGCTCAGGACGTGGAGACCTATCCGGGCGGCCTCGCGCGGCTCCACCTCGCCGCTCTCCTTGGCGGCGTCGGCGAGCGAGGGACCGTCCACGTACTGCATGACGATCCAGGGCCGCTGGTCGTACTCCAGGACGTCGTGCACGGTCACCACGCCCGGGTGGGTGATCCGGGCGGCCGCGCGCGCCTCCTTCTGCGTACGGGCGTGCAGCACGGCCCGGTCGGCCTCGGCGGCGTAGAGCGCCGCGGTCAGCTCCTTGACCGCGACCGTACGGTGCAGGAGCTCGTCGTGTGCGCGCCAGACCTTCCCCATGCCGCCGCGCCCGAGAACCTCGCCCAGCCGGTACCTCCCGGCCAGCAGCAGTCCCGCTTCCGTGCTCTGTGATCGGTCCACGTCATCCCCGCCCCGCCCCGTTTACTCGGCTGCCAGATTACGGAGCGGACCAGCGGCCACGGAACCTCGCACCACCCAAGAGACCGCACTGTGATGCTTGTCGCTCCGCCGGTGGCCCGGATCGGGGCGCGCGGTGTACGCAGAGGCGTCAGCCCGTCACCCGGTAGGAGGCGATGGCCTGTTCGTAGATCTCCGTCACCTTGTCGCGCTCGCCCTCCGGGCCGATGACCTGGACGACGTGGTAGCGGCCGTTGACCACCATCACCAGATTGCGGGCGTACACCGACCGGCCGGCCGCGTCGCGCCAGGTGAACTGGCCCTCCGCCATCGCCTGTCGGCCCACGTCGATCCGGCGCAGCCCGCTCGACCCGGACCATTCGGAGTCGCGGAACTGCTGCAACTCCCGCTCCTTGTCCGCCTGGTACGCCAGCGGGTCGCCGCCCGCGGACTCGACGGCGTCCCGGCCGGGGACGACGAGCAGGCTGAAGCCGCCGCTGCCGTAGCGGATCTGACGGTCCGCGTTGGCCGGGGTGCGCTGCCAGCCCTTGAGGACGCCGACCTCGAACCCCTCGGGGTCCTTGCGGAGGGTGTAGCCGGAGGCGAGGGCGGCGGCGGAGCGGCTGGTCTGCGGCTGCTGCTCGCCGGGCGTGGCCGGGGAGGTGTCGCCGTCCTGCCCGCCGGTGCCCGGCTCCGGCGTACCGGAGACCCCCGGGGCGGCCGCGCCGGGACCGGACTCGCCCGCCTTCGGCATGAACACCACGGCGTACGCGACGGCGGCGACGAGCACCAGCAGGATCAGCACCAGGAGCAGCCGCCCGAGCCGCCGGGGCGAGCGCCCGCCGTCGTCGTCCCCGGAACGGGAGCGGGACGGGGTGCGCGGCGCCTTCGAGGGCCTGGGCTCGCGCGGTTCGTACGAGGGGTGGGGCGGCTCGGGGGGCCGGGCGGGCTGGTCGAGCAGTTCGCTGAGCGGCGTCTCCTGCCGCTCGGCCCTCCCCCGGGCGTGCCGGTGGCGGCCGTGGGCGGCGCCCTTGCCGCGCCGCCGGCGGACCAGCTCGCCCCGGCGCCGCACGACGGGGAGCCGGCCGGTGTCGGCGGAGGGCAGCGGTACGACGTCCAGCCCGGCCTCCGGCTCGGGCGCCGAGCGCACCAGGGAGCGCAGCCAGCCGCTCAGCTCCTCGACGTCGGGCCGCTCGGTGGGGTCCTGGCGCAGCAGGGACTCGACGACGGGGCGCAGCGGACCGCACTCCTCGGCGAAGGCGGGCGGCTCGCCGCAGACCATCTGGACGAGCTCGGCGGCGCTCTCCTCGGGGTACGGGGCATGGCCCTGGACCGCGCGGTAGAGCAGGGCGCCCAGCGCCCAGAGGTCGGTGGCGGGGCCGATCGGCGGGGCCAGCCGCCAGTTCTCGTGGACCGGGCCGCCCTGCTCGGGCGCCCAGCGCTCGGTGACCGCGCCGACCACGGCGATCCTGGTCTGCCGGGCGCGCTCGGCCGCGAGCGGGGTGGCGGGGCCCCGGTAGCCGGAGCCGGTACGGCCGCCCGTGCCGTCCTCGTCCCAGCCGCCCGCCCGCTCCGGCTGCGCGGAAGGCGGGGCGGCAGGCCGGGCGGGAGGCTGCGCGGTCCGCTGCACGGGCAGGGCCTGGGAGCCGCCCGCGGGGATCTTCCGGAACTGGTCGGTCCGGTCCGCCTCCGCCGGTCGCACGGAGCGCTGCACCGGCAGGTTGCCGGTCTCCTCCGACTCGGCGCGCCGCCGGTCCTCGCTGACCCGGGCGGCGGCCAGGGCACCGGCCCGGTACGCGGCGATGGCTCCGGGGCGCCCGGCCCGGGCCGGCGCGGCCCCGTCCTCGGGCGCGCCCCGGCCCGTCTCCGGCCGGGACGGCTCTATCGCCGCCGGGTCGCGCGGGGCGGGCATCTCGGCCGGCGGAGCGGGGGCGGGCGGCACCAGCGGCCGGGGCGGGGCGAAGATCCCGGCCGGCCCGGCGTCGGGCGCCGGGCGGGCGAACCCGCTCCCGTCGCGGAGCCCGCCGTCCCGCTCGTCGAACCCGCCGCCGTCGTCACCGTCGGCGCCTTCGCCCTCGGCGTCGTACGCGTCGCCGTACTCGTCGTACGTGCCGCGCTCGTCGTCGTACGCGCCGTATCCGTCGTCCTCGGTGGCCGGGGTCGACACGTATCCGCAGAGCGCCTCCTCGGCCGCCCCGGCCGCCAGCCCGGTCAGCACCACCCGGCCGTCGTCGCAGATCAGCACCGTACGGACGGTGATGTTCCGGTGGGTCCAGCCGTGGGCGTGGAGCACCCGCAGGGCGGCCAGCACGTCGGAGCCGATCTCGGCGGCCCGGAAGGGGGTGAGCGGGCGCTCGGCGAGCAGGGCGGCGAGCGGGCGGGCCTCGACGAGCTCGCTCACGATCCAGAGCGAGCCCTCCTGGGCGAACACGTCGAAGACCTGGTCGAGCCGGGGGTGGTCGGGGACCCGGGCCGCCTCCCGCGCCGCCTCCACCGCACGCCGGACGACCGGATCGACGGGCCCGCCCGCGCCCCGGGCACCGGGCCGACCGGCGGCCGGGGCCGGGCCGTCGGCGTCGAGCACCTCGGCGTCCACCACCTCGGGCAACGGCACCTGCCGGACCAGGACTTCCTGCCCGCTGTAGGTGTCGAACGCCCGGGTCTCGACCGTTTCGTACAGGTCGTCCGAAGACAGCGGAAGGCGGTAGCGGTCGGCGAGCACCCGACCCGCGTAGTCGTCCACGACGCCTCCCCAGAGCGCGCTGTCCCCCAGCCACGAAGACCGTGCCGGTCCCTGGCCGCGGTCTACCCGTCAACAGGGGCGGCACACCCCGCGGTTGACTTGTCGGTACGGCCGGTCGGCCGCATGCGGCCCTCGGCCCCCACGATACGGGGCGAGCGGCGGCCGTGCCGCCGGGTCCCCGTATCCCGGCCGCCGCCACCCGCCCGTTGCGGGCGGGCCCCGGTCAGTCGAGGGGCTTGAAGGTGTCGAACGCGGTCCTGCGCAGCGTCCGGCACTCCTCGTCGTTCCACTTGTCGGCCTTGCAGCTGATCATGATCGCGTAGCCGTGGGAGGAGTCGACCTTGAAGCCCCGGTTGAGCACCCGGATGCGGTGGCCCTGCTGGTTGCGCTCGAACTGCCAGTCCGCGACGGTCGGGTAGCCGTTGTAGTCGACCTTCTTTATGCCCAGGTGGCGGTAGCCGTTGCTGGTGGCGGCGACACCGGCCCGCGCGGCGTTCCAGGCCCCGGCCGCGTCGCCGCCGGGGGAACGGGTGAAGTCGATCTGGATGCGGGGGTAGTCGCCGTCCTCGTTGTAGATGGCGCCGGAGTTGGCTCCCGCGATCTTGTCGAACCGGAATTCCTCGGGCATGGCCAGGCTGAAGTGGAACTTCTTGCTGGTGACCTTGCGGTAGTCGTCCGGCAGCGCGTCGCCCTGCTTGCCGTCCTCCTTGCCGTTCCCGTCGCCCTTCTGGCCCTGGTTCTGGTCCTGACCGCCGTTGCCGCCCCGGCCCTGGTCGCCCTTCTGGTCCTGGCCCTTGCCGCCGCCGGTGCCGCTGTCGGGCTCGGCGGCGCCGTCGGCCGTCTTCGAGGGACCGGTGGAGACGGGCGCGTCGCTCCCGCTCTTGGCTCCGTCGTTCTTGTCGTCCCCGCCGGACGAGAGGGCGACGACGGTACCGATCACGGCGAGCACGATCACCGCCGCGATGATCGCCAGGGTGCGGCGCGGGACCACGTCCGTGAGGGAGGCGCGCGGCGGGGCCGGCGGCGCAGACGACGCCGGGGCCGGGCGGGGCGGGGCGGCGGGCTTGGCGGGGGTGGCCGCGCCTGCCCCGTTACCGGCCTTCGCCGCCGGGGCGGGAGCCGTCGAGGGCGTGGCGGTGGTCGCCGCCGTCCCGGCCGCCGCGGCCGGCTTCGCGTTCCGTACCGAGCGGAGGGCGCCGCGCAGCCGGTCCCGCGTGCCCTCGCCCTGCTCCGCCGCGTTCGGCGCGGCCTTGGGCCGGGACTCGGGCGGGGCCGTGGGCAGCGCCATGATCCGGGTGGCCTCGGCCGGCGGCGGGGCCGGCTCCGACTTCTCCGGCGCGTGGATCACGTCGTTGAGGAGGGCACGGGCGCCCTCGTCGTCGAGCCGCTGCTCGGGGTCCTTGGCGAGGAGCCCGTAGATGACGTCCGTCAGCGGACCGGCGTTCTTCGGCGGGTCGAGCGGCTCGGTCATCACCGCGGTCAGGGTGGCGATGGCCGATCCCTTGTCGTACGGCGGGGAGCCCTCGACGCTCGCGTACAGCAGACCGCCGAGCGACCAGAGGTCGGCGGGCGGCCCCGGCTTGTGGCCCCGGGCGCGCTCGGGCGAGATGTACGACGGGGCGCCGACGAGCATGCCGGTCGAGGTGACCGAGGGGTCGCCCTCGACCTGGGCGATGCCGAAGTCGGTCAGCACGACCCGGCCGTCCTCGGCGATCAGTACGTTGGACGGCTTCACATCGCGGTGCAGGATGCCCTCGCGGTGCGCCGATCTGAGCACGTCGAGTATCGCGAGGCCGACCTCGGCCGCCCGTCGCGGCGTCAGAACGCCGTCCTCGCGCACCGCTTCGGCGAGGGACTTGCCCTCGATGAGCTCCATCACGATCCACGGGCGGTCGTCCTCGTCGACCACGTCGTAGACCGTCACCGCGCCGTTGTTGCGGATCCGGGCGATCGCCTTCGCCTCACGCAGCGTGCGCGTGATCAGCCGTCGCTTCTCGTCGTCGTCGATGGCCGAGGGAAACCGCAGTTCCTTGACCGCGACCGTGCGGCCCAGCGTCTCGTCGACGGCACGCCAGACCGTGCCCATACCGCCCCGGCCGAGCACCTCCCCGAGCCGGTACCGCCCCGCGAGGAGACGTCCTTCCTTGTCCCGTTGGGGCTCCCGTGCCTGCTCCGCCTCCGACATGCGTCCCCTCTGCGATCAACCCGCCCTGGCAGAGCGTTCATTGTCCCTCACCCCGGCGCCGGTCGTGGTGCCGGGTCCGCGGGCGCGTCATGATGGGCCCGGAGAAAGGGAATCCCCGCCATGCCGATACCCCGAGCGCTGCTCGCCGCCCCGCTGGCGCTGGCGCTCCTCGGCCTGGGGACGACACGCCTGCCCAGCGAACCACACCTCACTCCCGCGGCCGCCCACCTTCCCCGGCTCGTCGCCGAGGGCGGTGCGCCCACCGCGGCGCTGCTGGCCCGCGGCTCCTCCCCCGCACGGTACGGCACCTACCGCTCGACGGGGCCCAACATCCGGGCGGCGGACCGGTTCCGGGCGGGCAGCATCACCAAGACCTTCGTCGCCACCGTCGTGCTCCAGCTCGTGCAGGAGGGCCGGCTGCGGCTGTCGGACCCGGTGGAACGGCTGCTGCCGGGGCTGATCCGCGGGCACGGCAACGACGGCCGCCGGATCTCCCTGCGCCGACTGCTCGACCACACCAGCGGCCTCTACGACTACACCGCCGACCCCTCGGCCCGCCCCCGCTCCGGCGCCGAGGCGGTCCGCACCGCCCTGGCCCACCCTCCGACGGGCGCGCCCGGCCGCTACGCCTACTCCAACACCGACTACGCGGTCCTCGGACTCGTCGTCCAACGGGTCACCGGACACGACTACGCCGCCGAGGTCCGCGACCGCGTCATCACCCCGCTCCGCCTCACCGGCACCTCCTTCCCGGGCGCCCGCACCGAACTGCCCGCCCCGCACGGCCGGGCCTACACCCGGGACCCGGACGACGGCGCCCTCCGCGACGTCACCACGCTCGACCCGCGCGCGGCGGGCGCGGCCGGCTCCCTCGTCTCCACGCTCGACGACCTGAACCGCTTCTACGCGGCCCTGCTGGGCGGCCGCCTCCTCGCCCCCGCCCAGCTCGCCCTGATGACGGACACCCGGGCCACGCACGGCGTCTACGGCCTGGGCCTCTACCCGGAGAAGCTCTCCTGCGGCATCACCGTCTGGGGGCACAACGGACGCATCACGGGCAGTTACGTCCGTACCGCCACCACCCGGGACGGACGGCACACCCTGACCTACCGCATCGACACGGACACCCTCACCGACGCCGACACGCTCGAACCCGCACTGCTGGACGCGGAGTTCTGCCCGGAGAACCCCGAGCCGGGAACCCCCCGGCCGGGAACCCCCCGGCCGGGGGCTCTCTAGATCGGGACGATGTCCGGAGCGCCGAGCCGGGCCGCGTCGGCCGTGAGGTCGTCGGGCTGGAGCTGCGACTCCCGTTCCGCCTCCACCCGCTTCTCGTAGTGCTCGACCTCGCGGTCGATCTGGCCCGCGTCCCAGCCCAGCACCGGAGCCATCAGCTCCGCGCAGAGTCTGGCGCTGTGCGTGCCCCGGTCGAAGGTCTCTATGGAGATCCGGGTGCGGCGGGTCAGCACGTCGTCGAGGTGGCGGGCGCCCTCGTGCGAGGCGGCGTAGACGATCTCCGCCTTCAGGTAGTCGTCCGCCGCGGGCAGCGGCTCGCCCAGTTCCGGATCGGCGACTATCAGCTCCAGGACCTGCTCGGTCATCGAGCCGTAGCGGTTGAGCAGATGCTCCAGCCGGGCGACGTGCAGTCCGGTGCGGGCCGCGATCCTGGCGCGGGCGTTCCACAGGGCCGGGTAGCCCTCCGCGCCCAGCAGCGGGATCTCCTCGGTGACGCAGGCCGCCACCCGCTGGTCCAGCCCGTGCACCGCCTCGTCCACGGCGTCCTTCGCCATCACCCGGTACGTGGTGTACTTCCCGCCCGCCACGACCACCAGGCCGGGCAGCGGATGGGCCACCGTGTGCTCGCGGGAGAGCTTGCTCGTGGCGTCGGACTCGCCGGCCAGCAGCGGTCGCAGCCCGGCATAGACCCCCTGCACGTCGTCCCTGGTCAGCGGCGTGGCGAGGACCGAGTTGACGTGTTCGAGGAGATAGTCGATGTCGGCGCTGGACGCCGCCGGGTGCGCCTTGTCCAGGTCCCAGTCGGTGTCCGTCGTGCCGATGATCCAGTGCCGCCCCCACGGGATCACGAAGAGGACGGACTTCTCGGTGCGCAGGATCAGGCCCGACGAGGAGTGGATGCGGTCCTTGGGAACGACCAGGTGGATCCCCTTGGAGGCCCGGACGTGGAACTGCCCGCGCTCGCCGATCAGTGCCTGGGTGTCGTCCGTCCAGACCCCGGTGGCGTTGACCACCTGTTTGGCCCTGACCTCGTACTCCCCGCCCGCCTCGACGTCCTGCACCCGGGCACCGACCACCCGCTCGCCCTCCCGGAGGAAGCCGATCACCCGCGCCCGGTTGGCCACCCGCGCGCCGTACCCGGCGGCGGTGCGCACCAGGGTGGCCACGTAACGGGCGTCGTCCATCTGGGCGTCGTAGTACTGCAGGGCCCCGACCAGCGCGTCCTTCCGCAGCGCCGGGGCGACCCGCAGCGCGTGGCGGCGGGAGAGGTGCCGGTGGACGGGAAGGCCGCGGCCATGGCCCGACGACACCGACATCGCGTCGTAGAGCGCCACGCCGGAGCCCGCGTAGAACCGCTCCCACCCCTTGTGCTGCAAGGGGTACAGGAAGGGCACCGGCTTCACCAGGTGCGGGGCCAGCCGTTGCAGCAGCAGCCCGCGCTCCTTCAGCGCCTCCCGGACCAGCGCGAAGTCGAGCATCTCCAGATAGCGCAGCCCGCCGTGGATCAGCTTGCTCGATCTGCTCGACGTGCCGGAGGCCCAGTCCCGCGCCTCGACCAGGCCCGTGGCGAGCCCTCGCGTCGCCGCGTCCAACGCCGTGCCGGCGCCGACCACGCCCGCTCCCACGACCAGCACGTCCAGTTCGCGCTCGGCCATCGCGGCCAGCGCCTCGGCACGCTCCGCGGGTCCCAGTGTCGCTGTCCTCACTGCTGCCTCCCGGGTGGATCGGGGTGGTCCGGCACGCGGGCAGCCGCCGACCGGGCGGTCTGCGCGCCGTGCCCACCTCTCGATTCTGTCCGCCGTCCCCGACTTCGGCCACCGCCTGTGGAAAACACCAGGACGACAGGCGGTCAACAATGCGACATATAGGTCATATATAAGCCTAGTGTTACATTGCGCTGTCCACAGCGGTTGCGCTTTCTGCCCTCATGTCATAGACCGACCGGGAAGGACGGCCGTCCTCATGCCCGCAGACCTCGCAGTCATCGGACTCGGCCACCTCGGCCTGCCGCTCGCCCAGGCCGCCGTCACCGCGGGCGTGCAGACGGTCGGCTACGACATCGACCCGCGCGCCTGCACCGAACTCGCCGCGGGCCGCACCCCCGTCGAGGGGTCGCTCACCGCCTCCGAGATCCGCCGGATGCTCTCACGGGGCTTCCGGCCCACCACCGACCCGGCCGAGCTGGGCCGGGTCCGAACCGCGGTGATCTGCGCGCCCACCCCGCTCGGCGCCGACCACTCCCTCGACCTGACCGCCGTCGGCGACGCGGCCCGCGCGCTCGCCGCCCGGCTGCGCCCGCACACCACCGTCCTGCTGGAGTCGGCCGTGCCGCCGGGCACCACCGAGGACTACCTGCGGCCGCTGCTCGAAGAGGGCTCCGGGCTGCGGGCCGGCCGCGACTTCCACCTCGCCTGCTCCCCCGGCCGCCTCGACCCCGGCAGCCGGACCCACGGCTACGCCAACACCCCCAAGGTCATCGGCGGCCTCACCCCCGCCTGCACCGAATCGGCCGCCGCCTTCTACAACCGGCTCACCGACAAGGTCGTCCGCGCCCGCGGACCGCGCGAGGCCGAGATGACCAAGGTCCTGGAGACCAACTTCCGGCACGTCAACATCGCCCTGGTCAACGAGATGGCGGTGCTCTGCCACGACCTCGGGGTCGATCTGTGGGACGTCATCCGGTGCGCCGAGACCAAGCCCTTCGGGTTCCAGCCCTTCCGGCCCGGCCCCGGCGTCGGCGGCCACGGCGCCCCCGTGGACCCCGGCTACCTCCCGTACCACACCCGCACCCCCGGTCACCCGCTGCGGATGGTCTCGCTGGCCCAGGAGATCAACGACCGGATGCCCCGGTACGTGATCCAGCGCTGCGCCACCCTGCTGAACGAGCACGGCAAGTCCGTGCGCGGCGCCCGGGTGCTGCTGCTCGGGGTCACGTACAAGCCCGACCTGGCCGACCAGGAGGGCGCCCCGGCCCGGGAGATCGCGAACCGGCTGATGGACATGGGCGCCCAGATCGGTTACCACGACCCGTACGTCCACGACTGGCGGGTCCGCGAGCTGCCGGTCCCGCGCGCCGACTCGCTGTACGAGGCGGCGGCCGGCGCCGACCTCACGGTGCTGCTCCAGCACCACCGGACCTACGACCTCCAGGGGCTCGCGGTGAAGGCCCAGCTCCTCCTGGACACCCGCGGCGCGACCCCGGCGGGGGCGGCGCACCGGCTCTGAGGGATCCCGCTCCCCCCATTTCGGTGGGCGATGTCACAGACGGCTGCTAGCCTGCGGCGTCACTCATCGCACACAGGTGCGTTTCAGCCAGGGGGGATCCCACCATGAGCCAGTCCGTGCCGCCGCCTCAGCAGCCCCACGACGCCCAGCCCGGCGGCGGCAACCCGTTCGCCGGCCAGCAGGGCCAGCCGGGTCAGCCGCCGGCCGCCCCGTCCGGCAACCCGTTCGCGGGCGGCCAGCAGGGCGCCCCGTTCGGCGGCGCCCCGTACGCCCCGCCGCCGGCCCCGGTCCGCGACAACGTCGGCCTCGGCCTGGCCGCCGCGGTCGTCGCGGCCGTGGTCGCCGGTGCCCTCTACGGCGTCCTGATCGGCGCCATCGAGCGCGAGATCGGCTACGCGGCCGTGGGCGTCGGCTTCCTCGTCGGCTTCGCCTCCGGCAAGGTCGGCGGGCGCAACCCCGCCCTGCCGGTCGTCAGCGCCGTGCTGTCGCTGGTCGCCGTCTACTTCGGCCAGCTCCTCGGCGAGGCGACGATCGCCGCCAAGAAGCTCCCGGTCACCGTCTCCGAGCTGTTCTTCGACCACTTCAGCCTGCTGAACGAGGCGTGGAAGGCCGACTCGAACTTCCTGACGTACGTCTTCTTCGCCATCGCGGCCGTCGCCGCGTTCTCCGGCAGCAAGAAGGCCGCGGGCTGACCGCACAGACGAACGGAGGGCCCGGACCGCACGTCGTGCGCGGTCCGGGCCCTCCCGTCGTACGTGAAGGAATCAGCGGCGGTGCTGCGAGTCCGCCACCGTGACCTCGACGCGCTGGAACTCCTTGAGGTCGCTGTAGCCCGTCGTCGCCATCGCCCGGCGCAGCGCGCCGAAGATGTTCATCGAGCCGTCGGGGGTGTGCGAGGGGCCGGTCAGGACCTCCTCGGTGGTGCCGACCGAGCCCAGGTCCACCAGCTTGCCGCGCGGCACGTCCTCGTGGACGGCCTCCATGCCCCAGTGGCGGCCCCGGCCCGGCGCGTCCGTGGCACGGGCCAGCGGGGAGCCCATCATCACGGCGTCCGCGCCGCAGGCGATGGCCTTGGGCAGGTCGCCCGACCAGCCGACGCCGCCGTCCGCGATCACGTGCACGTACCGGCCGCCGGACTCGTCCATGTAGTCGCGGCGGGCACCGGCCACGTCGGCGACCGCGGTCGCCATCGGGACCTGGATGCCGAAGACGTTGCGCGTGGTGTGCGCGGCGCCGCCGCCGAAGCCGACGAGCACCCCGGCCGCGCCGGTCCGCATCAGGTGCAGGGCCGCGGTGTACGTGGCGCAGCCGCCGACGATCACCGGGACGTCCAGCTCGTAGATGAACTGCTTCAGGTTGAGCGGCTCGGCGGCGCCCGAGACGTGCTCGGCGGAGACCGTCGTACCGCGGATCACGAAGATGTCCACGCCCGCGTCGACGACGGCCTTGGAGAACTGCGCGGTGCGCTGCGGGGAGAGCGCGGCGGCGGTGACCACACCGGCGTCGCGCACCTCCTTGATGCGCTGCCCGATCAGCTCCTCCTGGATCGGCGCGGAGTAGATCTCCTGGAGGCGGCGGGTGGCCGACTCGACGGGCATCTCGGCGATCTCGTCGAGCAGCGGCTGCGGGTCGGCGTGCCGGGTCCACAGCCCTTCCAGGTTGAGGACGCCGAGACCGCCCATCTCGCCGATGCGGATCGCGGTCTGCGGGGAGACCACCGAGTCCATGGGAGCGGCCAGGAACGGAAGCTCGAAGCGGTAGGCGTCGATCTGCCAGGCGATCGAGACCTCCTTCGGGTCGCGGGTGCGACGGCTCGGCACGACGGCGATGTCGTCGAATGCGTACGCCCGGCGGCCGCGCTTGCCGCGCCCGATCTCGATCTCAGTCACGATGGTGTGGCCTTTCCCTCTACGTCTGCGCTGTCCAGTATCCCCGACACACGGCTGAGGGGCGGTCCGGGGAGAACCCCGGCCGCCCCTCGGCTGCGTCGGCGCGTTACTTCCTGCTGTAGTTCGGCGCCTCGACCGTCATCTGGATGTCGTGCGGGTGGCTCTCCTTGAGACCCGCGGACGTGATCCGGACGAAGCGGCCCTTGGTCTCCATCTCGTCGACGGAGGCGGCGCCCACGTAGCCCATGGTCTGGCGCAGACCGCCGACGAGCTGGTGCAGCACGTTGGCGAGCGGACCCCGGTAGGGCACCTGGCCCTCGATGCCCTCGGGCACGAGCTTGTCGTCCGAGGCCACGTCGGCCTGGAAGTAGCGGTCCTTGGAGTACGAGCGGCCCTGGCCGCGGCTCTGCATCGCGCCGAGCGAGCCCATGCCCCGGTACGACTTGAACTGCTTGCCGTTGATGAAGAGCAGCTCGCCCGGGGACTCCTCGCAGCCCGCGAGGAGGCTGCCCAGCATGACCGTGTCGGCACCGGCGGCGAGCGCCTTGCCGATGTCGCCGGAGTACTGCAGGCCGCCGTCGCCGATGACCGGGACGCCGGCCGCGCGGGCGGCGAGGGCGGCCTCGTAGATCGCGGTGACCTGCGGGACGCCGATGCCGGCGACCACGCGGGTGGTGCAGATCGAGCCGGGGCCCACGCCGACCTTCACGCCGTCGACACCGGCGTCGATCAGGGCCTGGGCGCCGTCGCGCGTCGCGACGTTGCCGCCGATGACGTCGACGCCGACGCTGGACTTGATCTTCGCCATCCAGTTCAGCGCGTTGCTGTTGTGGCCGTGCGAGGTGTCGACGATGAGGAAGTCGACGCCCGCCCCGGCCAGCGCCTGGGCGCGCTCCAGGGCCTCGGGGCTGGCACCGACGGCCGCGCCGACGAGGAGGCGGCCCTCGGAGTCCTTGGCCGCGTTCGGGTACTGCTCGGCCTTCACGAAGTCCTTGACCGTGATGAGGCCCTTGAGCACGCCCGTGTCGTCGACCAGCGGAAGCTTCTCGATCTTGTGGCGGCGCAGCAGCTCCATGGCGTCCACGCCGGAGATGCCCACCTTGCCGGTGACCAGCGGCATCGGCGTCATGACCTCGCGCACCTGGCGGCCGCGGTCGGTCTCGAAGGCCATGTCGCGGTTGGTGACGATGCCGAGCAGCTTGCCCGCGGGGTCGGTGACCGGGACGCCGCTGATGCGGAACTTGGCGCACAGCGCGTCGGCCTCGGCCAGCGTCGCGTCCGGGTGGACGGTGATCGGGTCGGTCACCATGCCGGACTCGGAGCGCTTCACGAGGTCGACCTGGTTGACCTGGTCCTCGATGGACAGGTTGCGGTGCAGCACGCCGACGCCGCCCTGCCGCGCCATGGCAATCGCCATGCGGGACTCGGTGACCTTGTCCATCGCCGCCGAGAGCAGCGGGATGTTCACGCGCACGTTGCGGGAGATCCGGGACGAGGTGTCGACCGCGTTGGGCAGCACTTCGGATGCGCCGGGCAGCAGCAGCACGTCGTCGTATGTCAGCCCGAGCGTCGCGAATTTCTCGGGCACTCCGTCGACGTTTGCAGTCATGACACCTTCCCCAAATGGCCTTGATCGGTGCGGATGTCCATGCTAACGGCCTTCGGACGCGTCTCATTCCACGAACAAGATCACCTGGAGGTTCTGTAGCTTCGTACGGGGTCGGCACGGCCCCGCCGCGCGAACCCCCGTAGCGGCCCCGGACCCGGCTCGGCCGCTTCCGTTACTGCTCGGCGAGGGCCCGCAGTCTGCTCAGGGCCCGGTGCTGGGCGACCCGGACCGCGCCCGGGGACATGCCCAGCATCTGCCCGGTCTCCTCGGCGGTCAGCCCCACGGCGACCCGGAGGACGAGCAGCTCGCGCTGGTTGTCCGGAAGGTTGGCGAGGAGCTTCTTGGCCCAGGCCGCGTCGCTGCTGAGCAGGGCGCGCTCCTCGGGCCCGAGCGAGTCGTCCGGCCGCTCGGGCATCTCGTCGGACGGCACGGCCGTCGACCCCGGGTGCCGCATGGCGGCCCGTTGGAGGTCGGCGACCTTGTGGCCCGCGATGGCGAACACGAACGCCTCGAAGGGCCTGCCGGTGTCCTTGTAGCGGGGCAGCGCCATCAGCACCGCCACGCAGACCTCCTGCGCCAGGTCCTCGACGAAGTGGCGGGCGTCACCGGGCAGCCGGTTCAGCCGCGACCGGCAGTAGCGCAGCGCGAGCGGGTGGACATGGGCCAGCAGGTCGTGCGTGGCCTGCGCGTCGCCCTCGACGGCGCGGTGCACCAGGGCGCCGATCCCCGTCGTCTCGTCGTCGCGCATCGGACCATGGTGCCTCGGAGCCGCGTCGTCCGTGCCGCCGCGTCCGGAGTTGTGCACCGAAGCGTTATGAGCGGGTGCGCCGGAAGTCATGTCCTGCGCCCTCCCCTTCCGCTCGACCGAATCGTTCCCGAGGAACTCCACGTCTCAAGGATGCGGCATCGGCCGGGAAGCGTCACATACCGGCGGCGCGACGGGCTCCGCGGCCGGCGCGGAACCCGTGCGGCGCCGACCGGTCGCGTCGCCCCGCCCGCCGGTACGCGGACGGGGACACGGCCGGCCGCCGGCCGCGGCCGGACCTCAGCGGACCAGGCCCCAGCGGAAGCCGAGGGCCACCGCGTGCGCCCGGTCCGAGGCGCCGAGCTTCTTGAACAGCCGCCTGGCATGCGTCTTCACCGTGTCCTCCGAGAGGAACAGCTCGCGGCCGATCTCCGCGTTGGAGCGGCCGTGGCTCATGCCTTCGAGCACCTGGATCTCCCGCGCGGTGAGCGTGGGCGCGGCACCCATCTCGGCCGACCGCAGCCGGCGCGGGGCGAGCCGCCACGTCGGATCGGCCAGCGCCTGGGTGACCGTGGCACGCAGCTCCGCCCGGGAGGCGTCCTTGTGCAGATAGCCGCGGGCACCGGCGGCGACCGCGAGCGCGACCCCGTCCAGGTCCTCGGCGACGGTCAGCATGATGATCCTGGCGCCGGGGTCGGCGGAGAGCAGCCGCCGCACCGTCTCCACACCCCCGAGACCGGGCATGCGTACGTCCATCAGAATCAGATCCGAACGGTCGGCGCCCCAGCGGCGGAGGACTTCCTCGCCGTTGGCCGCCGTCGTGACCCGCTCGACCCCGGGCACGGTCGCGACCGCGCGACGGAGCGCTTCTCGGGCAAGCGGGGAGTCGTCGCAGACGAGGACGGATGTCATGACCGTCCTCCGCAGCTGATGCGCGTCACCTTGAGCCTCCAGGCTGTAACAAGTCGTCACCTGTGCGGTCGACACTCTCGGACACCTGCCCGATCGCTTTTCCGTCAACCGCCTCAGCCTTCTCAACGACGGTCACTCGAAAGAGTTACGGGGTGGGCAACCGAGTTCGGCACTCTACGTGAGGGCGCGTACACGGAGGAGAGCGACGCGGTTCATTCAACCCGCAACCGAAACTTCATGGCTAGGTATGCCCCATTTAGCGGGTTTTCTTCCCTTTTGCTGGTGTCTGTGGATAGATTCGCAATCAGTCATATTTACATCTACTTACACCGTAGATGTACGGTCGTGGGCACAGTCGACGACGGACCACAACGACGTTTCCGACTCAGCACGGTTTCGAGGGGACAAGCAATGGCAGATTTCTCCCGCCTTCCCGGACCCAACGCCGATCTGTGGGACTGGCAGCTGCTGGCGGCCTGCCGCGGGGTCGACAGCTCACTCTTCTTCCATCCCGAGGGCGAACGCGGGGCGGCCCGCAGCGCCCGCGAGAACTCGGCGAAGGAGGTCTGCATGCGGTGCCCGGTGCGCGCCGAGTGCGCGGCCCACGCCCTGGCGGTACGCGAGCCCTACGGCGTGTGGGGCGGCCTGACCGAGGACGAACGCGAAGAACTCATGGGCCGGGCCCGCAGCCGCCTGGTCCCGGCGGCGGCCTCCTCGGGCGTACCGTCCCCGTCGGCGCACGGCTGATCCCGGCACCGGCCACCCGCACACAGAAACGTTTCCTCACACAGTCCCGGCCCGCTCGGACCGGGACCGGACCACGCTGTGCCGGCGCGCCGCTCAGCGGGCGGCGGCCAGGGCCAGCCGGTCGAGGGTGGCCGCCACCGCCGGGACCTGGGCCAGGTCGGGCAGGGTCAGCGCGACGATCTCCCGTTCGATGGCGGGCTCCACCGCCACGGTGCGCGCCCCCTTGGGGCGTACCGACTCGATCGCCAGCTCCGGCAGCACGGCCACGCCGAGCCCGGCGCCGACCAGGCCGACCACCGCCGGGTAGTCGTCGGTGGCGAAGTCGATCCGGGGGGTGAAGCCGGACGCCTCGCAGACCTCCACGAGCTGGCGGCGACAGCGCGGGCAGCCCGCGATCCACGACTCGTCGGCCAGCTCGGCGATGCCCACCGCGTCCTTGTCCGCCAGCCGGTGCCCCTCGGGGACCAGGCCGATCAGCCGGTCGACGAGGAGCGGGCGGACCACCAGGTCGCCCCATTCGCCGCAGCTCGCGCCGTAGCGGAAGGCGAGCGCGATGTCGCAGTCGCCCTCGCGCAGCATCTCGACCGAGCGCGGCGGCTCGGCCTCCACGAGGGAGACCCGGGTGCCGGGGTGTGCCTCGCGCAGCGCGGCGAGCGCGCCGGGCACCAGGGTGGAGCTGCCGCTGGGGAACGAGACGAGCCGGACCCGGCCGGCCCGCAGCCCGGCGATGGCGGCGACCTCCTCCTCGGCCGCGGTGAGCCCGGCGAGGATGCCGGAGGCGTGCCGGACGAGCGCCTCGCCCGCCTGGGTGAGCCGCATCTCGCGGCCGGTACGGATCAGCAGCGGGGTGCCCGTGGAGCCCTCCAGGGCCTTCATCTGCTGACTGACCGCGGGCTGGGTGCAGCCCAGCTCACGGGCGGCGGCGGAGAACGATCCGGTGGCGGCCACGGCGCGCAGGACACGGAGATGACGGGCTTCGATCACCCTTCAACCATAAGCGACGCTTGGGGCTTCCTCGTCGATATCGGGGTGCGCCTTTGAGGGCGTGGCGGCTAGCGTGCCCGGCATGACATCCATGGAACCCACCCGGCCGACGCTGCTGACCGTGAACGCGGGACGGCCGACGGCCGTTCCGTACAGCGATGCCCCCGGCGGTCTGACGGGTATGGACAAGCGGCCCGTCGACGGGCCGGTGCACATCAGTGATCCGGGGCCCAAGGGCACCGGCGGCAGCGGGGTGGCCGGGGACGCGGTGTGCGACCTACGCCATCACGGCGGCTCCGACCAGGCGGTGTACGCCTTCGCCCGGGAGGAGCTGGACGTCTGGGACCGGGAGCTGGGCCGGCCGCTGGCCAACGGCGCCTTCGGCGAGAACCTGACGACCCGTGGGGTGGAGGTGAGCCGCGCGCTGATCGGCGAACGCTGGCGGATCGGCCCGGACCTGGTGCTGGAGGTGACGTCGGGTCGGATTCCGTGCCGTACGTTCGCGGGCCATCTCGACGAGCCGCGCTGGGTCAAGCGGTTCACCCGGGCGGCGGCGCCGGGGGCCTACCTCCGGGTGATAGCACCGGGTGCGGTCCGGGCCGGTGACCCGGTCGAGATCGTGCACCGTCCGGACCACGACGTCACCGTGGAGCGGGAGTTCCTGGCCTCGACCACCCGGCGGGAGCTGCTGCCGGGACTGCTCGCGGCCGGGGAGGCGCTGCACCCCGAGGCGGCGCGGGCGGCGCGGGAGTACGTTGCCGCGAACCCGGCGGGCGCCTGACCGCCTCGTACGGGCGGCCGCCCCCGTCGTGCGCGGCGGCCGCCCGTGGACAGCCGGTCGTCGCGTACCGGACAGGCGTTAACGTGCCGCGTATGACGACTGCACTGATTACGGGAGCGACCGCGGGGATCGGTGCCGCCTTCGCGCGGCGGCTCGCGGCCGACGGGCACAACCTGGTGCTGGTGGCGCGCGACAAGGACCGGCTGCGCGAGCAGGCGACCGAGCTGCACGACCGGCACGGCATCGAGGCCGACGTCCTGCGGGCCGATCTCTCCGAGGACGACGGGATCGCCTCGGTCGAGGAGCGGCTGACGGACCGTCGGCACCCGGTGGATCTGTTGGTCAACAACGCCGGGTTCGGCAACAAGGGCCAGTATCTGGACGTGCCCATGGCCGACGAGCTGAAGATGCTGAAGGTGCACTGCGAGGCGGTGCTGCGGCTGACCTCGGCGGCGGCGGCCACGATGCGCGAGCGCCGGCGCGGCGGGGTGGTCAACGTGGCCTCGGTGGCGGCCTTCGTACCGCGCGGGACGTACGGCGCGTCCAAGGCGTGGGTCGTGCAGTTCACCCAGGGCGCGGCCAAGGACCTGGCCGGTTCGGGGGTGCGGCTGATGGCGCTGTGCCCGGGGTTCGTGCGGACGGAGTTCCACGAGCGGGCCGGAATGGGCACCGGCAACATCCCGGGCTGGATGTGGCTCGACGCGGACAAGCTGGTGGACGCGGCGCTGACGGACCTGGCGCGCGGGAAGTCGCTCTCGGTCCCGGACCCGCGCTACAAGGCGCTGATGGGGCTGGTGAAGGTGACGCCCCGCGGCCTGCTCGGAGGCGTCACCTCCAGGACGGGCCGCAAGTACGGTCCGCAGTGAGTGCTCGCCCACGCGCCGGTGAGCACCCACCCGCTTCCGGGTGAGTGCTCACCCGCTTCCCGGCGGGCACTCGTCGGCTCCGTGGTGCTCGTCGGCTCCGTGGCGCCCGGTTCTTCCTCAGCGCACGCCGCGTCCCCCGTAGGCGCCGATGTTGGGGGCTCCGGGCTTCAGCGGGTTGCCGAAGTAGTCCTTGCCGCCGTTGTCCTCGATGACGGCTCCGGCGGCGAGGGCGGGCGAGCCGGCGCCGAGCCGGAAGTCGCCCAGGAGCTTCGGGTCGGCGGTGACGCCGCCGGGGTTCGGGCGGGTCATCGCGATGCCGTGGAAGACGTTGTGGTCGAAGGTGAGTCCGGCGGTCGGGTTCTTGAAGGCGTAGCCGCCGGTTCCCTCGCTCACGAAGACGTTGTTGCGGACGGCCAGTTCGTGCTGGGTGGTCCCGGGGCTGCCCGCGTCGTCCTGGACGAGGTAGCCGGGGATCTGCTCCTTGTTGTGGAAGGTGTTGTTGTAGATCCGGGTGTCGAGGATCGGGCCCCAGCAGTTCTGGATGAGGCGGGCGCCGTCGTCGCGGCTGACGTTGTAGCGGGCGACCGTGCCGATGGTCTTCGCGCCGCTGTACGGGCAGATCAGCAGGAAGCCGCCCTTGTTGTCGTGGCTGTAGTTGTACTGGAAGACGGTGTTGCGGGAGGCGCCGTCGGCGTCGAAGGACATCCCGTCGTGGGTGTTGCCGCCGCCGGAGACCTCGTTGTGCTCGACGGTGGTGTCGTCGGTGTTGAAGGTCCAGATGCCCGCGTTGGCGGAGGGCGAGCGGAGCTGGAAGCCGTCGACCCGGTTGTGGTCGACACGGGCGCCACTGGTGGTGTCCAGCTTCATGCCGTCGCCGGCCAGCGACTTCAGCGTGTTGTGGTGGACGCGGACCCGGGTGCTCGGCGTCCACTCCCCCGGGTACGCCTTCGGGTCCTGCTGGTCGCCGACCAGGTCGCGCTTGGAGAAGGTCGACTTGAAGTAGATGCCCTCGCGGTCGACGTCCTCGATGCGGTTGTGGCCGATGTCCAGGCCGTCGTACCAGCTCGCCCTGGCGGTGCCCTCGACGGCGATGTGGATCGCGCTGGAGCCGGAGAGCGTCTTGGAGTCGCCGCCGCGCACGTCGTGGATGTAGAGGCCGGAGAGGTCGAAGCCGCGCGCGACGCCGTAGTCGGTGAGGCGGAGGCGGACGCCGTTGCGCTCGCTGCCGGGGTTGTCGGCGTTGGTGATCTCCAGCGCCTTGAGGTGCACGTACTGCGTGTTGGCGAGCAGGACGACGTCGTGGGCGCCCTTGCCGTCGAGCCGGGCGCGGGCCGGGCCGGGGCCGTAGTCGGCGATGGTGAAGGGGGCGCGGGCGGAGCCGCCGCCGGTCGGGGCGAGGGTGCCTTCGCAGGTGCTGCCGCGCTTGAAGAGCAGCCGGTCCCCCGGTCCGTAGGGGTGGGCGTTGGCCTCGGCGAGCGAGGTCCAGGGGTGCTTCGCACTGCCGGTGGCGCCGGCCGGGTCGGCGACGCAGTCGACGTGGAAGGTGCGGGCGGCGGGCGCCGCCTGCGCCGCGGTCTGGCCCGCGGCGGTCAGTGCTCCGGCGGTGGTCAGGGCCGCGAGCGCGGCGGCGGTGATGCGATGTCTCACAATTCCTCCGTACGAAGGGGCGGGGGGAGTGAACAGTCGATGGCGGGGGCCGGCCCGTACCGCCGGAATCCTGAACTCGGTTTGATCGAACGTCAATACATCTCGCCCGAATGATCGAAACTCCCGTCGTTCGATCATTCTTGGTTTAGGGTCGGACACCGGCCCCGGCCGGGACCCCGGGGGTGTCGGGCACCCCCTCGGACCGGGCCCCACCTGCGACGGGCCACAACTGCGAGGGGACTGCTGCCGTGCGCGAAAGTGCTGCCGAACGTCATGACCGCCTGCTCGGACTCGTACGGGAGCGGGGCTCGGCCCGGGTCTCGGACCTGGCCACCCTGCTGGGCGTCTCTCCGGTCACCGCGCGGCGGGACGTCGAGGAGCTGGCCGGCCGGGGCCTCCTGGACCGGGTGCACGGATCGGTCTCCTGGCCGCAGGACGCCGCGGGTCCGGCGACCGGACCGGGCGCGGGCTCCGGCCCGGCGGGCGGCGGCCCGGTCCTCGGCATGCTCGCGCCCTCCTCGACGTACTACTTCGCCGAGGTCATCCGGGGCGCCCACGAGGCCGCCGCGCGGGCCGGCGCCCGGCTCGTCCTGCGGATCTCCGACTACCGGCCGCAGGAGGACCAGGCGCGCACCGAGGGGCTGCTCTCGGCGGGCGCCGAGGGGCTGCTGGTGGCGCCCGGCTGGCAGGACCCGGGCGACCCCGCCGCGTTCGGCGACTGGATCGCCTCGCTGCCCGCGCCGACGGTGCTGCTGGAGCGCCGGCCCGCCGCGGGCTCCCCGCTGGACGGCCTGGACCGGGTCTGCTCGGACCACGCGTACGGGGTGCTGCTGGCGGTGCGCCATCTCGTCCGGCTCGGGCACGGGGCGCCGCTCCTGATGGCCCGCGCGGACTCCCCGACCGCCGTCGCGGTGCGTTCCGGGTACGCGGAGGCCCTGGCGGCGCACGGGCTGCGCGCCCCGCAGGCCGTGATCGACTCCGTGCCGTCCGAGCTCTTCCCGGACGCCTTCGAGCGGGCCGTACGGGCGCTGCGCGAGGCGGTGCTCTCCGGGGTGGCGACGGCCGCGCTGGTCCACAACGACGTGGACGCGATCCAGGTGGTGCAGCGCCTGGCCGAGCTGGGCGTACGGGTCCCGGACGACCTGGCGCTGATCGCCTACGACGACGAGGTGGCCGCGCTGGCGGACACCCCGCTGACTGCGGTGGCGCCGCCCAAGCGCGACGTGGGCCGCCATGCGACGGAGCTGCTGGTGGAGCGGCTGGGCCAGGGCGCGGGCGCGCCCCGGCGCCATCTGACGCTGCTGCCGCAGCTACGGGTGCGGGACTCCTGCGGGGCGCGCAACCACCCGTAACCGTACGAGCGGACCCCATGCGGACCCGGGTGCCGATTCCCGGCTCCGCAGGGTATTCCGCACCCTATCCGTACGTAACTTGTCTGATCTTTTTTCGATCAATCGATCTTTCGCTCTTGACTTCGGTCACGGCTGGTCCAAGGATCACCGCCAACGCCAATGTTGCCGCCAGTTCAGGAGCCTCGCTGTGAGCCGCAGTACGAGCAGAACGTCCCTCGCCGTCGTCGGCACCGCCACCGCCCTCGCCCTTCTCACGGCCTGTGGCGGCAGCGGGGACGACGACGCAGCCGCCGGAAGCGACGGCAAGCCCGTCAGCATCACCTTCTGGGGCTGGGCCAAGGGGTCCAAGGAGGTCGTCGACGCCTTCAACGCCTCGCACAAGAACATCAAGGTGGTGTACGAGGAGATCCCGTCCGGCAACGCGGGCGGCTACGCCAAGATCTCCAACGCGGTGAAGGCCGGCAACGCCCCCGACCTGGTCTCCATCGAGTACCCGCAGCTTCCCGAGTACGTCAGCCAGGGCGCGCTCCAGGACATCGGCGCGTACTTCACCGAGGACATCCGCAAGAAGCTGCTCCCGCAGGCGGTCGAGCTGACCACCCTCGGCGGCAAGAACTGGGCCGTCCCGTTCGACGCCTCGCCGCAGTCCTTCTACTACCGCAAGGACCTGTTCGAGAAGTACGGCGTCGAGGTCCCCAAGACCTGGGACGAGTTCCGCAAGGCCGCCGAGAAGATCAAGAAGGCCGACAAGAAGGCCCGGATCGGCACCTTCTTCCCCGACGACCCGACCACCTTCCAGGCGATGGCCTGGCAGGCCGGCGCCCAGTGGTACAAGCCCGAGGGCGACACCTGGAAGATCACCACCGCCGACGCGGCCACCAACAAGGTCGCCGACTACTGGCAGGGCCTCCTCGACGACGACCTGATCCGCTCCAACGCCTCGTTCAGCCCCGAGTGGACCAACTCCCTCAAGAGCGGCGGCACCGTCGGCTACCTGGGCGCCGCCTGGGGCGCCGGTGTCCTCAAGGGCACGCTGCCCGAGCAGAGCGGCAAGTGGGCCGTGGCCCCCATGCCGAGCTGGGACGGGAAGCCCGCCAGCGGAATGCTCGGCGGCTCCACCTTCGCGGTGACCAAGACGAGCAAGAAGGCGAAGGCCGCGGTCGAGTTCGCCACCTGGATGTCGACCACCGAGGAAGGCATCAAGGCCCGCATCGAGTCCGGCACCTCCAGCGCCTTCCCGGCCGCCGCGTCGCTGCGCCCGGTCGCCAAGAAGTCCTTCGACGCCGGTTTCTACGGCGGCGAGGACATCTACCAGGTGTTCGAGGGCGCCGCCACGTCGATCGGCCAGAACTGGGCCTGGGGCCCGGCGACCGGCACGTCGAACACCGTCATCAAGGACCAGTTCGGCAAGGTCGCCAGCGGCGGGACCACCATCAAGGACGCCGTGAAGGCCGGGCACGACGCCACGGTCGACGAGCTGAAGAAGCGCGGGCTGAAGGTCGAGGACGCAGGCTGATGAAGCGCGCCCGGACGACCAGAGCCGCCGCCATCCTGCTGGGGCCCTTCTTCGTACTGTTCACCGCGTGCATGGTGGTGCCGATCGGATACGCGGTCTGGCTCAGCCTGTTCACCGAGAAGCAGTCCGGCCTGGGCTTCGGCGGCACCGAGACCGTCTTCAGCGGACTCGACAACTACGCGGCGGCTCTGGGCGACCGGGCGTTCCGCGAAGGCTTCGGCGTACTCCTCGGATACTGCCTGTTCTACATTCCGCTGCTGCTCGTCGGAGCCCTCGCCCTGGCCCTGCTGCTGGACTCCACGCTGGCCCGCGCCCGCCGCTTCTTCCAGCTCGCGCTCTTCCTGCCGCACGCCGTGCCCGGCATCATCGCCGCGCTGATCTGGGTGTACCTCTACACCCCGCAGCTCAGCCCGGTGGTGAGCGCCATGGAGTCCGGCGGGATCGGCTTCGACTTCTTCTCCCCCGACGGCGCCCTCCCCTCCATCGTCAACATCGCCCTGTGGGAGTGGCTCGGCTACAACATGGTGATCTTCTACGCCGCGTTGCAGGCCATCGACCGCTCGGTGCTCGAAGCGGCCACCGTCGACGGGGCCGGCGCCTGGCGCACCGCGCTCTCCATCAAGGTCCCGCTGATCCGCTCCTCCCTGGTGATGGTCGCGCTGTTCACGGTCATCGGCTCGCTCCAGCTGTTCACCGAGCCGCTGATCCTCAACAAGGGGACCGGCTCGGCCGTCTCCTCCACCTGGACGCCGAACATGTACGCGTACACCGCGGCCTTCGAGCGCAACGACTACGGCCTCGCCGCGGCCGCCTCCATCCTGCTGGCGCTCACGGCCGCGCTGCTGTCCTTCGTCGTCACCCGCTTCACCGGCCGGAAGGGCAAGAAAGCATGAACTCCCCCGCCTCCCGCGGCCGCTGGATGTCGAAGACCGCCGTCAACGGCTTCCTTCTGCTCGCCGTCGTCTACATGCTCTTCCCGCTCGTCTGGCTGGTCACGGCCGCCACCAAGGACACCGGCGGGCTGCTCGCGGGCAACGCGTTCTCCTTCGAGGGCTTCAACCTCGGCGAGAACCTGTCGAACCTGGCCTCCTACGGCGACGGCATCTACTTCCGCTGGTACCTCAACAGCCTCCTGTACGCGGGCGGCGGGGCGCTCGTCTGCTCGCTGATCTGCGTCGCCGCCGGGTACGCCTTCGACAAGTACGAGTTCCGGGGCAAGGAGAAGCTGTTCGGACTGGTGCTGATGGGGGTGCTGGTGCCCACCACGGCGCTCGCCCTGCCGATGTACCTGCTGGCCTCCAAGACCGGCCTGGTCAACACCTACTGGTCCGTGCTGATACCCGTGCTGGTCAACCCCTTCGGCGTCTATCTCGCCCGGGTCTTCAGCACCGGCTACATACCGAACGAGGCCCTGGAGGCCGCCCGTATCGACGGGGCCGGCGAGCTGCGCGTCTTCTGGTCGATCGGGCTGCGCATGGTCATGCCGGGCTTCGTGACGGTCTTCCTCTTCCAGTTCACCGCGATCTGGAACAACTTCTTCCTCCCCCTGGTGATGCTCTCGGACCGCAAGCTCTTCCCGCTGAGCCTCGGCCTGTACTCCTGGAACACCAACACCCACGGCGAGCCGAGCTTCTACCCGCTCGTCGTCACCGGCTCCCTCCTCGCCGTCGTCCCCCTGATCGTCGCCTTCGTCTCGCTCCAGCGGCACTGGAAGGCCGGACTGACCGCCGGCAGCGTCAAGTGACCCCGTCGCGAGCCCCGAGGAGTACGTGTTCCACCATGCCCCACGCCACTGACAACCGGCCGACGGCCCTGCTCGCGATGGGGCCCGGCATCGCCGACCGCCTCCTCACCGACCGGCACCGCGCCCGGCTGGCCACGCTCACCCGCACCGACCCGTACCTCGTCGCCCACGACCTGGCCGCGCCGACGCCCGCGGTGGCCGCCGCGCTCGCCGAGGCCGAGGTGCTCCTCACCTGCTGGGGCGCGACCCCGCTCACCCCCGGGGTACTGGCCGCCGCACCCAGGCTGCGCGCCGTCGTGCACGCCGCCGGATCCGTGAAGCACCACATCACGGACGCCTGCTGGGAACGCGGCATCGCCGTCACCTCGGCGGCCGGGGCCAACGCCCTCCCCGTCGCCGAGTTCACCCTCGCCGCGATCCTCTTCGCCGGAAAACGCGTCCTGCACACCGCGCGCCGCTACCGCGAGCTGCGCACCGGCCACGACTGGCTCGCGGAGCTCGACGGCGCCGGGAACTACCGCCGCACCGTCGGCATCGTCGGCGCCTCCCGCATCGGCCGCCGGGTGATCGAGCTGCTGCGCCCCTTCGACCTGGACGTCCTGCTGTACGACCCGTTCGTGGACGGCGCTGAGGCGGCGCGGCTCGGGGTGCGGCCCGTCCCGCTGGACGAGCTGTGCGCGCGCAGCTCCGTGGTCTCGGTGCACGCCCCGCAGCTCCCGGAGACCCATCACCTGATCGGCGCGGCGCAGCTGGCCGCCATGGCGACCGGGGCGACCCTGATCAACACCTCCCGGGGTTCGCTGGTCGACGAGGAGGCACTGCTGGCGGAGCTGACGGCCGGGCGGCTGCGGGCGGTGCTGGATGTGACCGACCCCGAACTTCCCGCCCCCGACTCGCCGTTGTACGAGCTGCCGAACGTGCTGCTGACCCCGCATGTCGCGGGCTCGCTCGGCGGCGAGCTGCACCGGATGGCCGATCAGGCACTGGACGAGCTGGAGCGCTTCGCTGCCGGGCTGCCCTTCGCGGACCCGGTGCACTCCGGCAGCCTCGGCCGCTCGGCCTGAGGCCACCGGCCCGAAACGAACACCGAAAGGCCCCCTGTCCCACCGTCGAAACGGTGGGACAGGGGGCCTTCCGCGGCTGTGCGCCTGCCCGACGGCGGTGCGTCAGTGGGAGTGGCCGTGACCGCCGTGGCCGGCCTCGGCCTCTTCCTCGGCCGGCTTCTCGACGACCAGGGTCTCGGTCGTGAGCAGCAGCGACGCGATGGACGCGGCGTTCTCCAGGGCGGAGCGGGTGACCTTGACCGGGTCGATGACGCCGGCCTTCACCAGGTCGCCGTACTCGCCGGTGGCGGCGTTGAAGCCCTGGCCCTTCTCCAGCTCGGCGACCTTGGAGGTGATGACGTAGCCCTCCAGGCCGGCGTTCTCGGCGATCCAGCGCAGCGGCTCGACCGCGGCGCGGCGCACGACCGCGACACCGGTGGCCTCGTCGCCGGACTTGCCGAGGTCGCCGTCCAGGACCTTGACGGCGTGGACGATGGCGGAGCCACCACCGGAGACGATGCCCTCCTCGACCGCGGCGCGGGTCGCGGAGATGGCGTCCTCCAGACGGTGCTTCTTCTCCTTGAGCTCCACCTCGGTGGCGGCACCGACGCGGATCACGCAGACGCCGCCGGCCAGCTTCGCGAGGCGCTCCTGGAGCTTCTCACGGTCCCAGTCGGAGTCCGTGGACTCGATCTCGGCCTTGATCTGGTTGACCCGGCCCTTGACGTCGCCGGGCTCGCCGCCGCCGTCCACGATCGTGGTGTCGTCCTTGGAGACGGTGACGCGGCGGGCGGTGCCCAGCACATCCAGACCGGCCTGGTCGAGCTTGAGGCCGACCTCCTCGGCGATGACGGTCGCACCGGTGAGGGTGGCGATGTCGCCGAGCATGGCCTTGCGGCGGTCACCGAAGCCGGGGGCCTTCACGGCGACGGCGTTGAAGGTGCCACGGATCTTGTTGACGACGAGGGTCGACAGCGCCTCGCCCTCGACGTCCTCGGCGATGATCAGCAGCGGCTTGGAGCCACCGGCCTGGATGACCTTCTCCAGCAGCGGGAGCAGCTCCTGGATGGAGCCGATCTTGCCCTGGTGGACGAGGATGTACGGGTCGTCGAGGACGGCCTCCATACGCTCCTGGTCGGTCACCATGTACGGGGACAGGTAGCCCTTGTCGAAGGCCATGCCCTCGGTGAAGTCGAGGTCCAGACCGAAGGTGTTGGACTCCTCGACGGTGATGACGCCGTCCTTGCCGACCTTGTCCATCGCGTCCGCGATGAGCTCGCCGACCTGCGGGTCCTGCGCGGAGAGCGCGGCCACGGCGGCGATGTCGGTCTTGTCCTCGATCGGGCGGGCGGTCGCGAGGAGCTCCTCGGACACGGCCTTGACCGCGGCGTCGATGCCCTTCTTCAGGGCGGCCGGGGAGGCACCGGCGGCGACGTTGCGCAGACCCTCGCGGACGAGCGCCTGGGCGAGCACGGTGGCGGTGGTGGTGCCGTCACCCGCGATGTCGTTGGTCTTGGTGGCGACCTCCTTCACCAGCTGGGCACCGAGGTTCTCGTACGGGTCGTCGAGCTCGACCTCGCGCGCGATGGTGACACCGTCGTTGGTGATGGTGGGGGCACCGAACTTCTTGTCGATGACGACGTTGCGGCCCTTGGGGCCGATCGTCACCTTGACCGTGTCGGCAAGCTTGTTGACGCCGCGCTCGAGGGCGCGACGGGCGTCCTCGTCGAACTTCAGGATCTTCGCCATGGGAGCTGAGCTTTCCTCTCGAACGAACCGCGCCCCCGACCCGGCTGGTTATCGCAGGGGGCCAGGGGCGCGGAACAGAAAACGTGGGTGAATTACTTCTCGACGATCGCGAGCACGTCGCGAGCCGAGAGGACGAGGTACTCCTCGCCGCTGTACTTCACCTCGGTGCCGCCGTACTTGCTGTAGAGCACGACGTCGCCGGTCTTGACGTCGAGCGGAAGGCGCTCGCCGTTCTCGAAGCGGCCCGGACCCACGGCCAGGACGACGCCCTCCTGGGGCTTCTCCTTGGCGGTGTCCGGAATGACCAGGCCGGAGGCCGTGGTCTGCTCGGCGTCGAGCGGCTGGACCACAATGCGGTCCTCGAGCGGCTTGATCGCAACCTTGGAGCTGGCGGTCGACACGATCCGGTCTCCCCCTTCGGAGATCTCACGGGGTAACAGTCTTGGGTGGCGACCAGGTCGATCCGTCGTCGCGGGTGCCGGACCTGCCAGTCGCGCAGTGGTTTGGCACTCTCCAGTGGTGAGTGCCAGCACCGAGACTATGACCGCGATTAGCACTCGGTCAAGCGGAGTGCCAATTCGCGCGGTCGTGGCGTCGTCTTCGAGCCGCCAGGAGCTTCAGGGCGCCGGGAGCTTCGAGCCGCCGGAAGGGGTTGGTCCGGACAACGGTCCGGACACCATGCGGGCAACGTACGGACGGACCGGAGCGTTCCGTACGACGGTGGGGGCATGACCCGATCCCTTCCCCCGCCGGACGGACGGCGCCGGGCGGCCGCGGTGAACGGCTGCCTCGACGCGCTGCTCGGGCTGTCGCTGCTGCTCCTGGAGGGGGTGATCGGCGCGGCCGTCGCCCTTCAACTGGCCCTCTCCCACGGCGGCCTCGGCGCCCCGGGGCCGGAGAAGGGGGCGCCGCCGGAGCCGGTGGGCCCGCCGCCGACGGACTGGGGCCCGCCCCTCGCCCTCGGCGGCTTCGCCGCGGTGGCCCTGCTGTTCGCCCTCGTCCTGATGCGCGGCGGCCGGCCGTGGGCGGGCGGAGGGCAACTGGTGGCCGGGGTGGTGCTGTGCGTGGCGGCGGTACTGACCGGCGTCGGGGAGCACGGCCGCGCGCACCCGCCCGCCCCCGCGCCGTCGCACACGGAGGATCCGGGGCACTCCGGCCATCCGTGCCGCAGTGGCGGGGACAACCGGGAGTGCCTGGACTCCGGCGGCTGAGAGCCTGCCGGAGCCGGGCCGTCAGACGTAGTCCTCCAGGCGGGCCACCGCGTAGCCCTGTTCGGTGACGGTTCTCAGGACCGTCCGGACCAGGTCGGCCATGCTGCCGCCCCAGGCCGCCCGGCCGCGGAAGTGGGTGAGGATGATGTCGCCCGGACGCAGCTCCTGGTCGTCCTCGCGCCACTCCATACGGTCCGGGAACGCCTCGGCGTTCCACAGCGGCACGGCCCTGATCCCGCAGGACCGCGCGATGCGCAGGGTGTCGGCGTCGTAGTTGCCGTACGGCGGGCGGAAGAGGCGGGGCCGCTTCCCGTACCGCTCCGCCATGAGGTCCTGCTGGCCGCAGATCTCGCGCCGCTGCTCGTCGGAGGAGAGGCCGGGGAGGTAGGGGTGGTGGAGCGTGTGGTTGCCGAGGACGGTGCCCAGCCGCTGGGCCTCGCCGAAGTAGCCGTAGTTGTCCTTCACCTCGTCGTCGCTGAGGAACGCGCTGTACGGGATGTCCAGCTCGTCCATCATCTGGAGCAGCTCGGGGTCCTTCTCCGCGCCGTCGTCGATGGTCAGGAAGACGACCCGGTCCGTGGTCGGGACGGTGGTGAAGACCGGCGGGAGCGTGTCGTCGCCGCCGGTCACCTCGAAGCCCTCGCGGGTGGTGACGCGCGGCTTGACCAGGGGCGGCAGCGGGGCGATCAGCGGCGGCCGGTCGAGCCCCCACTTCTTCGCGATCCTGGCCCGGACGGCCGGGGCGAGCCGCGCGTTCCCGTAGCGCTCGCCGGGCAGGCGGGCCAGGCCGCGGCGGAGCGCGGGGACGCCCGGGAGCCCGGCGGCGGGGTTCGGGCCCGCCGCCGGGCCCGGGTTCCCGGCGAGGGGCCCGCTCCCCCGCCCGGTTCCGCCGGACTCGGAGGCGCAGCCCGAGCCGACCGCCGCGACCAGGAGCGCGGCCAGTACGGCGGCCGTGGGGTGGCACGGGCGTCCGCGCCGTCGACCCGGGGACCCGGATGATCTGGGTGGTTTTGCGGTGCTTTTTTCGTTTTGTCGTACAAGTTGCATGGCGCCGCATCCTGCCAGCCGTCGACCGGCGGTCCGGCCCGACACCGCGGCCCGGACCGCCGGTCTACCCGGCTGGCTCACAATGGGACGGGTGAACGCTCTCGCCCCGAACGACCCGTCCGGCACCGGCCGGTCCGACGCCCCCGACCCCCTCGCCGGCTTCCGGGCCCTGCGCACCCCCGAGGGCGCCGCGCTCCTCGCCGAACTGCGGGACCACGACCCCGCCCAGGAGCTCGCCACCGCCACCCGGCTGCGCCGCACCCACCCCGCCGCCCTGGTGTCGGCCGCGCTCGGGCAGGCCCGGCTCCGGCAGCGGGCGGTGGCCAAGTTCGGCGCCGAGGACGCGTACCGGATGTACTTCACGCCGAACGGTGTCGAGCAGGCGACCCGCACCTCGGTGGCCGCCCACCGCGCCGGACGGTTCGCGGCGGGCGGGGTGCGCCGCGTCGCCGACCTCTGCTGCGGCATCGGCGGCGACGCCATCGAGCTGGCCCGCGCGGGCATCTCCGTACTCGCCGTGGACCGCGACCCGCTGACCGCCGACGTGGCCCGCGCCAACGCCGCCGCGCTGGGGCTGGACGGTCTGATCGAGGTGCGGTGCGCCGATGTCGCCGCCGTCGACACCTCGTCCTGCGACGCGGTCTTCGTGGACCCGGCCCGGCGCGGCGGGCGGGGCCGGATCTTCGACCCCGAGGCGTACTCGCCGCCGCTGTCCTGGGCGGTCGGCGCCGCCCTCGCGGCCCCCCGCGCCGCCCTGAAGATCGCCCCCGGCATCCCGCACGAGGCGATCCCCGAGCAGGCCGAGGCCGAGTGGATCTCGGACGGCGGCGACGTGAAGGAGGCGGTCCTCTGGTTCGGCGAGGGGTTCACGTCCGGCGCCCACCGCGCCACGCTGCTCCCGGCGGCCGCCACCCTGTGGTCCGGGGCCCCGCTGCCCGCCCCGCCGGTCGGCCCGGTCGGCCGCTACCTGTACGAGCCGGACGGCGCCGTGATCCGCGCCCATCTGGTCGCCGACCTGGTCGCGCGGTGCGAGGGCCGGCTGATCGACGAGACCATCGCGTACATCACCGCCGACCGGCCGTACGCCTCCCCGTACACGACCGGGTACGAGATCACCGACCGGCTGCCGTTCAACATGAAGAAGCTGAAGGCGCTGCTGCGGGAGCGGAAGGTGGGCGTGCTGACCGTCAAGAAGCGCGGTTCGGCGGTCGAACCGGAGGAGCTGCGGCGCCGGATGAAGCTCCAGGGGCCGAACTCCGCGACCGTCTTCCTGACCCGGGTGGCCGGGGCGCCGACGATGCTCGTCGGCCACCCGCTGACCGGCCCCACCGGCTGAGCAGGACGGACGTCCCGAGGCCGGTCAGGCGAGATCGGTCAGGTCGTCCGCGTAGACCTGGGAGAGCGGCTGCGGGCCCACGTACTGCTGGCAGTTGCACTGGCCGGACTCGAAGCGGACCGGCTTCTTGTTCTCGTCCCAGGCGGTCGGCACCTCGACCCGCTCGTGGCAGCGGCCCTGCTTGTCGTGCTTGGCGAGGTGGTGCGTGCAGCCGCAGACCGGCTCCGGCGGCTTGCTCGCCGCCTCGACGGCCAGCCGCTCCTGGCGGGCCGTTTCCAGCAGTTCGAGCTTGCGCTCGTGCCGGTTGCGCAACGCCGTACGGACGTTGTCGACGACCCATCCGAAGCCGCCCATCCAGAAGACGATGAGCACCCACCAGTACCACTGCATGTCGTTCTCCCCCTGTTGGACGTCCGTGCCCCGTCAGGATAGGTCCGGGGTCAGCGGTGGGCACCGTCGCGGGCGGCCAGGCGTGGCGCCGGGGCGGGCGCCCCGGCCAGGACCCGCAGTACCCAGCGCCGGTGGGCGAACGCCTTGACGAGACCGATCAGTCCGACGAGCCAGGCGATCATCCCGAGCCCCATGGCGAGGGCGACCAGGCTCCAGCCGTACCCGTCCGGCGCGGCGTTCGCCGGGACGGCGAGGCAGGTGCCGAGGCCGACCGCGCAGAGCACGAAGGAGAGCACCAGCCAGGCACTGGACGCGCCCGGCATCCGCAGCGCCGCGTCCCGCGCCGGATCGCGGTCCAGGGTGCCCCAGGCGTGCAGCAGTGCGCGGACCCGGCGGTCGCGGCGCACCCCGACGACGACGAGCAGGACGGCGGGGACCAGGCAGCCGATGCCCAGCACCAGCATGGTCAGCCCCGCCAGGGCGCCGATCGGGTCGTAGGACTCCTCGAAGGCGACCAGCGCCGAGCCCACCAACAGCCAGCCGAACGCGCCGAGCAGGCCCCACAGCCAGAGCACCACCAGCCGCCCCGGGCCGACATGGGCCCGCACCAGCCCGCCGAGGACCGCCGCCCGGTCGGTGAGCAGCGCCTCCCGGTCGGGCCAGGAACGGAGCTCAACGGGTGGGGGCGGGGGCGGCAGTTGGGCGCGGGAAGACATGGGCATGACCTTACGGTCCGGTGGCCGGGACGGTGCGCGGCCCCTGGGGATTGGGCCGCGCCCATGGCGCGCGGTGCCGCGGCCGGGGGCCGGGACTCACCGGATCCCGCGGGCCGGGTGCTCCGCGCGGTCCAGGAGCATGGCCCGCTCCCGGGCGTTGCGGGTCAGCCCGGCCGCCCGGACGAACTCGGCGCGCGCCTCACCGGTGCGCCCGGTCCGGGCCAGCAGATCGCCGCGCACGCTGGGCAGCAGGTGGTAGCCGTCCAGCGCCGGATCGGCGGCGAGGGCGTCGACCAGGGCGAGAGCGGCCTCGGGGCCGCGGGCCATGGAGACGGCCACGGCCCGGTTCAGGGCGACGACCGGGGAGGGGGCGATCGCGGCGAGCCGGTCGTAGAGGGCGGTGATGGTGTCCCAGTCGGTGTCCTGGTACGTCGCCGCCCGCGCGTGGCAGGCGGCGATCGCGGCCTGCACGGTGTACGGGCCGAGTCCCGCGCCCTCGCCGGTCGCGGCGACGGCCCGCTCCAGGGCGGCGACCCCGCGCCGGATCAGCAGCCGGTCCCAGCGCGCCCGGTTCTGGTCGGCGAGCAGCACCGCCGCGCCGTCCGGGCCGGTGCGGGCCGCGGTGCGGGACGCCTGGAGCTCCAGCAGCGCGGCCAGCCCGTGGACCTCGGGTTCGTGCTCCATCAGCCCGGCGAGCACCCGGGCCAGCCGGAGTGCGTCCTCGCAGAGCGCCGGGCGCACCAGGTCGTCGCCGGCGGTCGCCGCGTAGCCCTCGTTGAAGACCAGGTAGATCACTTCGAGGACGGAGCCGAGGCGGGCGGCCCGGTCGGGCCCGGACGGCACCTCGAAGGCGACGCCCTCGCGGCCCAGGGTCCGCTTGGCCCGGACGATGCGCTGGGCGACGGTCGGTTCCGGGGCCAGGAAGGCGCGGGCGATCTCCTCGGTGGTGAGGCCGCCGAGGAGGCGCAGGGTGAGGGCGATCCGGGCCTCGGCGGAGAGCACCGGATGGCAGGCGGTGAAGATCAGCCGGAGCAGGTCGTCGTCGATGGCATCCGGCTCGGCGGGCTCGGGCGGCTCCACGTCCGCGAGCGACCGGCCGACCTCGGCGAGCTTGCGCGCGTAGGTCTCCCGGCGGCGTACGAGGTCGATCGCGCGGTTCCGGGCGGTGGTGGTGAGCCAGGCGCCCGGCCGGTCGGGGACGCCCGACTCCGGCCACTGCTCCAACGCGGCGACCAGGGCGTCCTGGGCGAGTTCCTCGGCGATGCCGAGGTCCCGCACGATACGGGTGACGGCCGCGACGATCCGCGGGGACTCGATCCGGAAGACCGCCTCGACCGCTTCGGTTGTCGCTGTCACGGTGCCCCATCCCAGCAGTCGGGCCGGGACGGGGCAAGCCGGACCGGGTCAGGACCCCAGGGTGGCCTCGTCGATCTGCCGGACCTCGGAGGTCACCGTCCAGTTCTCCGGGTGGGCGCTGAGGAAGCGCCGGGTCCACTCCAGGGCCTCCGCCATGTCCTTGGCCTGGAGGACGGCGTACCCGCCGACGACCTCCTTGGTCTCGGTGAAGGGCCCGTCGGTCTGGGTGAGCCTCCCGCCGGACCAGGTGACCCGGGCGCCCTGGGAGGTCGGGTGGAGCCCGGCCGTCTCCAGCATGACCCCGGCCTTGGTGATCTCCTCGAAGAGGGCGCCCATCCGCTTCTCGAAGTCGGGGTCCGGGGCCTCCTTCGGCAGGTTCTCCTCGTCGATGCGGATCAGCGTCATGAAGCGCGGCATGGTGGCTCCCGGTTCCGTGCGGCGGGGCTCTTCCCCGCCTCTCACCCCTGCGTCGAACGGGACCCGGCCGGATCGACAGCTCCCGCGGAATACTTCGGGAAATTCTTTCGGGGAAGTCCGCGACCGGCCACCGGAGCGGGGCGGCGCCTCAGCCGCCCGGTGCCTCAGCCGGCCGGAGCCCCGGTGGTCTCGACGGATTCGAAGCGCCAGCGGTGCACCGGGCGGGTGACCAGCGCGGCGTCCGGCTCGGGCAGCTCGGGCAGCTCGGCGTCGGGGCCGCCCGGCCACCAGGTGATCACCAGGACCCGGTCCTGCGGGGCGCGCAGCAGCTCGCGGCGGAGCGGTTCGACGGCCAGCTCCGCCGCGCGGGCCCGCGCCCACTCCAGCAGCTCCCCGCCCCGGCCGGCCGTGGCGCGGGCCTCCCACATGAGGGCGACGGTCATGAGTAGAGGTTGTCCTTGCTGATCTCGTGGACGTGGTCGTGGTCGTGGGTGTGGGTGTGGGCGCCCGGTACGTGCGGGTCGGTCACCGGCAGCGAGGAGTCCGCGGACAGCTCCAGGTCCGAGGCCGGGCGGTTGCGGGCGACCATCTCGGCGCCCAGCGCGGCGACCATCGCGCCGTTGTCGGTGCACAGCCCGGGGCGGGGCACCCGCAGCCGGATCCCGGCGCGCTCGCACCGCTCCTCGGCCAGGGCCCGCAGCCGCGAGTTGGCCGCGACGCCGCCGCCGATCATCAGGTGGTCGACGCCCTCGTCCTTGCAGGCCCGGACGGCCTTGCGGGTGAGCACGTCCACCACGGCCTCCTGGAAGGACGCCGCCACGTCCCGTACCGGCACCTCCTCGCCCGCCGCGCGTTTGGCCTCGATCCAGCGGGCCACCGAGGTCTTCAGCCCGGAGAAGGAGAAGTCGTACGCGGGGTCGCGCGAGCCGGTCAGTCCGCGCGGGAAGGCGATGGCCGCCGGGTCGCCCTCCCGGGCCAGCCGGTCGATGACCGGGCCGCCGGGGAAGCCCAGGTCCAGCACCCGGGCGATCTTGTCGAACGCCTCGCCCGCCGCGTCGTCGATGGTCGCGCCGAGCGGCCGCACGTCGGCGGTGATGTCCGGCGCGAGGAGCAGCGAGGAGTGGCCGCCGCTGACCAGCAGAGCCATCGTGGGCTCGGGCAGCGGGCCGTGCTCCAGCTGGTCGACGCAGATGTGCGAGGCGAGGTGGTTGACCCCGTAGAGCGGCTTGTTCAGCGCGTAGGCGTACGCCTTCGCCGCCGAGACGCCGACCAGCAGCGCTCCGGCCAGGCCGGGGCCCGCGGTGACGGCGATGCCGTCGAGGTCGCGGGCGGAGACCCCGGCTTCCTTCAGGGCGCGCTCGATGGTGGGGACCATGGACTCCAGGTGGGCGCGGGAGGCGATCTCCGGGACGACGCCGCCGAAGCGGGCGTGGGTGTCGACGCTGGAGGCGACGGCGTCGGCGAGCAGGGTCGTGCCCCGGACGATGCCGACGCCGGTCTCGTCGCAGGAGGTCTCGATGCCGAGTACGAGGGGTTCGTCAGCCATCAGTCGGTCTCTGTTCCTTGTACGTGGAGGCGCATGACGAGCGCGTCGACATTGCCCGGCTGGTAGTAGCCGCGGCGGAAGCCGATCGGTTCGAAGCCGAAGCGCTCGTAGAGCTTCTGGGCGCGGGTGTTGTCGACGCGGACCTCCAGGAGCACCTCGGCGCACTCGAAGGCCGTCGCGTGCTTCAGCAGGTCGGTGAGGAGCGCGGCTCCCAGGCCGCCGCCCCAGTGGTCGCGGGTGACCCCGATGGTCTGCACGTCGGCCAGGTCGCCGGCGGCGGCGAGGCCCGCGTAGCCGACGATCCGGCCGGTGGCGGGGTCCTCGGCGACGACGTAGCGGCGGGTGGCCCCGGGGCCCCGGGAGTGGGCCAGCTCCGACCAGAACATGCCGGCCGACCAGGCGTCGTCCGGGAACAGCTCGTGCTCCAGCTCCAGCACCGGTTCGATGTCCCACCAGCGCATCTCGCGCAGCACGGCGGTCGTGGTCGTCACTTCGGGGTGACCACCTTGTAGTTCTTCGGCACCTGGGCGTCGGGCCTGCGCAGGTAGAGCGGGAGCGGCGCCAGCAGTTCGGCGCCAGCGGCGAGCCGCTCGGCGGCCAGCGCGGCCAGTGCCCCGGCGCTGACGTGCTCGGGCGTCCGGGCGTCCGGGAACGCCTCGGGGTAGAGCACGGCGCCCGCGCCGACCACGGGCAGCCCGGCCAGCTGCTCGGCGATGTCGGCGGGCCGGTCCACGGCGGGCCCGGCGGTCCGGGTGCGGGCGTCCTCGTACCGCGCCCAGTAGACCTCCTTGCGGCGGGCGTCCGTCGCGACGGCGAACGGGCCGGTCAGCCCGGCCAGGCCCGCCGCGTACGCCAGCCCGTCCAGGGTGCACAGGCCGTGCACGGGTACGGAGAGGGCGGAGCCGAAGGCCGCCGCGGTGGCCAGCCCGACCCGCAGCCCGGTGTACGGCCCGGGTCCCACGCCGACGACCAGGCCCGTCACCGCGTCGAGTTTCACACCGGCCTCGGCGAGCACCCGGTCGACGGTGGGCAGCAGGAGCTCCCCGTGTCTGCGGGCGTCGACCTGGCCGGATTCGGCGACGACGGCGGTGCCGTCGTGCAGGGCGACGGTGACGGCGGGGGTTGCGGTATCCACGGCGAGCAAGAGCACACGAACAGCGTACGGCTCCGTCGACGCGGGCACGGTGCCCCGTCCGGCGTCCCGGTGGGGCCGTTCCCTGCTGCTACCGTCACCGTGCACACGGGTACGACGTAAACGCTAAACGCTCGTACGACTTACGGAAGCGAAAGGGGCACGCACGGTGTCCAAGGGCAGCTCGGGAATCGTGGCCGGGCTCACCGCGGCGGCACTGGCCGCGGTCGGGTTCCTGGCCTTCCAGGCGTCGGCCAACGTCCCCGACGACCTCGCGGCGCCCCAGCCCTCCGCGTCCGGCTCCGTCGCGGCCACCGACGACGCCAAGCCCAAGGAGAAGAAGCCGCGCCCGGCCGCGCTCCCCGAGGACTCCGGCACCGGGCAGCGGGTCGTCTACGCCCTGGAGAAGCGGCGGGTCTGGCTCGTCGACGGGGCCGGGAAGGTGCTGCGGACCTTCCCGGTGATGCCGAGCGCGCTGAGTCCGAAGCCGGGTTCGTACCAGGTGGGCACCCGCCAGGGCCCCCCGACCAAGGGCTCGGACGGCGTGATGATCGAGCACGTGGTGCGGTTCGCGCTGGTGGAGAACGTGTCCGTCGGGTTCAGCGCGGCGGTGGACGGGACGATGGAGAGCCCGGACCCGACGCTGCGGACGGGCGGCGTCCGGATGTCCCGCGAGGACGGCGACGCCCTGTGGGACTTCGCCATAGGGGGCACGAAGGTGGTCGTCACCCCCTGAGCACCCCTGAGCATCACTGATGTACGCCCCTGGCCGCCTCTTCTGAGCAGGCCCCGCGCGCGTCCCGCCGGGGCGCCTCTCAGGAAGCGCGCTCCAGGCCCGGCCCCGGCGAACGGGGCGCGGGGGCAGGTGCGGCGCCGGATCCGGACTCCGGCTCGGACTCGGACGCGGACTCGGCGGCCGGGGTCTCCTCCGGCCCGTCCCCGGACGGCGGCGTGGAGACCGCCGTGGCCGCGGCACAGGCCGCCAGCAGGTCCTTCATCGATGGCGGCGGCGGCACTTCACGTTCTGCGGACGTCGTCATGGATGCCTCCTGAGGCTCCGGCGGAAGGCGCGGTTAGGCAGACCTAACTACGCTCTCGTCATCCATGTGACCACGCCCGCCCCGCCGCGCGCAACAATATGCCGACACCCTGTCGGAATCCGGTACCGCGCGTCGGCCTCAGACCTCGCGCAGTCCCGCCCAGCGGGCGCCGATCCCGATCAGGGTCACCGCGCGCCGCTCGTCGTCCGTGTCGCCGACCGCGCGTTCGATGACCACCCGCAGGCGGTCCTCGGACAACTCCTCCACCTTGCCGTCGCCCCACTCCACGACCACCACCGAGTCCGGCAGCGACACGTCCAGGTCCAGGTCCTCCATCTCGTCGAGCCCGCCGCCCAGGCGGTAGGCGTCGACATGGACCAGGGCCGGTCCGCCGGTCAGCGACGGGTGGACCCGGGCGATCACGAAGGTCGGGGAGGTCACCGCGCCGCGCACGCCCAGCCCCTCGCCGAGCCCCCGGGTCAGCGTCGTCTTCCCGGCACCCAGCTCGCCGCTGAGCATCACGAGGTCGCCGGGGCGCAGGACCGCGGCGATGCGGCGGCCCAGTTCACGCATCTGTTCGGGTGACTCGACGGCCAGGTCCACGGTGACGGCGTCCGGAGCGGCGGGGCCGCCCGGCTCAGTCGTCCCGGTCTCCGTGCTGATGTGCGGTGCTTCCATGCGCACCCACGTTAGTCGCTGCCGGTACCGCTCCGACGCGTACCAGCAGGTCCGCCAGCCGGTCCGTCACGGTCTCGGGGTGCTCCAGCATCACCAGATGACCGGCGTCCGGCACGATGACCAGCTCCGCGTCCGGGAGCTGGTCCGCGATGGCCTCGCTGTGCGAGCTGGGGGTGATCAGATCCTTGTCGCCCGCCAGGATCAGCACCGGGACGGACCGGAAGGCGGGCAGCGCGGCGCTCTCGTCGTGCTCGGTGAAGGCGGGGTAGAACTCGGCGACCACGTCGATCGGGGTGGACTCGATGAGCCGCTCGGCGAACCGTTCCACCGCCGGGTCGACGTCCCGCGAACCGAACGAGTACCGCTTGATCAGCCCGGCGAAGAGGTCGGCGGTGGCCCGGCGGCCCCGCTCCACCAGCTCCGTCTGCGACCCCAGCGCCCGGAGCACCCCGGGCAGCACCCGCCGCACCGCGTTCACGCCCGCGACCGGCAGCCCGTAGGTGACCTCGCCGAGCCGCCCGCTGGACGTGCCGACGAAGGCGACCGCGGCGACCCGGTCCCGGATCAGCTCGGGGTACCGGGCGGCGAGCGCCATCATCGTCATGCCGCCCATCGAGTGCCCGACCAGCACCAGCCTGCCCTCGGGGGCCGCCGCGTCGATGACCGCCCTCAGGTCCCGGCCCAGCTGGTCGATGCCGAGGGGGACGCCGTCCGCCTGGGCCCGGCCCCGCTCGGAGCGGCCGTGGCTGCGCTGGTCCCAGTGGACGGTCCGGACCAGTCCGCGCAGCGCGGCCCGCTGGAAGTGCCAGGAGTCCTGGTTGAGGCAGTAGCCGTGGCTGAAGACCACCGTGACCGGGGCGGGGGCCTTCCCCCCGAAGAGCCTGCGGCGGCGGGTGCCCGGGGCGGCGGCCCCGCCGGGGGGCTCCGGGGCGCCGTCCGGGGCGACCTCGTCGACCTCGTAGTACAGCTCGGTGCCGTCGTCGGCGGTGGCGCGGCCCGGCAGCCCGCGCAGCGAGCCGTACGGGCCGGTGGCGTCCAGCGTCAGCCTGGCCCGCTTCCGCATGCTCCGGCCGACGGTGAGCCGCTCGACGGCGACCCCGGCGGCGGCCCCGGCCGCGAGCACGCCTATGGCGGCACCGGCGATGCCCGCCCGGCGCCAGCCGACCGCGGCCGCCGCCGTCGCGGACGCGTCCCCCGCAGCGCTCTCGCCCACCTGCCGTGCTCCTTGTCGTCTCCGTCGGGCCGGGCCCGTGTCTCAGAGCCCGTCGGGCGACCCCCGACCGGGCTGCCGCGTCCGCCCACCCCATCGATCGAAGGTCACCCGACAGGCTCTCAGGCGGTGGCGTGCAGATGCACCCTCGGTACGCGGGTGCCGATCCGGGTGACGATCTCGTACGCGATCGTGTCGGCCGCCACCGCCCAGTCCTCGGCGGTGGGCTCGCCCCGGTCGCCCGCGCCGAAGAGCACCGCCTCGCTGCCGACCTCGACCACGTCACCGCCGAGGTCGACGACGAACTGGTCCATCGCGACCCGGCCCGCGACCCGCCGGACGGCGCCGCCGACCAGGACCGGGCCCCGGCCGGAGGCGTGGCGCGGTATGCCGTCCGCGTAGCCGACCGGGACCAGGCCCAGGGTGGTCTCGGCACCGGTCGTGTAGTGGTGGCCGTAGCTGATCCCGTGACCGGCCGGCACCCGCTTGACCAGGGCCACCGAGGCGACCAGCCGCATGACCGGGCGCAGCCCCAGCTCGGCCGGGGTGCCCAGCTCCGGGGCGGGCGAGACGCCGTACATCGCGATCCCGGTCCGCACCAGGTCGAAGTGGGCCTCGGGGAGGGTCAGCGTCGCCGGGGAGTTGGCCATGTGGCGCACCTCGGGCCGGACGCCCGCCTTCTCGGCGTACGCCACCATCTCCCGGAAGGCGGTGAGCTGGGCCTGGATGGAGGGGTGGCCGGGCTCGTCGGCGCAGGCGAAGTGGGACCACAGGCCGGTGATCCTCAGGGTGCCCGCCTGCTCGGCGGCGCGGGCGGCGCCGACCAGCTCCGGCCAGTCGGCGGGCTGGCAGCCGTTGCGGCCCAGGCCCGTGTCGGCCTTGAGCTGGACACGGGCCGGTACGCCCGCCTCCGTGGCCGCGGCGACGACCTCGCGCAGCGCCCACATCCCGCTCACCGACACGTCGATGTCGGCCTCGATCGCCTCGCGCCAGGGCCCGCCCGGCGTCCACAGCCAGCACATCACCCGGCCGCCGAGCCCGGCCGCGCGCAGCGCGAGCGCCTCGTGCGGGGTCGCGGTGCCCAGCCAGGTCGCCCCGGCCTCCAGGGCGGCGCGGGCGCAGGGCACCGCTCCGTGCCCGTACGCGTCGGATTTGACGACGGCCATCAGTTGCGCGCCCCCCGCCCGGGCGCGCAGCGTGCGCACGTTGGCGCGCAGTGCGTCGAGGTCGATCTCGGCCCGGGCTCTCAAGGACGCTGTCTCGTTCATCGCGCCCAGTCTCTCAGAGCGCGGCGGCGGGCCCCGCTCAGCGGTGGTGGTGCAGCTCGTGCTCCAGGTGGTCGACGAGGACCGGGACGTGGCTGTGGGCCACGTCCTTGACCGCGGTGACCAGGGTCACCGGGCCGCCCTTCTCGACGAGTTCGACCAGTTCCCGGACGGCCGCCTCGTGGACCGGATCGGTCAGTTCGGTGCGGTAGCGCTCGGCGAACTCGTCGTAGCGGGTGCCGCTGTGGTCCGCGTGGTACCAGGAGCGGAGCTCGGACGAGGGGGTCACGTCCTTGAGCCACTTGTCGATCGCGGCCCGCTCCTTGGACTCGCCGCGCGGCCAGAGCCGGTCGATCAGGACGCGGGTCCCGTCGGCGTCCTCCTTCGGCTCGTACACCCTGCGTACGCGTACGTCGCTGCTGGTCACGGTGGGCCTCCCGCCGTCTCGGGGTCTGCGGCCAGGATCGCTCAGGCCCGTACGTCCCGCCATGCCGCCGGGATCGCCTCGGCGACGTCCTGGGCGGCGACCGGGCCGCCGTCCGAGGCGTGGCGGGCGGCGAGCCCGTGCAGGTGGGCGGCGACGGACGCGGCGTCGCGCGGGCCGAGCCCGGCGGCCAGCAGGGAGCCGGTCAGCCCGGAGAGCACGTCGCCGCTGCCCGCCGTGGCGAGCCAGGACGTGCCGGTCGGGTTGACCCGCACCGGGGCGTCCGGGTCCGGGGCGGCGACCAGCGTCGTCGAGCCCTTGAGCAGGACGGTGGCCCGGTAGCGGGCGGCCAGCTCCCGTACGGCGGTGAGCCGCCCCGCCTCGACCTCCTCGCGGGCGGCGCCGAGCAGGGCCGCGGCCTCCCCGGCGTGCGGGGTGAGCACGGTCGGGGCGGTGCGCGCCCGGACCGCGGCGACGTCCAGCAGCCGCAGCCCGTCCGCGTCCACCAGCACCGGGACCTCGGCGGCCAGCACGTCCCGGACCGCGCCCTCCGCCTGCGGGCCGTCGCCGATCCCGGGGCCGACGACCCAGGACTGCACCCGCCCCGCCCCGGACGGCGGCCCGGCGTGCACCAGGGTCTCCGGATGCCGGGCGATCACCGCGTCCGCGCCCGGACCGACGTACCGCACCGCCCCGGCCCCGCCCCGCAGCGCCCCGGAGACGGCCAGCACCGCCGCGCCCGGGTAGCGGGCCGACCCGGCGACGACCCCGACGACCCCGCGCCGGTACTTGTCGCTCTCGGCGGCCGGCACCGGCAGCAGGGCCGCGACGTCCGCGTACTGGAGCGCCTCCAGCTCGGGCACGGCGGGCAGCTCGGGGCCGAGCCCGATGTCGACGAGGCGCAGCGCCCCGGTCCGCTCGGCGGCCGGATCGACGAGCAGGCCCGGCTTGTACGTGCCGAAGGTGACCGTGACATCGGCGCGGACCGCCTCGCCGCGCACCTCCCCGGTCCCGGCCTCGACCCCGCTGGGCAGGTCCACGGCGACCAGGGGCGCGCCGGTCGCCGCCAGCGCCCGGACCGCCCCGGCGGCCTCGGGGCGCAGCCCGCCCCGGCCGCCGATGCCGGTGATCCCGTCCACCACCAGGTCGACGCGGCCGCCCCACGGTTCCGGTTCGGCGGTGGTCGCGGTGGCTCCGCCGGCCGCGCGGAGCGCCGCCAGGCCGCCGGGGTGGGCGCGGTCCGGCGCGATGAGCACGGCGCGCACGCCGGCGCCCCGGCGGGCGAGGAGCGCGCCCGCGTACAGCGCGTCCCCACCGTTGTCGCCGCTGCCGACCAGGAGGACGACCCGGGCCCCGTACACCCGGCCGTGCCGCCGCAGCACATCGGCGCAGACGGCGGCGAGCCCGGCCGCCGCCCTCCGCATCAGGGTGCCTTCGGGGAGCCGTTCCATGAGGGCCCGCTCGGCGGCCCGTACGGTCTCGACGCTGTAGGCGGTACGCATGTGCTCAACCCTCCGCGACAACCACCGCCGACGCCACTCCCGCGTCGTGGCTCAGCGAGACGTGCCAGTGCCGTACGCCCAGCTCGGCGGCGCGGGCGGCGACCGTGCCGCGGACCCGCAGCCGGGGCTGCCCGCTCTCCTCGACGTACACCTCGGCGTCGGTCCACAGCAGCCCGGCGGGGGCGCCGAGCGCCTTCGCCAGGGCCTCCTTGGCGGCGAACCGGGCGGCGAGCGAGGCGATCCCGCGCCGCTCGCCGCTGGGCAGCTTCAGCTCCCGTTCCACGAAGAGCCGGTCGGCCAGCTGGGGCGTACGCTCCAGCGCCGCGTCGAACCGTTCGATCTCGGCCACGTCGATCCCGACCCCGATGATCACGCGTCTTCCCCTCGTCCCTCGCCGGCCCGCCCACCGGCGCACCGGGCTACTCCACGGTCACGGACTTCGCCAGATTGCGCGGCTGGTCCACGTCGTTGCCGCGGGCCCTGGCCAGCTCGCAGGCGAAGACCTGGAGCGGCACGGTCGAGACCAGCGGCTGAAGAAGCGTAGGCGTAACGGGGAGCCGGATCAGATGGTCGGCGTACGGGACGACCGTCTCGTCGCCCTCCTCGGCGATGACGATGGTGCGGGCGCCGCGTGCCCGGATCTCCTGGATGTTCGAGACGATCTTGTCGTGCAGCACCGACCGGCCGCGCGGCGCGGGCACCACCACGACGACCGGCAGCCCCTCCTCGACGAGGGCGATCGGCCCGTGCTTGAGCTCCCCGGCGGCGAACCCCTCGGCGTGCATGTACGCCAGCTCCTTGAGCTTCAGCGCGCCCTCCAGGGCCACCGGGTAGCCGACGTGGCGGCCCAGGAAGAGGACGGTGCCCCGGTCCGCGAGGGAGCGGGCCAGGTCCCGTACCGGCCCCATGTCCGCCAGGACCCGTTCGACGGCGCCGGGGATCGTGGCGAGCTGGCGGACCACGGTGCGGATCTCGTCGCCCCACTTCGTGCCCCGGACCTGGCCCAGGTAGAGGGCGACCAGGTAGCAGGCGACCAGCTGGGTGAGGAACGCCTTGGTGGAGGCGACGGCGACCTCGGGCCCGGCGTGCGTGTAGAGCACCGCGTCGGACTCGCGGGGGATGGTGGAGCCGTTGGTGTTGCAGATCGCGAGGACCCGGGCGCCCTGCTCGCGGGCGTGGCGCAGCGCCATCAGGGTGTCCATCGTCTCGCCGGACTGCGAGATCGCGACGACCAGGGTGCGGTGGTCGAGGATCGGGTCGCGGTAGCGGAACTCGCTGGCCAGCTCGGTCTCGCAGGGCACGCGGGTCCAGTGCTCGATGGCGTACTTGGCGATCATCCCGGCGTGGAAGGCGGTCCCGCAGGCCACGATGACGATCTTGTCGACCTCGCGCAGCTCGTGCGGCGGGATGTGGACCTCGTCGAGGCGGAGCGAGCCCTCGCCGTCGGTCCGGCCGAGCAGGGTGTCGGCGACGGCCCGGGGCTGCTCGGCGATCTCCTTGTCCATGAAGGAGTCGTGGCCGCCCTTCTCGGCGGCGGAGACGTCCCAGTCGACGTGGTACGCGCGGACCTCGGCGGGCCGTCCGTCGAAGCCGGTGACGGTGATCCCCTCCCGGCGCAGCTCGACCACCTGGTCCTGGCCCAGTTCGATCGCGGAGCGGGTGTGCGCGATGAACGCGGCGACGTCGGAGGCCAGGAACGCCTCGCCCTCCCCCACCCCCACCACCAGCGGCGAGTTGCGCCGCGCCCCGACCACCGTGTCCGGCACGTCCGCGAAGACGGCGACGAGCGTGAAGGCGCCGTCGAGCCGGCGGCAGACCAGGCGCATCGCCTCCGCCGGATCGGCGCAGACGGAGTGGGCCTCGGCCAGCAGATGGGCGACGACCTCGGTGTCGGTCTCGGAGGCCAGTTCATGGCCGCGACCGGCGAGTTCGGCGCGCAGGGCGGCGAAGTTCTCGATGATCCCGTTGTGCACGACGGCGACCCGGCCCGCGTTGTCCAGGTGGGGATGGGCGTTGACGTCGGTGGGGGCGCCGTGGGTGGCCCAGCGGGTGTGCCCGATGCCGGTGGTGCCGGCCGGGAGCGGGGCCTCGTTCAGCGCCTTCTCCAGGTTGACGAGCTTTCCGGCCTTCTTCGCGGCGGCCAGCCCGCCGTCCGCGAGCACGGCGAGCCCCGCCGAGTCGTAGCCCCGGTACTCCAGACGCCTCAGGCCCGCGAGGACGATGTCCTGCGCCGACTGCCCGCCCACGTAACCGACGATCCCGCACATAACAGCCTCTTCTCCACCAATCCGCCTCTTTTCCTTCGCATCGTCGCAGAAGACCCGCCGGACGTCGGGGAGGACGGCGCCCCGTGAACCTTTCCGCGCCCGGCGGGGAACAGGGGATGACACGCTCTCCCGCCCCACCCCAGGAGCCGATGTGACCGGACCACCGACGGGCCCGCACGACGACGCCGAACTCGTCGCGCGGTCGATCGAGGAGCCCGAGGCGTTCGCCGGCCTCTACGACCGCCACGCGCCGGAGATCCACCGCTATGCCGCCCGCCGTCTCGGGGAGGGCGCGGCGGACGACATCACGGCGGAGACCTTCCTCGCCGCCTTCCGGGCCCGGCACCGCTACGACACCGCCCGCCGCAGCGCCCGCCCCTGGCTGTACGGCATCGCCGCCAACCTCATCGGCAAGCACCGGCGCGGCGAGGAACGCGCGCTGCGGGCCCTGGCCCGAACCGGCCGCGACCCGGTGGCCGACTCCTGGAGCGAGCACGTGGAGGAGCGGATCGCCGCCCGGGCGCCCCTGGCCGCCGCGCTCGCCCGGCTCTCCCCGGGCGACCGCCATGTGCTGCTGCTCGTCGCCTGGGCCGACCTCGGGTACCAGGAGGTCGCCGAGGCCCTGGGCATCCCGCTCGGCACCGTACGGTCCCGGCTCAACCGCGCCCGCCGCAAGGTCCGCGAGGCCCTCGGCGCGGACCCCACGTTCACGCCCGACGCCATGGAGCTGACCTCGTCATGGACGAAATGACCCGACTGCGCGAGTTCCGCGCCGACGCGCCCGCTCCCGACCGCCCGGCGCTCGCCCCGGGCCGCCGACGGCTCGTCGAGGCCGCCGCGTCGGGCCGCCGCCCCCGGCACCCGTGGGCCCGGCGGCGGACCGTCGCCGTCGTGGCGGCCGCGGCGCTCACCGTGGCGGCGGTGCTCGGCACCCGGCTCTGGGACACCGCGCCGGACCGCTCGGGGCCCGCCTCGACCGCAAAGCCGCTACGGCTGACGAGCGCGGCCGAGGTGCTGAACCGGGCCGCCGACGCCCTGGAGAGGCTGCCCGTACCGCCGGAGCCGCTCGACCACCAGTGGATCTACACCAGGACGACGACGGTGAGCGCCACGAACGGGCCGGACGGCACCCCGGGCACCGACTCGGACACCTCCGACTCCTGGGTCCCGTACGACAACTCCGCCGCGGCCGAGCACGGCAAGGACACCGACTACCGCACGGCCCGCCAGGTCTACCGCGCCGCGAACGCGCTGCCCGACGACCCGGCCCGGCTGCTGGAGGGGATCCGCCGCCTCTACCCGACCGGTCACACCGCGGAGAACCCGCCCGAGGGCAGGGCGCAGCACAGCTTCCGCGCGATCAGCCTGGTCGCCGGGACGTACCCGATCTCCCCGGCCGCCCTCGCCCGGGTCTACCGGGCCATGGCCACCATCCCCGGCGTCCGCGTCACCGACCACCTGGTGAAGGACGCCGCCGGACGCGAGGCCATCGCCATCACCCGGAAGGAGGACGTCGGCCACGACCAGCGGGAGATCCTGCTCGACCCGCGGAGCTTCGACTACCTCGGCGAGCGCTTCGTGGTGGCCGAGGACTACACGTTCGTGTTCCCCGGCAAGAAGGGGCAGAAGCCGCCGCCGATGGCGTTCGAGGCGGGGCAGATCACCCTCAGCGAGGCCCGCGTCACCGGCGCCGTCGTGGACCGCAAGGGCCGGAAGCCCTGATCCGGCGGGTGGTGTCCGCCACGGGGGTGTGGACACCACCCCGCAGCCGACGGCCGGTGCCCACGGGTGCATCATGACGGCACGGCGACGTCCGTACGCGTCCGCCGTCCGAGCACCTGGGGGGTATGCGCATGTCCGGCACCGGGGAAGAGCAACCGGAGACCGCGCCGCAGCGGCCGGCCTGGGACCTCAGGTCCCTCCCGCCGCACCCCGCCCCGCCACCTCCCCCGCGGAGATTCCGGATACCGATCTGGGGCGGCGTCCTGATGGGCGTGGCCATCGGCGCGGTCCTGGTGGTGGTCGTCCCGTTGGCCCTGTTCGTCGGGCTCTTCACCCTGCGCTACCTCAACGTCCCCCCGGAACCGGACGGTGCACCGGTCACCCTGACCGCGGACGAACTGACCGGCACCTGGCAGGACGACCGGGGCGGAATTCTCGTCCTCGCCGCGGACGGCACCTTCAGCTCCACCGAGGTCTGCGGCGACTACGTCGACTTCGACAACAACCTCCACGCCGGCTTCGACTTCCCGTCCAGGCTCTCCGCGTCGGGGAAGTGGGACGCCGGCGATTCGACCACCGAGGAGGGGGCCACCTCCGTCGACCTCGGCTTCACGTACGGCGACGGGGAGATCAGCGGCTTCTACGACGCCAGGAGCGACGGCGTCCCCGTCCTGTGGACGTACGTCGGCGACCCCGACGACGGGAAGCTCTGCGTGCTGAAGAAGGCGGACTGAACGGCGACGCCCGGTGTACCCCACGTGACCGAGCCCACCCCCCACCGTGTGCGAACTCCCGCGACAATGAACCCGTGATCACTTCGCCGCCACGGAGCACCCACCGACGCGCCGAGCACGCGACGACGCCGTACGTCGACCTGTCCCGCGCCGAGTGGAGCGCCCTGCGGGACAAGACGCCGCTGCCGCTGACCGCCGAGGAGGTCGAGCGGCTGCGCGGCCTCGGCGACGTCATCGACCTCGACGAGGTACGGGACGTCTACCTGCCGCTCTCCCGGCTCCTCAACCTCTACGTCCAGGCCACCTCGGGGCTGCGCGGCGCGCTGAACACCTTCCTCGGCGACGCGGGCAACGGCCACGGCGCCCAGAGCGGCACCCCGTTCGTCATAGGCGTCGCGGGCAGTGTCGCGGTCGGCAAGTCCACCACCGCGCGCATCCTCCAGGCGCTGCTGGCCCGCTGGCCCGAGCACCCCCGCGTCGAGCTGGTGACCACCGACGGCTTCCTGCTGCCGATGAAGGAGCTGAAGGCCCGCGGCCTGATGTCCCGCAAGGGCTTCCCCGAGTCGTACGACCGGCGCGCCCTGACCCGCTTCGTCGCCGACATCAAGGCCGGCAAGGACGAGGTGACGGCGCCCGTCTACTCCCACCTGATCTACGACATCGTGCCGGACGAGCGGCTCAGCGTGCGCCGCCCCGACATCCTGATCGTCGAGGGGCTCAACGTCCTCCAGCCCGCGCTGCCCGGCAAGGACGGCCGCACCAGGGTCGGCCTCGCCGACTACTTCGACTTCAGCGTGTACGTGGACGCCCGCACCGAGGACATCGAGAGCTGGTACCTCGACCGCTTCCGCAAGCTGCGCGACACCGCGTTCCAGGACCCGTCGTCGTACTTCCGCAGGTACACCCAGGTCTCCGAGCGGGAGGCCATGGAGTACGCGGCGACGATGTGGCGGACCGTCAACCGGCCCAACCTGGTGGAGAACGTCGCCCCCACCCGGGGCCGCGCCACCCTGGTGCTCCGCAAGGGCCCCGACCACAAGGTCCAGCGGCTCTCCCTGCGCAAGCTCTGACCGGTGCTTCCGCCGGGCGGACCGCCCGGCGGAAGCACGGCGCTCAGCCCAGCGCGGACTTCACCACGTCGGCCAGCCGCTCGGCGACCGCGCGGGCCTGCTCGATGTCGGCGGCCTCGACCATGACGCGTACCAGCGGCTCCGTGCCCGACTGGCGCAGCAGCACCCGGCCGGTGGAGCCCAGCTCGGCCTCGGCCTCGGCGACGGCGGCAGCGATCTCCGGGGAGCTGCCGACCCGGGACTTGTCGACGTCCCGGACGTTGATCAGCAGCTGCGGCAGCCGCTGCATGACCCCGGCCAGATCGGCGAGCGTACGGCCGGTGGCGGCGACCCGGGCCGCGAGCAGGAGCCCGGTCAGCGTGCCGTCGCCGGTGGTGGCGTGGTCCAGCACGATGACGTGGCCGGACTGCTCGCCGCCGAGCGCGTAGCCCTCGGCCTTCATCGACTCCAGTACGTAGCGGTCGCCGACGGCGGTCTGGACGAGCTGGATGCCCTCCCGCTCCATCGCGATCTTGAAGCCGAGGTTGGACATCACGGTGCCGACCACGGTGTCCTTGCGCAGCTGCCCGTTCTCGCGCATGGCGAGGGCCAGGACCGCGAGGATCTGGTCGCCGTCGACCTCCTCGCCCGAGGCGTCCACGGCCAGGCAGCGGTCGGCGTCGCCGTCGTGCGCGATGCCGAAGTCGGCGCCGTGCTCGACGACGGCGGCCTTCAGCGGCTCCAGGTGGGTGGAGCCGCAGCCGTCGTTGATGTTCAGGCCGTTCGGGTCGGCCCCGATGGTGATCACCTCGGCGCCGGCCCGGGCGAAGGCTTCCGGCGAGACCCGGGCGGCCGCGCCGTGCGCCTCGTCGAGCACCACCTTCAGCCCGTCGAGCCGGTTCGGCAGGACCGCGACCAGGTGGGCCACGTAGCGGTCGAAGCCCTCCGTGTACTCGGTGACCCGCCCCACGCCGGCGCCGGTCGGACGCGCCCACGGCTCACCGCTCCGGTGCTGCCGGTACAGCGTCTCGATCCGGTCCTCCAGCTCGTCGGAGAGCTTGTGACCGCCTCGGGCGATGAACTTGACACCGTTGTCCGGCATGGAGTTGTGGCTCGCCGAGAGCATCACGCCGAGGTCGGCGCCCAGCGCCCCGGTGAGATACGCCACCGCCGGGGTGGGCAGCACACCGACCCGCAGGACGTCCACGCCCGCGCTGGCGAGCCCGGCCACCACCGCGGCCTCCAGGAACTCCCCGGAGGCGCGTGGGTCACGGCCCACCACGGCGGTCGGCCGGGCCCCGTCATGGGTGCCGTGCTCGGCGAGCACATGCGCCGCAGCGACCGAGAGACCGAGCGCCAGCTCGGCCGTCAGATCCGCATTGGCGACACCGCGCACACCGTCCGTGCCGAAGAGTCGTCCCACTGGTGTCCTCCGAAGATGCTCCGAAACCGCACAACCAAATCAACCAAAGCGGCACGGCACACGGCGCGCACAACACCGCGCACCCGCCGCCGGTTCGCACGACGCCACGTGATCGACGCAACGCCGCACAAAGAAGCCTATGAACGGCTTATGCCGTTATACGCCCGGGGGTGCCGATAAACGAACGCCCCGGCGGGCACGAGGCGTGCCGCCGGGGCGAACGTGAACAGCAGGTGAGCAGGCGGATTAGCGCTTGCTGTACTGCGGGGCCTTGCGGGCCTTCTTGAGACCGGCCTTCTTGCGCTCGACCGCACGGTCGTCGCGGGAGAGGAAGCCGGCCTTCTTGAGCGCGGGACGGTTGTTGTCCACGTCGGCCTCGTTCAGCGCACGGGCGACGCCGAGGCGCAGGGCACCGGCCTGACCCGAGACGCCGCCACCCGAGATGCGGGCGATGACGTCGTAGCGGTCGTCGAGCTCGAGCACCTTGAAGGGCTCGTTGACTTCCTGCTGGTGCACCTTGTTGGGGAAGTAGTCCTCAAGGGTGCGACCGTTGATCTTCCACTTGCCGGAGCCCGGAACGATCCGGACGCGGGCGATGGCGTTCTTCCGACGGCCCAGGCCGGCGGCGGGCTGCGGGTCGCCGAAGCGGGAGGCCAGCGACTCGCTGGTGTACTCGCCCTCGACGGGAACCTCGGACTCGAAGGTGGTCACCTCGGCGAAGATCTCCTCGCCCTCGGTGCCCTCGACGGGGTTCTCAACAGTGGTCTCGGCCACGATGCTCCTCAGATCTTTCTTTTGGTCTTAGGGGGAGGCCGGAACTACTGCGCGACCTGGGTGATCTCGAACGGGACCGGCTGCTGAGCAGCGTGCGGGTGCTGGTCGCCCGCGTAGACCTTGAGCTTCGAGATCACCTGACGGCCCAGGCTGTTCTTGGGGATCATGCCCTTGATGGCCTTCTCGACAGCCTTCTCGGGGTTCTTGTCGAGCAGCTCGTCGTAGCGGACGGAGCGGAGACCACCCGGGAACCCGGAGTGGCGGTACGCCATCTTCTGGGTCTTCTTGTTGCCGGACAGGTGGACCTTGTCGGCGTTGATGATGATGACGAAGTCGCCCATGTCCATGTGGGGGGCGTAGATCGCCTTGTGCTTGCCGCGGAGGAGGTTCGCCGCCGTGCTGGCCAGACGGCCGAGGACGACGTCCCGCGCGTCAATGATGTGCCACTGGCGAGTGACATCGCCGGGCTTGGGGCTGTACGTACGCACTTCGTAGCCTTCGCTTCTTCAGTGGATGGGGTCCATACACACGACACCTCTGAAGCGATCATGCAGCTGGGGCCCACAATGCCGGGAACACCGCCCGTATGCGAGCCACTGGTAACTGCTCCAGAGAACTAGCGCAAGGGCTCTTCGCGTGAGAACACGCAGCCCATACGCATAACAACCGTCGACACTACCCGCCCCGCCCCGCACGGGTCAAAACGCGCCGCCCCACCCCTACCGGGCCCGCTCCACCCGGCGCTCGTCCCAGACCGGCTCCCGCGTCTCGCGCACGACCCCGTCCGAGCCGAAGACCAGGTAGCGGTCGAAGGACCGGGCGAACCAGCGGTCGTGGGTGACCGCCAGCACCGTCCCCTCGTACGCCTCCAGCCCCTCCTGGAGCGCCTCGGCCGACTCCAGGTCCAGGTTGTCCGTCGGCTCGTCCAGGAGCAGCGCGGTCGTACCGGCCAGCTCCAGGAGCAGGATCTGGAACCGGGCCTGCTGCCCGCCGGACAGCTTCTCGAAGGGCTGGTCGCCCTGGCGCTCCAGCTCGTAGCGGCGCAGTACGGACATGGCGCCGCCGCGGTCCCTGGCGTGCTCCTTCCACAGGATCTCGACCAGCGTGCGGCCCAGCAGCTCGGGGTGGGCGTGGGTCTGCGCGAAATGACCGGGCACGACCCGGGCGCCCAGCTTCCAGGTGCCGGTGTGCGCCACGTCCTCACCGGCCAGCAGGCGCAGGAAGTGCGACTTGCCGGAGCCGTTGGAGCCGAGGACGGCGACCCGTTCCCCGTAGTAGATCTCCAGGTCGAACGGCTTCATCAGCCCGGTCAGCTCAAGGTTCTCGCAGGTCACGGCCCGTACGCCGGTACGGCCGCCGCGCAGCCGCATGGTGATCTCCTGCTCGCGCGGCGGCTCCGGGGGCGGCCCCGCGTCCTCGAACTTCTTGAAGCGGGTCTGCATCGCCCGGTAGCGGGAGGCCATGTCGGGGCTGTTCGCCGCCTGCTGCCGCAGCCGCAGGACGAGGGCCTTCAGCCGGGCGTGCTCCTCCTCCCAGCGCCGCAGCAGCTCCTCGAACCGGGCGAACCGGTCCTTGCGCGCCTGGTGGTACGTGTCGAAGCCGCCGCCGTGCACCCAGACGTCGCTGCCGGCCGGGCTCGGCTCCACGCTGACGATCTTCTCTGCGGCCCGGGAGAGCAGTTCGCGGTCGTGGGAGACGAAGAGGACCGTCTTGCGGGTCTCCTTCAGCCTCTCCTCCAGCCACCGCTTCCCCGGCACGTCGAGATAGTTGTCCGGCTCGTCCAGGAGCAGCACCTCGTCGGGCCCGCGCAGCAGCGCCTCCAGCACGAGCCGCTTCTGCTCACCGCCGGAGAGCGTGCGCACCTCGCGCCACTGCGCCTTCTCGTACGGGATGCCGAGCGCGGCCATGGTGCAGATGTCCCAGACGGTCTCGGACTCGTAGCCCCGCGCCTCCGCCCAGTCGCTCAGGGCCTGCGCGTACGCCATCTGCGCGGCCTCGTCGTCGACGGTGAGGATCAGCTCCTCGGCCCGGTCGACCGCCAGGGCCGCCTCCCTGATGCGCGGCGGGGCCACGGAGACCAGCAGGTCCCGCACGGTCCGCCCGTCCCGTACGGAGCCGACGAACTGCGGCATCACCCCGAGCCCACCGCTCACCGAGACGGAGCCGCCCTGCGGCTGGAGGTCCCCGGAGAGCAGCCTGAGCAGCGTGGTCTTGCCCGCTCCGTTGGCCCCGACCAGCGCGACCACCGCACCGTCCGCCACCCGGAACGACACGTCGCCCAGCAGCACCCGCCCGTCCGGCAGGTAGTACTCCAGATGGCCCGCTTCGAGATGTCCCATACGCATCATTGTCACGGGCCGAGAAGCCCTGGCCCAACCGGTTTACGTCTCGCCCAGGGTCTTTCGTTTGGATCAGGCCGGATCAGTGAGCGGGGTCCGGTGCGTGCGATCGCAAGGCGGAGGAGGGAAACGACGCGGAGCGTCGGCGACCGACGACAACGCGGCGAGCGTGCGCACCGGGGCACGCGAACCCGGCATGATCCAAACAAGAGGCCCTAGGATTCGCCCCATGAGCTATGGGCAAGGGGGGCCCTTCGGGGGGCCAGGGGGTTCGCACACTCCCGACTGGGCGGCGATGGCCGACGCGTCCGCCGCGCGCAACCGGCGCAAGAAGTGGCTGCTGATCGGTGGCGGCGTACTCGCCACCGCGGCGATCGGCGCGGCCGTGGCCGCGGCGGTCATCTCGACGAACAACAACGACACCACCCATGGCTCGGGCAAGAACGCGAGCCAGCTTCCCGCACCGAGCGATCTGCCGGAGGAGACGGCCCAGCCCGAGCCGTCCTTCTCCTCGGTGGCCCCGCCGCCCCCGCCGGACCCGAAGGACTACGTGTCCGACGCGAAGAAGGACCGGGCGCCGATCACCGTCGACGCGTTCTTCCCCGGCAAGGGGCTCACCATGGGCGACCGCGTCTACACCAAGGGGGCGACGCAGCAGACGAAGAACTGCGCCGCGACGACGAAGGGAGCGCTGGGCCCGATCCTGGTGAACAACGGCTGCGAGCAGGTGATCCGGGCCACGTACAGCAAGGACGGCGTCGCCGTCACCGTCGGCCTCGCGGTGTTCCGTACGGAGGCGCAGGCCAAGAAGGCGGCCCAGCAGTCGAGCGGCAGCGTCGCCACCCTGCCCGGCGCGGGCGTGCCGGCCTTCTGCCCGGCCGGGTCGGTCTGCCGACGCACCGCCAACTCCTACGGCCGCTACGCCTACTTCGCGATCAGCGGCTTCACCAACGGCAAGAGCGTCACCACGGCCGACAAGAACGTCTACGCCACCGGTGACGACCTGACGAACTTCACGTTCCGTCAGATCCGTCACCGAGGCGAGCTCCAGGCGTCGGCGGCGGCCACCGCCCAGGCCGGTTCCGACTGACGGTCCCGGTGGTCCTGACGGCGGATCAGCAGCAGCCCGCGCCGGGGAGGGTGCGCACATTGCGCGCCTCCTCGGCGCGGGCGGCCAGCAGCGCGTCGGCCGGGTAGGCCACTTCCTCCAGCGTCAGCCCGTGCGGCCGCACCACGTGGACCCCGGGGTCGCGCACCCGCGCGGCGAGCACCTGGGCGGGCCATTCGGCCGGCCGGCGCCCGTCGCCCACGAACAGCGCTGCCCCGATCAGCGCGCGCACCATGTTGTGGCAGAACGCGTCCGCCTGCACGGTCGCCGTCATGATCCCGGTCGCCGGGTCCCGCTCCCAGCTCAGCTTCTGGAGCGTCCGGATCGTCGTCGCGCCCTCGCGCTTCTTGCAGTACGCGGCGAAGTCGTGCTCCCCGGTCATCCGGACGGCCGCCGCGTTCATCGCGTCGACGTCCAACGGCCGGTCGTGCCACAGCACATGACCCCGCACCAGCGGGTCCACCCCGCCGGGCGCGTCGCAGACCCGGTACGCGTACCGGCGCCACAGCGCGGAGAACCGCGCGTTGAACCCGGCGGGCGCCGGCGCGATCCGCCGGATGCGGACGTCGGGCGCCATCCGTCCGGCCATCCGCCGCAGCAGCTTGTCCCCGTGCTCCGCCCACACCTCGTCCGGCAGGTCGACATGGGCGACCTGGCCCCGGGCGTGCACCCCGGCGTCGGTCCGCCCGGCCACGGTCAGGTCGTACGCCCGCGCGGACCGGGTCACGGTCCGCAGCGCGTCCTCGATCTCCCCCTGGACGGTCCGCCGGGAGGTCTGCTTCGCCCAGCCCGAGAAGTCCTTGCCGTCGTACGCCAGGTCCAGCCGAACCCGTACGTGGCCGGGCTCCACTTCGTCACTCACCCCAGGGTCCTTTACTACCGGTACGTGCAGGTGCATCAGATGCGTCAGGTGCATACGGAACGGGCCCGCACCGCCCCGAAGGGTAGTGCGGGCCCGTCCTGCGGTCTCAGAACGCTCAGGCGTCCTTGGACTCGGCGTCGTCGGCCGGCTTGGCGTCCTCGACGGCCTCGGTCTCGGCGGCGTCCTTCTTGAGGGCGTCCTCCTTGACCGCGCGCTTCGTGGCGGCCTCGGCCTCACCGGTGGCCTCCTGGGCCACGGTCAGCGCCTCGACCAGCTCGATGACCGCCATCGGGGCGTTGTCGCCACGACGGTTGCCGATCTTGGTGATACGGGTGTAGCCACCGGGGCGGTTCTCGTACCGCGGGGCGATCTCGGTGAAGAGCGTGTGGACGACGCCCTTGTCCGTGATCGACTGCAGCACCAGGCGACGGTTGTGGATGTCGCCCTTCTTCGCCTTGGTGATGAAACGCTCGGCGACCGGACGCAGGCGACGGGCCTTGGCCTCGGTCGTGGTGATGCGGCCGTGCTCGAACAGCGACTTCGCGAGGTTGTTGAGAAGAAGCTTCTCGTGCGCGGCGCTGCCGCCCAGACGGGCACCCTTGGCGGGCTTCGGCATGGTGTTTCTCCTTGTGTGCTGCACCGGCCGTGTCAGGTACCGGTGTCAGTTCCCGCGCGGCGGACGCCGCGCGGAAGACCATGGCCCCGGCCGGGCGGAAGGCCCGGCCGGGGAGGTGGATCAGTACTGCTCGGTCTCCACGAAACCGGCGTCCGCGTCGTCGTCGGCGCCGAAGGCGTCGGCGGCGGCGGTCGGGTCGAAGCCGGGAGGCGAGTCCTTCAGCGCCAGGCCCATACCGGCCAGCTTCGCCTTGACCTCGTCGATCGACTTCGCACCGAAGTTGCGGATGTCGAGCAGGTCGGCCTCGGAACGGGCCACGAGCTCACCCACGGAGTGGATGCCCTCGCGCTTGAGGCAGTTGTACGAGCGGACCGTGAGCTCCAGCTCCTCGATCGGCAGCGCCAGATCGGCGGCGAGCGCGGCGTCCGTCGGCGACGGGCCCATGTCGATGCCCTCGGCGTCGATGTTGAGCTCGCGCGCCAGGCCGAACAGCTCGACCAGGGTCTTGCCGGCCGACGCCATGGCGTCACGGGGACGCATGGCCTGCTTGGTCTCGACGTCGACGATCAGCTTGTCGAAGTCGGTGCGCTGCTCGACACGGGTCGCCTCGACCTTGTAGGTGACCTTGAGCACCGGCGAGTAGATGGAGTCGACCGGAATACGGCCGATCTCCTGGCCCGCCTGCTTGTTCTGGACGGCGGAGACGTAGCCGCGACCGCGCTCGACGGTCAGCTCCATCTCCAGCTTGCCCTTGCCGTTGAGCGTGGCGAGGACCAGGTCCGGGTTGTGCACCTCGACACCGGCCGGCGGCGCGATGTCCGCGGCGGTGACCAGGCCGGGGCCCTGCTTGCGCAGGTACATCACGACCGGCTCGTCGTGCTCCGAGGAGACGACCAGCTGCTTGATGTTGAGGATGAGGTCGGTCACGTCCTCCTTGACGCCCGGCACGGTGGTGAACTCGTGCAGGACACCGTCGATCCGGATGCTGGTGACAGCGGCACCGGGGATCGAGGAGAGGAGCGTGCGGCGCAGGGAGTTGCCGAGGGTGTAGCCGAAGCCCGGCTCCAGCGGCTCGATGACGAACCGGGAGCGGAACTCGTCGACGACCTCTTCGGTCAGCGAAGGACGCTGAGCGATAAGCATGAGGAGATCCTCTTCAGTCGTGGGCACCCACTATTTGATGCCCGACAGATGAAACAAGGATACGGGCGGCATGCCCCCGGAAGGGACATACCGCCCGCATCCGCGTCATGGACGCACGGCCGTCACCGGCCGTGACGGATCAGACGCGACGGCGCTTCGGCGGACGGCAGCCGTTGTGCGGCGTCGGGGTGACGTCCTGGATCGAACCGACCTCCAGGCCGGTGGCCTGGAGCGAACGGATCGCGGTCTCGCGGCCGGAGCCCGGACCCTTCACGAAGACGTCGACCTTGCGCATGCCGTGCTCCTGCGCGCGGCGGGCGGCCGACTCGGCGGCCATCTGCGCGGCGAAGGGGGTGGACTTGCGCGAGCCCTTGAAGCCGACGTGGCCGGCGGAGGCCCAGGAGATCACGTTGCCCGAGGGGTCCGTGATCGAGACGATGGTGTTGTTGAACGTGCTCTTGATGTGCGCGTGGCCGTGAGCGACGTTCTTCTTTTCCTTGCGACGCACCTTCTTGGCTGCGCCCTGACGACCCTTGGGGGGCATGTCTTGACTCCAGATGGAGAGGGGAGGTGATCGGTCCTACAGCGAAGACCGCTGGTTGCTGCGGATGCCCGGTGACCGGACGACCGCAGTGCGTCCGCTGAGGACTACTTCTTGCCCGGCTTCTTCTTACCGGCGATCGCGCGACGCGGGCCCTTGCGGGTACGAGCGTTCGTGCTGGTGCGCTGGCCGTGAACCGGCAGACCGCGGCGGTGACGCAGACCCTGGTAGCAGCCGATCTCGACCTTGCGGCGGATGTCGGCCTGGATCTCGCGGCGGAGGTCACCCTCGGTACGGAGGTTGGCGTCCACGTACTCGCGGATCTTGACCAGGTCCTCTTCGGCCAGGTCGCGAACGCGGGTGTTCGGGTTCACGTCGGTGGCGGCGAGGATCTCCTTGGACCGGGTGCGCCCGATGCCGAAGACGTAGGTGAGGGCGACCTCCACGCGCTTTTCGCGCGGGATGTCAACACCTGAAACGCGTGCCATTCAATGGCTCCAGTTGTTCGTTCGGGGGTCTTCCACAGTGCCGCTCCTGATCGCCGACCTCTCGGGAGGAGAGGTGGTACGCCCAGGTCCCCGGCCCCCGCCGGAGGTGTCGTCAGCCGAAGCGTGGACGGACTCTGCGTATGTACGTATTACGTGCGTCGCGCGAAGTACTGCGAGATGCAGGTGGTCGTGCGTCAGCCCTGGCGCTGCTTGTGGCGCAGGTTGTCGCAGATGACCATGACCCGACCGTGACGGCGGATCACCTTGCACTTGTCGCAGATCTTCTTGACGCTCGGCTTGACCTTCATGGGATGTCAGGTTCTCCGGGTCAGTGCCGTCGCCTCGCGAATGCGAGGCAGAGGCAAGATCTACTTGTAGCGGTAGACGATCCGGCCACGCGTCAGGTCGTACGGAGAGAGCTCCACGACGACCCGGTCATCCGGAAGGATTCGGATGTAGTGCATCCGCATCTTGCCGCTGATGTGCGCGAGGACCTTGTGACCGTTCTGGAGTTCCACCTTGAACATGGCGTTCGGGAGGGACTCGATCACGGTGCCCTCGATTTCGATGGCACCTTGCTTCTTGGCCACGCTTCGCCTTTCGAATCGGCTACCTTGATCGACTCTCGGCATCGCATGCGGACATACCGATGCACGACAGCCGACGAGTCAGTCTACGTCAGCGGACCCCAAAAGACGAATCCGTCAAGTTTGCCCAGCCGGAGAGATCCTTAGACCTCGGTAAAGCCCCGGCTTCGGCCCGCTGTACCGGGTTCCGCCGCGCCGGTCAGCCCAGCGGGTCCGGCGCCGCCTCGATCCCGTACTGGGCCAGCTTCGCGCGGCCGCAGTCGGGGGCGGTGAGGACCAGGGGGCCCTGCTCGGTGAGGGCGATCGAGTGCTCCCAGTGGGAGGACCAGGTGCCGTCGGTCGTGATCACGGTCCAGTCGTCCTGGAGGACCTCGGTCCGCGCCGTGCCGAGCGAGACCATCGGCTCGATGGCGAGGCAGACGCCCGGGACCAGCTTGATGCCCTTGCCGCGCTTGCGGGCGACGTAGTTCAGCAGGTGCGGGTCCATGTGCATCTCGGTGCCGATGCCGTGGCCGCCGTAGTCCTCGATGATCCCGTACTTGCCGGTGGCGGGGCGGGGCTGGCGGCGGATGTAGGACTCGATCGCCTTCGAGATGTCGACGAGGCGGTTGTTGACCTTCATCGCGGCGATCCCGGCCCACATCGACTCCTCGGTCACCCGGGAGAGCTCGATCAGCTCCGGAGCGTGTCCGGTGCCCACGAAGGCGGTGTACGCGGCGTCGCCGTGCCAGCCGTCGACGATCGCGCCGGCGTCGATGGAGATGATGTCGCCGTCCTTGAGGACGGTCTTCTCGTCCGGGATCCCGTGGACGACGACCTCGTTGACCGAGGTGCAGATCGTCGCGGGGAAGCCGCCGTAGCCGAGGAAGTTCGACTTCGCGCCGTGGTCGGCGATCACCTTGCGGGCGACCTGGTCGAGGTCGTGCGTGGTGGCGCCGGGCACCGCCGCCTCGCGGGTGGCCGCGTGAATGGCAGCGACCACCAGCCCCGCCTCACGCATCTTGGCGATCTGCTCGGGGGTCTTGATCTGCACCATTACGCGGCGCCTCTCTGCGTCGGCCCGTCGATCCATGTCGAACGGGGATGTCTGCGGCGTACCCGTTCCACGATACGGCGCACGCAGTCGGGGGCGGGGGGCGGGGGGCGCCCCCCCCCCCCGGCCCGCGGGGGGGGGGGGGGGGGGCTGCTTACCCGCCCTAAAAGCCACCCAACC
>NZ_JBIBUU010000005.1:0-28310 GCF_043079735.1 Streptomyces sp. NPDC015144 | reverse complement strand
GAACTTTGGCCAGGGGGTGTGTGGGGGGGTACCCGGTCCCAGGATCGGGCCCCCGGGGGGGGCGGGGGCGCCCCCGCCCCCCCCCCCCCGACTGCTCAGTACTGCGGGTGCTGCGTTCAGTCCTTACCGGACTTCAGAGCCTCCATCGCGCGCTCGGTCACATCGGTGACCTTGCCGAGCGCGGAGATGGTGACCACCAGGTTCTGGGCCCGGTAGTAGTCGATGATCGGCTCGGTCTGCGTGTGGTAGACCTCCAGCCGGGTACGGACGGTCTCCTCGCTGTCGTCGTCCCGCTGGTACAGGTCGCCGCCGCAGACGTCGCAGACGCCCTCGGCCTTCGGCGGGTTGTACGTCACGTGGAAGACGTGCGAGCCGTCGTTCCGGCAGATGCGGCGGCCGGCGATGCGCTTGACCACCTCGTCCTCGGGGACCTCCAGGTCCAGGACCGCGTCGAGCCGGGTGCCCTCGTCCTTGAGCATGGCGTCGAGAGCCTCGGCCTGCCCCACGTTGCGCGGGAAGCCGTCCAGCAGGAAGCCGTTCTCGGCGTCCGGCTGGGACATGCGGTCCTTGGCCATCCCGATGGTGACCTCGTCCGGGACCAACTGACCGGCGTCCATGTAGGCGCGGGCCTGCTTGCCAAGGTCGGTGCCCTGGCTGATGTTGGCGCGGAAGAGATCGCCCGTGGAGATCTGGGGAATCGACAGGTTCTTGGCAAGGTACGCAGCCTGCGTTCCCTTGCCGGCACCGGGCGGCCCGACGAGGACGATTCGCATCAGCGGAGGAACCCTTCGTAATTGCGCTGCTGGAGCTGACTCTCGATCTGCTTCACGGTCTCCAGACCCACACCCACGATGATGAGGATGCTCGTCCCGCCGAACGGGAAGTTCTGGTTGGCTCCACCGAAGCTTGCCAACGCCATCGTCGGCACAAGAGCGATCAGACCCAGGTACAGCGAGCCCGGCCAGGTGATCCTGTTGAGTACGTAGCTCAGATACTCGGCAGTAGGTCGACCAGCCCGGATACCCGGGATGAACCCACCATACTTCTTCATGTTGTCGGCGACTTCCTCGGGGTTGAACGAAATCGCCACGTAGAAGAAGGCGAAGAAGACGATCAACAGGAAGTACGCGGTGATGTAGTAGGGGTGGTCGCCCTTGACCAGGTTGTCCTTGATCCAGGTGGCCCAACCCGCGGTGGAGTTGGAGAACTGGACGATCAGGGCGGGGATGTAGAGCAGCGAAGAAGCGAAGATGACGGGGATCACGCCCGCCTGGTTGACCTTCAGCGGAATGTACGTGGACGTACCGCCGTACGACCTGCGCCCGATCATCCGCTTCGCGTACTGCACCGGGATCCGGCGCTGGGCCTGCTCGACGAAGACGACGAGGCCGACCATCACGAAGCCGATGAGGATGACGGTGCCGAACTCGATCCACCCGTCGGCCAGCTTGCCGCTGGTCTTGATCATCCAGAGCGAGCCCGGGAAGCTGGCGGCGATCGAGATGAACATCAGGATCGACATGCCGTTGCCGATGCCGCGGTCGGTGATGAGCTCACCGAGCCACATGACGGCGGCGGTACCGGCGGTCATCGTGATGACCATGACGATGGTCGTGAAGATCGACTGGTTGGGAACGATCTCCTTGGCGACCGGGCAGCCGCTGAAGAGCGCGCCGCTGGTGGCGGTGGCCACCAGGCCGGTGCCCTGGAGGATGGCGAGCGCGACGGTCAGATAACGCGTGTACTGCGTGATCTTGGCCTGGCCGGACTGGCCCTCCTTCTTGAGCGCCTCCAGTCGCGGAATGACCACGGTCAGCAGCTGAAGGATGATGCTGGCCGTGATGTACGGCATGATGCCGAGCGCGAAGATCGTGATCTGCAGCAGTGCACCACCGCTGAACATGTTCACCAGACCGAAGAGGCTGTTGTTGCCCTTACTGGCCTGGTCAACACACATCTGGACGTTCTCGTAGCTCACTCCCGGTACCGGGATGTGTGCCCCGAGCCGGTAGATCACGATGATGCCGAGCGTGAAGAGCAGCTTCTTGCGCAGGTCGGGCGTCTTGAACGCCCGGGCGAACGCGGTGAGCACGGTGCCTCCTGCGACCCCCCGCGCAGAGCGTAGAGGTGACGGTCTTGAGGATCGACGAATACGTAAACAGTCAAAGTCCCCGGGCAGTAGCCCGGGGGTTACCACACAACGACGCACGCCACCTTACCGGCGACCATGCCCCCCTAGGAACGACCAACCGGGGATGCCCCAAATGAGAGGCATCCCCGGTCGGGTAGTTCAGGCCATCGAGTTGTCTCAGACGAGCTCGGTGACGGTGCCGCCGGCGGCGGCGATCTTCTCCTTGGCGGAGCCGGAGACGGCGTCAACCGAAACCTGCAGCGCCACGGAGATCTCGCCCTGTCCGAGGACCTTGACGAGGTGGTTGTTGCGCACGGCACCCTTGGCGACCAGGTCGGCCACGGTGACCTCGCCACCCTCGGGGTAGAGGGTCGCGAGCTTGTCCAGGTTCACGACCTGGTACTCGGTGCGGAACGGGTTCTTGAAGCCCTTGAGCTTCGGGAGACGCATGTGGAGGGGCATCTGCCCACCCTCGAAGCGCTCCGGAACCTGGTAACGGGCCTTGGTGCCCTTGGTACCACGACCGGCGGTCTTACCCTTGGACGCCTCACCACGACCCACACGGGTCTTGGCGGTCTTGGCGCCCGGGGCAGGCCGGAGGTCATGGGCCTTCAGCGGCTTGTTCTCCGCCATGTCAGTCGACCTCCTCAACCGTCACGAGGTGGCGCACGGTGTGAGCCATGCCGCGGAACTCGGGACGGTCCTCCTTGACGACCACGTCGTTCAGGCGCTTCAGCCCGAGCGAACGCAGCGTGTCACGGTGGTTCTGCTTGCTGCCGATGTACGACTTCGTCTGCGTGATCTTGAGGCGAGCCATTACGCACCCGCTCCCGCACGCGCACGGAGCAGAGCCGCGGGGGCGACGTCCTCGAGCGGCAGACCGCGGCGTGCCGCGATCTCCTCGGGACGCTGCAGGCCCTTGAGGGCCTCCACGGTCGCGTGCACGATGTTGATCGCGTTGTCGGAGCCGAGCGACTTCGACAGGATGTCGTGAACGCCGGCGCACTCCAGGACGGCGCGCACCGGGCCACCGGCGATCACACCGGTACCGGGGGAAGCAGGCTTCAGCAGGACGACGCCCGCAGCCTTCTCGCCCTGGATCGGGTGCGGGATGGTGCCCTGGATACGCGGGACCTTGAAGAAGTTCTTCTTGGCCTCTTCCACGCCCTTGGCGATGGCCGCGGGAACTTCCTTGGCCTTGCCGTAGCCGACACCGACGGTGCCGTCACCGTCGCCCACCACGACCAGCGCGGTGAAGCTGAAGCGACGACCACCCTTCACAACCTTGGCGACGCGGTTGATCGCGACGACGCGCTCGACGTACGCGGTCTTCTCGGCGGCAGCTGCGCCGCCGTCACGGCCCTTCCGGTCCCGCCGCTCGCCGCCACCGGCACCGCTTCCGCGGCGCTGGGGTCCAGCCATTGGATTTACCTCTCTCTGTTACGTCCGCTGTGCGTAGGAACCGGGCTCAGAACTTCAGACCGGCTTCACGGGCGGCGTCAGCCAGAGCGGCAATCCGCCCGGCGTACTGGTTACCACCGCGGTCAAACACGACGGCCTCGACGCCGGCGGCCTTGGCACGCTCAGCGACCAGGGCGCCGACCTGCTTGGCCTGGCTGCTCTTGTCACCCTCGCCACCACGGATGGAGACGTCCAGGGTCGACGCCGACGCGAGCGTGTGGCCCGCGATGTCGTCGATGACCTGAGCGACCATGTGGCGGTTGGACCGCGTCACGACCAAGCGGGGACGCTCCGGCGAGCCGGAGACGTGCTTGCGGACACGGATGTGGCGACGCTTGCGGGCGGCGCGCTTGTAGGCGTCGCCCTTGGCGATCTTCACGCCGTATGCCATGGCTACTTACCAGCCTTTCCGACCTTGCGGCGGATGACCTCGCCGGCGTACTTGACGCCCTTCGCCTTGTACGGGTCGGGCTTCCGCAGCTTGCGGATGTTGGCCGCGACCTCGCCGACCTTCTGCTTGTCGATGCCCTCGACAGACAGCTTGGTCGGGGACTCGACCTTGAAGGTGATGCCTTCCGGCGCCTCGACGACGATCGGGTGGCTGTAGCCCAGGGCGAACTCCAGGTTGGAGCCCTTCGCCTGGACGCGGTAACCGACACCGCTGATTTCGAGCGCCTTGGTGTATCCCTTGGTCACACCGGTGATCATGTTCGCCACCAGCGTGCGGGACAGGCCGTGCAGGGCCTTGTTCTGACGCTCGTCGTTCGGGCGGGTGACGCTGATGAAGCCGTCCTCACCCTTGGTGACCTCGATCGGCGCGGCAACGGTGTGCGTGAGGGTGCCCTTGGGGCCCTTCACGGCGACCGTACGGCCATCGATGGTGACGTCCACACCGGCGGGAACCTGGATGGGGAGCTTGCCGATACGCGACATGAGCTATTCCTCCGTTCCCGACTACCAGACGTAGGCGAGGACTTCCCCACCTACGCCCTTCTTCTGAGCCTGCTGGCCGGTCAGGAGACCGTGGGACGTGGAGATGATCGCCACGCCCAGGCCGCCGAGGACCTTCGGCAGGTTGGTGGACTTTGCGTAAACACGCAGACCCGGCTTCGAGATGCGCTTGATGCCGGCGATCGAGCGCTCGCGGTTCGGGCCGAACTTCAGCTCGAGGACGAGGTTCTTGCCGACCTCGGCGTCCTCGACCTTCCAGCCGGTGATGAAGCCCTCCTGCTGGAGGATCTCCGCGATGTGCGACTTGATCTTGCTGTGCGGCATCACGACGGAGTCGTGGTACGCCGAGTTCGCGTTGCGCAGACGCGTGAGCATGTCTGCGATGGGATCAGTCATGGTCATGAATTGGCCTTCGGCCTCTCTCGCCGGGGTTTCCTGTATGCGCCATCCCTCTCCCCACTCAGAGGCGGGACGGGTGCGGTGCGGGGACCTACGGCGTAGTAAGTCGGTCATGGGCGGCAGGCGCCCAACCCCACAAGCCTACGACATGTGAGGGCGGGCTCCTGCCGACCAGATGCTTACCGAGAGCTTTCCGGTGATTCCCAACGCCCTAGGGGCGGAGGAGAATTACCAGGAGCTCTTGGTCACGCCCGGCAGCTCGCCACGGTGAGCCATCTCACGAAGGCACACGCGGCACAGGCCGAACTTGCGGTAGACGGAGTGGGGCCGGCCGCAGCGCTGGCACCGCGTGTACGCGCGGACGCCGAACTTCGGCTTGCGGGCGGCCTTAGCGATCAGAGCCTTCTTCGCCACGGTCAGTTCTCCTTGAACGGGAAGCCGAGGTGACGAAGGAGGGCACGACCCTCGTCGTCGTTGGTCGCCGTGGTGACCACGGTGATGTCCATGCCCCGGACCCGGTCGATCTTGTCCTGGTCGATCTCGTGGAACATGACCTGCTCCGTGAGACCGAAGGTGTAGTTGCCACGGCCGTCGAACTGCTTCGGCGACAGGCCACGGAAGTCACGGATACGCGGCAGCGCGAGCGACAGCGTACGGTCCAGGAACTCCCACATGCGGTCACCGCGGAGGGTGACGTGGCAGCCGATCGGCTGACCCTCGCGCAGCTTGAACTGCGCGATGGACTTGCGGGCCTTGGTCACGGCCGGCTTCTGACCGGTGATCGTGGTGAGGTCGCGCACGGCGCCGTCGATCAGCTTGGAGTCGCGGGCGGCGTCGCCCACACCCATGTTGACCACGATCTTCACGAGGCCGGGGACCTGCATGACGTTCTCGTACGAGAACTCCTCACGCAGCTTGCCGGCGATCTCCTCGCGGTACTTCGTCTTCAGACGCGGAGTGGTGGTGGTAGCCATCAGATGTCCTCACCCGTCCGCTTGGCAACGCGGATCTTGTTGCCTTCGTCGTCGAAGCGGTAACCGACGCGGGTGACGACCTTCTTGCCGTCCTTCTCCACGACGAGCTGAACGTTGCTCACGTGGATGGGGGCCTCGGTCGTCACGATGCCACCGGTCTGCGAACCGCGAGCGGTCTGACCGGCCTTGGTGTGCTTCTTGACCCGGTTGACACCCTCGACGAGGACACGGTCCTGAGCCGGGTAGGCCACGATGACCTTGCCCTGCTTGCCCTTGTCCTTACCGGTGATGACCTGAACCAGGTCGCCCTTCTTGATCTTCATGCTTACAGCACCTCCGGCGCGAGCGAGATGATCTTCATGAACTTCTTCTCGCGCAGTTCCCGGCCCACCGGGCCGAAGATGCGGGTGCCGCGGGGGTCACCGTCGTTCTTCAGAATGACGGCGGCGTTCTCGTCGAAGCGGATGTACGAGCCATCCTGACGGCGACGCTCCTTGACGGTGCGAACGATGACCGCCTTGACGACGTCACCCTTCTTCACGTTGCCACCGGGGATCGCGTCCTTGACGGTGGCGACGATGACGTCACCGATGCCCGCGTAGCGGCGACCCGAACCACCGAGAACACGGATGGTGAGGATTTCCTTCGCACCCGTGTTGTCGGCGACGCGAAGTCGCGACTCCTGCTGGATCACGTCTATCTCCTGATCGTCTGCCGGTTCCCGGCGGGGAGCTCCGTAAGCGACTTACGTGGCTCCCCGCCGAGCCTGGCGGAACTTGCCTGAGGGGAGTGCCCCTCAGGAATTACTTGGCCTTCTCGAGGATCTCGACGATGCGCCACCGCTTCGTGGCGGACAGCGGCCGGGTCTCCATCAGGAGGACGCGGTCGCCGACACCGGCGGCGTTCTGCTCGTCGTGCGCCTTGAGCTTGTTCGTACGGCGGATGACCTTGCCGTACAGCGCGTGCTTGACGCGGTCCTCGACAGCGACGACGACGGTCTTGTCCATCTTGTCGCTGACGACCAGACCCTCACGGGTCTTGCGGAAACCGCGGTCGGTGTTCGTCTCAGTCACAGTCTTCTCGCTCATCAGACGCTCTCCACCGTCTCGATGCCCAGCTCGCGCTCGCGCATCAGGGTGTAGATCCGGGCGATGTCCTTACGGACGGACTTGAGCCGACCGTGGTTCTCGAGCTGCCCGGTCGCCGCCTGGAAGCGGAGGTTGAACAGCTCTTCCTTGGCCTCGCGGAGCTTGTTGAGCAGCTCCTCGTTGCCCAGCTCGCGCAGCTCGGACGCCTTGGTTCCGGCCGACATCACGCCTCACCTGCCTCGCGCCGAACGATGCGGCACTTCATCGGAAGCTTGTGAGCAGCGCGGGTGAGCGCCTCACGAGCAATCTTCTCGTTCGGGTAGGACAGCTCGAACATCACCCGACCGGGCTTGACGTTCGCGATCCACCACTCGGGAGAACCCTTACCGGAACCCATGCGGGTCTCGGCGGGCTTCTTCGTCAGGGGACGGTCCGGGTAGATGTTGATCCAGACCTTGCCGCCACGCTTGATGTGACGGGTCATCGCGATACGAGCGGCCTCGATCTGACGGTTCGTCACATACGCCGGGGTCAGCGCCTGGATGCCGTACTCGCCGAACGCAACCTGCGTGCCACCCTTGGACATACCGCTGCGCTTCGGGTGGTGCTGCTTGCGGTGCTTGACCCTACGGGGGATCAGCATTTCGGTCAGGCCTCCGTTCCGGTGCTCTCGGCAGCCGGAGCGGCAGCGGCGGGAGCCTCGGCCTTGGGGGCCTCGGCAGCCGGAGCCGACTGCTGCTGCGGCTTGCGACCGCGGCCGCCACGCTCGCCACCGCGGCCACCACGGCCGGCCGGGCGGTCGGCGCCGCCACGGGCCGGGCGGTTGCCGGCGCGGGCAGCGGCGTTCTCGGCGCGGACCTCGGCGATGTTCTTGACGTCGCCCTTGTAGATCCAGACCTTCACGCCGATGCGGCCGAAGGTCGTCTTGGCCTCGAAGAAGCCGTAGTCGACGTTCGCGCGGAGGGTGTGCAGGGGCACACGGCCCTCGCGGTAGAACTCCGAGCGGGACATCTCGGCGCCGCCGAGGCGGCCACCGCACTGGATCTTGATGCCCTTGGCGCCGGCCTTCATCGAGGACTGCATGCTCTTGCGCATGGCCCGACGGAAGGAGACGCGGGAGGAGAGCTGCTCGGCGACGGCCTGGGCCACCAGCTGAGCGTCCACCTCGGGGTTCTTGACCTCGAGGATGTTCAGCTGGACCTGCTTGCCGGTCAGCTTCTCCAGCTCGCCGCGGATGCGGTCCGCCTCGGCGCCGCGACGGCCGATGACGATGCCCGGGCGGGCGGTGTGGATGTCAACGCGGACGCGGTCGCGGGTGCGCTCGATCTCGACCTTCGAGATACCGGCCCGCTCCATGCCCTTCGTCATCATGCGACGAATGGCGACGTCTTCCTTGACGTAGTCCTTGTACAGCTTGTCGGCGTACCAACGGGACTTGAAGTCCGTGGTAATGCCGAGCCGGAACCCGTGCGGGTTTACCTTCTGGCCCATTACCGGGTTCCTTCCTTGCTGCTGACGACCACGGTGATGTGGCTGGTCCGCTTACGGATCCGGTAGGCACGACCCTGGGCACGCGGACGGAACCGCTTCAGGGTCGGGCCCTCGTCCACGTACGCCTCGCTGATGACCAGCGAAGAGGCGTCGGTGTGGTCGTAGTTGTGTGCGGCGTTGGCGATGGCGCTGTCCAGCACCTTGCCAACCGGCACGCTCGCGGCCTGCGGGGCGAAACGCAGGACCGCCTGAGCCTCCGTGGCATCCATGCCACGGATGAGGTCCACCACGCGGCGGGCCTTCATGGGCGTGACGCGGATGTACCGCGCCTGGGCCCTGGCTTCCATGGTTGTCCCTTCGGTGTAAGTCATAGTCGTTACCACCCGCGATTAGCGGCGCTTCGACTTCCGGTCGTCCTTGACGTGGCCGCGGAAGGTGCGAGTCGGCGAGAACTCGCCGAGCTTGTGGCCGACCATCGACTCGGTGACGAACACCGGGACGTGGATCTTGCCGTTGTGCACCGCGATGGTGTGACCCAGCATGGCCGGGACGATCATCGAGCGACGGGACCAGGTCTTGATGACGTTCTTGGTGCCTGCCTCGTTCTGCGCGTCCACCTTCTTGATGAGGTGGCCGTCGACGAAGGGCCCCTTCTTGAGACTGCGCGGCATCTAAACCCGCTCCTAGCGCTTCTTGTTCGTCTTGCGGCGGCGGACGATGTACTTGTTCGATGCCTTCTTCGGCGAACGAGTACGACCCTCCTTCTGACCCCACGGCGAGACCGGGTGGCGACCACCGGAGGTCTTGCCTTCACCACCACCGTGCGGGTGGTCAACCGGGTTCATCGCGACACCGCGGACGGTCGGGCGGACGCCCTTCCAGCGCATGCGGCCGGCCTTGCCCCAGTTGATGTTCGACTGCTCGGCGTTGCCGACCTCGCCGATGGTGGCGCGGCAGCGGGCGTCGACCAGGCGGATCTCACCCGACGGCATACGAAGGTGGGCCATGGTGCCCTCCTTCGCCAGCAGCTGCACGGAGGCACCCGCGGAGCGGGCGAACTTCGCGCCGCCGCCGGGCCGCAGCTCGATGGCGTGGATGGTCGTACCGACCGGGATGTTGCGCAGCGCCAGGTTGTTGCCGGGCTTGATGTCGGCGGCCGGGCCGTTCTCGACACGGTCGCCCTGCGACAGGCCACGCGGCGCGATGATGTAGCGCTTCTCGCCGTCCGCGTAGTGGAGCAGCGCGATGCGCGCGGTGCGGTTGGGGTCGTACTCGATGTGCGCGACCTTGGCCGGCACGCCGTCCTTGTCGTGACGACGGAAGTCGATCACGCGGTAGGCGCGCTTGTGGCCACCACCCTGGTGGCGAACGGTCACACGACCGGCGTTGTTACGGCCGCCCTTGCTGTGCAGGGGGCGGACCAGCGACTTCTCCGGCGTGGACCGCGTGATCTCGACAAAGTCGGCGACGCTGGAGCCACGACGGCCCGGGGTCGTCGGCTTGTACTTGCGGATACCCATTTCTCAGTCCTCGTCCGATTCCGGACGATCCAGACCGCCCTTAGGCGGTCGGACCGCCGAAGATGTCGATACGGTCGCCCTCGGCGAGGGTCACGATGGCGCGCTTCGTGTCGGCGCGCTTGCCGAAACCGGTGCGGGTGCGCTTGCGCTTGCCCTGCCGGTTGATCGTGTTGACCCCGGTGACCTTGACCGAGAAGACCGCTTCCACGGCCTGCTTGATCTGGGTCTTGTTGGAGCCGGGCGCGACGATGAACGTGTACTTGTTCTCGTCGAGCAGCGCGTAGCTCTTCTCGGACACAACCGGCTTGACGAGAATGTCGCGCGGGTCCGAGTAGGTCTTGCTGGTAACGGTCGCCTCGCTCATCAGGCGTCGCTCCCTTCGGTCTCAGCGGTCTGGGGGCCAGACACGAAGGACTCGAAGGCGGCCTGGGTGAAGACCACGTCGTCAGAGACGATCACGTCGTACGTGTTCAGCTGGCCCGGCTCCAGGATGTGCACCTGGGGCAGGTTGCGGGCGGACAGCCACGCGGCCTCGTCGGCACGGTCGACGACCAGGAGCAGGTTCTTGCGCTCCGAGATCTTGCCGAACAGCGTCTTGGCGGCCTTGGTGGAGACGCCACCCTCGACCACGCCGGTGACGACGTGGATGCGGGAGTGACGGGCCCGGTCGGAGAGGGCACCGCGCAGGGCGGCGGCCTTCATCTTCTTCGGGGTCCGCTGCGAGTAGTCACGCGGCTGCGGGCCGTGGACGACGCCACCGCCGGCGAACTGCGGCGCACGGGTCGAACCCTGACGCGCACGGCCGGTGCCCTTCTGGCGGTACGGCTTGCGCCCACCGCCGCGGACCTCGCCGCGGGTCTTGGTCTTGTGCGTGCCCTGACGGGCAGCGGCCAGCTGCGCGACGACGACCTGGTGGATCAGCGGAACGCTGGTCTTGGCGTCGAAGATCTCCGCGGGGAGCTCGACGGTCCCGGCCTTGTCGCCTGCCGGCGAAAGGATGTCAATGGTGCTCATCGGTTCCTCAAGCCCCCTTGGCCGCGGTGCGGACCAGGACGAGGCCGCCGTTCGGACCAGGGACTGCGCCCTTGATGAGGAGCAGACCCTTCTCCGCGTCAACCGCGTGGATGGTCAGGTTCTGGGTGGTGACCCGCTCGTTGCCCATACGACCCGCCATGCGCATGCCCTTGAAGACACGGCCGGGAGTGGCACAGCCACCGATGGAGCCAGGCATACGGTGCACACGGTGGGCACCGTGGGACGCCTTGCCGCCCTTGAAGTTGTGACGCTTCATCACACCGGCGAAGCCCTTGCCCTTGCTCTTGCCCGTGACGTCGACCTTGACGCCGGACTCGAACACCTCGGCAGTGACCTCCTGGCCCAGCGTGTACTCGCTGGCGTCGGAGGTGCGGAGCTCCACCAGGTGGCGGCGCGGGGTCACGTCGGCCTTGGCGAAGTGGCCCTTGAGGGGCTTGTTCACCTTGCGGGGGTCGATCTCGCCGAAGGCGATCTGGACTGCCTCGTAGCCGTCGGTGTCGTTGGAGCGGATCTGGGTGACGACGCAGGGCCCGGCCTTGACGACGGTCACCGGGACGACCCGGTTGTTCTCGTCCCAGACCTGGGTCATGCCGAGCTTCTCGCCCAGGACGCCCTTAATGTTCTTAGCCATCTCGCGCGTCACCTCAGAGCTTGATCTCGATGTCGACGCCCGCCGGCAGGTCGAGACGCATCAGCGAGTCAACCGTCTTCGGCGTGGGGTCGAGGATGTCGATGAGGCGCTTGTGCGTGCGCATCTCGAAGTGCTCGCGCGAGTCCTTGTACTTGTGCGGCGACTTGATGACGCAGTACACGTTCTTCTCAGTGGGCAGCGGCACCGGGCCCGCGACCGACGCACCAGTGCGGGTCACCGTCTCGACGATCTTCTTCGCCGAGGAGTCGATGACCTCGTGGTCGTAGGCCTTGAGCCGGATGCGGATCTTCTGTCCCGCCATGGCTACTAGTAGTCCTGTCTCTCTCGTAACGCTCTGGAACCCGGGGGCTCTCAAGACTTCCGTCTCCGACCCACGCGGTCGGGCGTGTCGCATCCCCTCTACGCAGATCTCCCGAAGGATTTCCCAACCAAGGGGGTGCGGGCCCAGGGACCGCAGGACCGGGGGCGGAACACCCACCGGGTGCCTGGCCGGTGCCCCACTGACGCTTCCCGGAAGATTCCCGTACGTCCGACCCGAAGGGGTCGACGAGTACTGTGGGACTCGCTTCCGGTCCTCCCGGCGGGAGGCGCGCAGCATTGACACTCAACCGAGCAACCTGGTCAGTGTGCCATACGGGGCACGGGCCTGGCCAATCGGGCGGAGGATCTTACCCCGCGTGGTCGCCCGGTCAAACGCGGGCGCGCGGCGGGCGGGCCCCGGACCGGACTCCCCGGGCGAAATCGGGTGGGCGCGGCGCGCCGTCCACCCTAGAGTGACCGGCCGGAAAGACCGTCGGCACCGGGGGCATCGATCATGCGTACGCACTATCCGCGCACCCCTCATCTGTCCTGGTCCCCCGGCGCCACCTCGGACGACGTACGGATCGCGGACCTCGCCGGGCTGGCCGGGCGCGAGGTCGTCGTCACCGAGAAGCTGGACGGCGAGAACACCACGCTCTACGCCGACGGGCTGCACGCCCGCTCCCTCGACTCCGCGCACCACCCGTCCCGCGGTTGGGTGAAGGCGCTCCAGGGCCGGATCGGGGCCCGCATCCCGGACGGATGGCGGATCTGCGGCGAGAACATGTTCGCCCGGCACTCGATCCCGTACGACGGCCTGGAGAGCTTCTTCTACGGGTTCTCCGTCTGGGACGGGGACCACTGCCTGGGCTGGGACCGCACCGAAACGTTCCTGCGGGACCTCGGGATCCCGGTGCCGCCGGTGCTGTGGCGCGGGGTGCTCGACGCCCGCGCCGAGAAGGCGCTGCGGGCGCGGCGGCCGGACACCGGGCGGCAGGAGGGGTACGTGGTGCGGCCCTCGGACGGCTTCGGGGCCGGGGAGTTCGGGCGGCTGGTGGCCAAGTGGGTGCGGCCGGGCCATGTGACCACCGGGACGCACTGGATGCACGCCGCCGTCGTGCCGAACGGGCTGGGACCGGCCGCCGCGCTGTGGGCGGTGCGGTCCGGGGCACCGGCCGACGCGGGGGCGCTGGCCGGTGCGGTCGGAACAGGTGCGGGCTCGGACGGCTGCGCGGGGGACGCCGGGGCGGTGGCCGCGACGGCCGACGCCCTGGACGCGGCGGGGGTCACCGGCGAGGACCGGCTGGCGGGAGTGGTGGCCGCGCTCCTGCGCCGCTCCCGCCGCGCCGGGCTCGCCCCCGCGCTGGCCCCGGCGCTGGGGATGCCGCTGGCCCGGCGCGCCGCCGACCTCGTCGGGCTGTACCCCGCGCTGCACCTCCCGTACCCGGACGAGGAGCGCCGTGCCGGGCTGGCCCGGATGTCGCGCGCCGCCGCGCTGCCGGTGCTGCACGCGCTCGCCGGGGCTCTGGCGGAGGACGAGGGGGCGCGCGAGCAGGTGGAGTGGTCGGCCCTGTACGCCCAGGAGGCGGCGGAGCCGACCGGGCTGCGGGCGGCCTTCGACGACCTGGCGCCCGAGGCCGCCGCCCGCTGCCTGGCGCAGGCGCGCGAGGCGTACGCGCTGGGCCGGGTCGCCACCGCCGAGGAGGCCGTCGCCGCGACCTGGCGGTGGCGGGACGGGGACTTCCCGCGCCTGGTGCACCTGGTCGGGCCGTCGGGCAGCGGCAAGAGCACCTTCGCCCGGGGGCTGCCCGGCGTCGACACGTATCTCTCGCTGGACGACCTGCGGCTGGCCCGGGGTTCGCGCGCCGACCAGCGGGCCAACGGGGAGGTGCTGCGCGAGGGGCTAGACCGGCTGGACGCGGCGCTCGTGCCGGGCGCCACCGTCGTCTGGGACGCCACCTCGCTCAACGTCCATCAGCGCTCCCTGGTCCACGCGGTGGCCCGGCGCCGGGACGCGCTGGTCACCCATGCCGTGGCGCTGGTCGACGAGGCGGAACTGGTCCGCCGCAACGGGCGCCGGGACCATCCGGTGCCGCCCGGGGTGCTCGACGCACAACTGCGCCGCTTCGTGCCCCCGTACCCCGGCCAGGCCCACCGCACCTGGTACATCGGCGCGAGCAGCGCCGTCGAGGACGAGGCGTAGACGGCGTAGACCGTGGAGGGCGGGGCGCGGACCGGCGAAGGCGGAGCCCGGACCGGCGAGGACGAGGCGTAGACCGTGGAGGGCGAGGCGTAGTGCGTACCAGCGAGGAGATCTACCACCGGGTCCGGTGGGACGGGCGGTTCGATCCGGCGCGTTTCGTGATGGGGGTGGCGCAGCGCGGCCGGGAGGCGAAGCGGGTGCCGCTGCCCCGGTTCACGCCCGGCGGGGAGATCCCCTGGCACCGGGTGCTGTTCTTCGAGGCGGACGGCGAGCTGGTGTGGGACCGCTCCTCGGGCACGGACCGGATCGACGCGACGGAGGCCGGGCGGGTGCGGACGCCGCGCCGGCTGCCGTCGCCGTACTTCGTCTCCCGTACGCCGCACGTGTACGCGGCGGACCGGTCGGCCTGGGTGCCGGTGGACACGGCGGCCCCGGCACCGGCACCGGTGCCGCGCTCCGGACCGCTGACGGTGCTGACCTGGAACACCCTGTGGGACCGCTACGACAGCGAGCTCATCGACACCGCCCGGCGCCGGCCGCTGATGCTCGACGCGCTGCGCGAGGCGGACGCCGACGTCATCGCCCTCCAGGAGGCCGAACCGACCCTGCTCGGCCTGGTGCTGGCGGCGCCCTGGGTCCGCGCGGAGTACACCGTCTGGTCCGATCCGGCGGGCCGGGACACCGCGGAGTACGGTCTGCTGCTGCTCGCCCGGGTGCCGGTGGTGGAGGCGGGGCTGCACGCGCTCGGTCCGCACAAGGCGGTCGCGGCGGTGGTCGTGGCCGGGCCGGACGGGCCGCTCACGGTCGCGGCGACCCATCTCAGCAGCGATCACTCGACCGACGGCGCCCGCCGTCGTGACGCCGAACTGGCCGATCTGGCAACGGGGTTGGCGGCCGTCGAGGGCGATCTGGCACTGCTCGGCGACTTCAACGACGGCGGCGACACCCCGCAGGACCGGCTGGGGATGGCGGACGCCTGGAGCCTCGTGCACGGCGCGGACGACCGGACGCCCACCTTCGATCCCTCGGTCAATCCGCTGGCCGCCGTCTCCTCGCTGACCGGGCGGATCTCCCGGCTGGACCGGGTGCTGCTCCGTACCGAGGGGCCGCGGCCCGCCTCGGCGGTGCTGCTGGGCCGGACGCCGGAGCCGGACGGGCTGTACGTCTCGGACCACTTCGGGGTGCTCGTCGCGCTGACCGCCGACGTCCCACTCGAAGCGGATGAGGCGGACGAGACGGACGCGGCGGACGAGGAGTGTGCGGCCGGTGTGGTGCGCCGGGTGGCCGCCGCGCTGCCCGGGGCCGCCGTCCATCCGACCGGTTCGCGGCGGATGGGCTGCGCGCTGCCCGGCGCGGACGTGGACCTGCTCGCCGCGCTGCCCGGCACGGTCGACCCGGCGGCGGTACGGAGGCGGCTGGCCGGGGCGCTGCCGGACGCCGTGGGCCTGCGCGAGGTGACCGGGGCCCGGGTGCCGGGACTGCGCTTCACGCTGGACGGGCTCGGCGTGGACCTGGTGACCGTGGCGACGGGGACCGTTCCCCCGGCCGAGGCGGTGGCCCGCCGGGGCGAACTGGGCGAGGCGGCGGCCGTGGCGCTGAGCGCGGTGAGCGACGCGGAGGCGGTGGCCGGGGCGGCGGACCCGCACCGGGCCGCGTTCGTCCGGCTGGCCCGGGAGGTGAAGGGGTGGGCGCGGGCGCGCGGCCTGGACTCCGCCCCGTTCGGCGGTCTGCCCGGCCTCGCCTGGGCGGTGCTGGCGGCCCGTACCGCCCAGGAGGCCGGCCGACTGGGCCCGCTCCCCCTGCTGCGGCACTTCTTCGCGACCTGGGCCACCTGGGACTGGGCCGTGCCGGTCGGCCCCGGCGAGCCCCTCCCCGGCGCCCCGCTCACCGTGCTGACGCCGACCGCGCCGGTCCGCTCCTGCACCGCCCAGGTCTCCCCGGCCGGGCGCGAGCTGATCGCCGGGGAGCTGCTGCGGGCCTGGGAGATCCTGGAGTCGGCCGCCGACGGGGACCCCGTACCGCGCGCCCTGCTCCGCACCCCGCCGTCCCCGTACCCGGACCACGCCGGCTGGGCGCTGGTCTCCGTACGCCCCGGAGCGGACGAGGGCCGGTTCCGCGGCCGGGTCCTCGCCCTGCTCGCCGCCCTCGCCCGGGCGGGCGCGCCGGACGCCCGCGTCTGGCCCCGCCCGTGCGGCTCGGACGCCACGCACGTCCAGTACGCCCTCGGCCTCGGCCGCACCCCGCCCGACGCGTCACGACTGGCGGAGATCGGCGGCGAACTGCTGCGCGGCCTGCCCGGCGCCACCCTCCACCGCACGGCCCCGGGCCGGGAAACGGAGCTGCGGTAGCTGCGGCCGACACGGGCACCTCCCCGACGCCCGGTTCCGGACGGGTGCGAGACCGGCCTGCTCATATATCCGCCGTTCTCGGCCACCCCCGGCTGCGCAGGGCGCCGGGCAGCCGGGGCAGCTCACGCAGGGGACGCATGCCGTTTCGTGACACAGCACCACATCGGTCACACCGCAACGGCGTTATGGACACGACTCGGCGACCGGCCCCGTCGTGTGCACGGCATGAAGTGATCATGAAGGACACAGGCAGGTTTCGCGGAGGAGGCGTACGTGTTCGGCAGGGTGGCGCGCATGGTCCGGCATCTGGAGGCGACGGGAGTGGGGCTGCCGCCGGACCACGCGATCGTGGTCGACGCACCCGACGCACGCACCGTCGACGCCCTGACCGCCGCTCGCCGCGGCGTGTACGCGCCGGCCCGCGCGCTCCTCGCCGCCACACGTGAGAAGGCCGACTGGCCCCTCCGCGACGAGTCCGTGCGTGCCCTGTCCAGGGTCGCCCTGGACGATGCGGCGTGGCTGAACGCCTGGCGGGCCGAGTCGCCGGACGACCCCGACGCGCTCGTCGTCGAGGCGTTCCGACGGATAGCCGAAGCACAACGGGTCCGCACGGGCGCATACGCCGAGGACGTGGCCCAGGACCAGTTCCGCGCCTTCTTCTCGCTGCTGGACGACGCGCTGCCGGTCATAGAAGCGGCCGTCGCGGCCTGCCCCGGCGACCCGGTCCCGTTCTCTGCGGTCCTGAGCCACTGCCTGGGCGCCCAGGCACCCCGCGAGGTCTTCGACGACTGCCTGGCCCATGCACTCGCCTGCGCGCCCCACCACTTGCCCACCCACTTCCAGGCCGTGCAGTTCCTCTCCGCCAAGTGGTACGGCAGCCACGAGGAGATGCTCGGCCACGCTGCCCGCGCCGCCGCCGACGCCCCGCAGGACTCACCCGTCCGCGCACTGGAGGTCGTGGCACTGACGGAGGTGGGCATCGAGACGGACAGAAGGCGGGGACGCCCGCGCAGGAACGGCGGCCCGGAGTCCCCCGGCGCCGACCGGACCGACGGGATCATCGCCACGGCACAGGCGTACTCCGCGTCGCGCCCGCCCGAGGACCGCGGGGCCCGCCTGGTCCGCAATCACCTGGTGTGGGCACTCAACAGGCAGGAACGCTGGGCCGAGTCGCTGGACATCTACCGCTCCATCGGGCGGTACGCCACGAGGTCGCCCTGGGAATACGCGGGAACCCCCCTTGAGGCATTCCTGCACTTCCGGGACCACGCCCGGTCCCGGCTCGCCGTCTCCATCCCCCGCAACGGCGCCGTCCCCGCCCCTGCGGTGCCACTGCCGGAGTCCGCGCGGCCGCAGGCGGCCCAGGAGATCGCGTACGTGCCGACCTCGCCTCAGCGCGCCTCGCAGGAACTGCTGCTGTGCGGGGCAACCGTCCGGCTCGCTCCGGCCGGACGGTGGACGCTGATGGAGGCGGCCCCTTCGCAGGAGGCGCTGGCCAAGCGCGGACGCCGGGCCACGCTGATGCGCCTCGACGGGCTGGCGCAGATCGCGGAATCCGCGTTCGCCGCCCCGCGTCTGACCACCCTGGTCGCCCACCGCGAAGGGAGCGGGTCCCGAGCCCTCAGCGTCATCGGCAAGGGCAGTACGACCGCCCGGCACCGGTGGGCGGGGCCCGGAGCGGTGCCGCCGCAGGAGATCGCACAGCAGCACGCGGAGTTGTTCGTCGCGGCGGCCGGCAGCGGCGACCCCCGCGAGGTGGCGCGGCTGCTGCGCGACCCGGGCGAGCCGTCAGAGCTCCTGATCCGCACCCTGGCCGTGCTGGGCCTCCCGCCGCTCCCGGCCGGTTTCGGCGAGCGCTCGGAGGTCCTGGCCGATGTCCGGGGGGCCACCGTCCACCGGGCCCGCTCGCTGTGGCAGGGCATGAAGGACTTCATGAGCGACGACACCGACCCGAACCCACCGCTCCGACTCGACGGCCGGTAGACAGTCGTCCATCGGGCCGGGGACGAGTGCGAAACCGTCCCCGCCTCGGCCCGATCCCCGGCCCCGACCTGCGAATATCCGTCCATGAACACCGCCCCCACCACCTGGTCCCTGCGCCCCGCCCGCCCCGAGGACGTGGAGAGCGTCGCCGAGCTCCGGGCCGTCGTGATGCGCCCCGATCTGGAGCGGCTGGGCCGCTACGACGAGCACCGCGTACGGCAGCGGCTGCGGGACGGGTACGCGCCGGAGCACACCTCGGTCGTGGTGGTGGACGGGGAGTTCGCGGGCTGTGTCGCCCTGCGGCCGGTGGAGGGCGGGCTGTGGCTGGAGCACTTCTACCTCTCCCCCGCCGTCCAGGGGCGCGGCATCGGCACCGCCGTACTGCGTTCGCTGCTCGCGCGGGCCGACGCCGGGGGCGCGACCGTGCGGCTGGACGTGCTCCGGGGCAGCGCCGCCCGCACGCTGTACGAGCGGCACGGGTTCACCGAGGAACGGCGCGACCCGGTCGACGTCTTCATGGTCCGTACACCGGTACGTTGATCCGACCGGGGCAAACCCCCGGAGTCCAGGCAACCCGTCCCCCAAGATCACCGTCTATCCCGGCGCAGCGGCGGCCCTCCCCCCACCGCGGTCTGCGCACCGGCGGGCGGCATCGGGCCGTCCGCCGCGAGGGAGTGGACGGAGCACGGTGTGACGGATCGACCCGGCCCGCGCGTACCCGGTTCGGGGACGCGGCGGCGTGCGGTGCTGGCGGCGGCCGGGGCGGCGGGGCTCGCGGCTCTCACCTCCTGCGCCGCGCCCGCCCCGCCGCGGCGCCGCGACACCGCGGCGGACCCGATGCCGGGGCTGCGGATCAGCACCACGCACCCGGCCCTGATGCTCCAGGTCCTCGCCCACCCGGACGACGACCTGTACTTCATGAACCCGGACACCCAGCAGGCCCTCGACGGCGGCACCCCGCTCGTCTGCGTCTACCTGACCGGCGGCGAGGCCACCGGCGTCAACCGCGTCCCGGGCCGCCCGCTGCCCGCGCCCGACAAGGCGGCGTACTCCTCCGCCCGCCACCAGGGTCTGCGCCAGGCGTACGCGACCCTGCTGGGCGTCCCGATGTTCGCAGAGTGGCACCGGTCGGTGATGGAGCTGGAGGGCGGCCACCGCGCCGAGCTCAACACCCTGCGCCACGAGGGCCGCAAGGTGGACCTGGTCTTCGTCAACACCGCCATGCACACCACGTACGGGCGGCTCGGGCTGCCCAGCCTCTGGCAGGACCGGCGCCTGGTGCTGCCGACCGTCGTCGCCGAGGGCTCCCCGCTGCGGAAGGTGGGCTCGTACACGTACGACGGGCTGATCGACGTCCTGGCGGGGCTCTTCGAGCACTACCGGCCGAGCATCGTGCACACCATGGACCCGGACCCGGACATCCAGCACAGCAGTCGGGCCGTCCGCATCGCCGACAGCGAGCAGCCGGGCTACTCCGACCACCCCGACCACACGGCCACGGCCCTGTTCACCTGGGCCTCGCTGATCCGGTGGGTGGCACGGTCCACCCGGGACGGCGGCCTGGTGCCGAGCTTCGCGGTCACCTCGTTCCGGGGCTACTACAACCGGCACTGGCCAAAGAACCTGCCGCCCGCGGTGCTCGCCGAGAAGGCCTCGCACCTGGTCCCGTACGGCGGTGAGGTCGACTGGTGGTGCGGCAATCCGGCGGGGTGCGGGGACTACAACGTCGGCGGCGACCGGCCGCTGACCAACCGCAAGGGGTGGGTGCGCTCCACCCACTACCGCTACCCCGGCCCCCGCCCCACCCTGGCCACCGAGCCGGACGGCCGGCTCGTCAGTTACGAGGTGCTGGGGCTCCGGGCGGTCCGCCGCCGGGAGACCGCGCCGGGCACGGGCGTGTGGGATGCGCCGGACGACCTCGGCGGCGGCCCGCTCGCCCCGGTCCTGGGCGGAACGACGCTGCCGGACGGGCGGCACATCCTGGCCGGGCTGCGGTTCTCGGCGCTGGAGGGGCACGGCGGCGACAACGAACGGGAGGTCGTCGTCCTCGAACAGCGCTACCCGGGCGGCGCCTTCCGCGCCTGGACGGGGCTGGGCAACCCGGAGCGCACCCACGACCACGGGCGCCGGCTGGGCGTCCCGGTCCTGGTCACCGCCCCCGACGGCCGGGTCCACCTCTTCGTACGGAACGCGGAGAAAGGTCTCAGCACCCGGGTCCGGGAGGCGGACGGCCGGTGGAGCGGGTGGCGGGACACCGGCGGCGGCGAGGTCCAGGACGGGCTGAGCGCGGTGGTGGACGCCGAGGGCCGGGTCCATGTCTTCGCGGCGGGCCGGTTCGCGGTGCACCACTGGACGCAGGACGAGCCGGGCCGGGACGTGACCGCCCGGACCCAGATCACCGGCGTGCCGGTCCCCGGCGACGGCCCGGCCGCGCTGCCCGGACCGGACGGCAGCGTCGAGCTGTACTACCGCGCGGCGGCGAAGGCGGCCCTGACCACCGTGCGGACCGGGGAGACCGCCGAGGAGACCGGGATCGACGGCTACGGCCGCCCGGTCGCGGACCGGGCGGGCTTCGACGGCTACGGCCCGGTCGCCGCGGCGGGCACCCCGGGCACCCCGGTCCTCCTCGGCCGCACCGACTCGGGCCGGCTCCAGCTCCGTACCCCCGCGGGCCTTCTCGTACAGCGGGACGGGCCGGTGGCCCTGGACGGCCCGGTCCTGCACCTCACCCCGGCCGGCCACCCGGTCGTCGCAGCCCTGGGCCCGGACGCCCACCCCTGGCTCTGGCGGCCCTGACCCGGGCCGGCGGGCGATGCCGGTGGGTGCCCGGGGAACCGGTGCCGCCACCCCGTACCACTCGGCCGGTTCCCCTCACTGCCCGGACCATCAATTCGACGAAGTCACCCACGCGACCTCACTCTCCGCTCCGCCGCCCACCCCACGGAAAGGGGCGCAGCACGGCGAAGCTGTAGAAGGAGAGGAGAAGGTTGAGGAACACGAAACCCGGCGTCAGGAGGAACGAGGCGTAGCCGTCCAGGCGGTCGCCGAATTCGTCGGCGCTCCCGAGTGCCACTCCCAGGACGAACAGCAGCACGGCATTCACCACGGCGAGGGCGGCCAGCACGCCCAGGCGTCCGGCACGCGTGCGGCCACCGGCCCTCGCCGCCTCGGCGCGCATCGGATTCCTCGCCCGGAACAGGGGTTGCGCCACAAAGAACAGGACCAGGGCGATGTTCCAGAGCGGGATCTCACTCACCCATTCCAGGACGCCACGGTTCGTCGTGATGGAGGTCGCGCACACCAGGACCGCCGGCAGCCACAGGCGGAACGCCGCGACGGCAGCCCGGTCGAGAACGGATCTGGAAGGGGATGTTCCCTGCACCCTCAGGCCCTCACGGTCACCGAGGCACCTGTGGCACGCGCCGCGTCAACGGCCCTGTCCACCACCTCGTCAGCCAGATCCACCCACACCCTGACCGGGGACTCGACCGTGCCGAAGACCTGGCGATCACCGCACCACGCCTCCGAACCGATCACCCGGTGCGCCAGCAGGGCATAGCGGGCGGCCTGAACCGGGTCCGTCAGATCGACCTCCACGCCCATGAACGAGTCCGTGCGCCTGCCCGGGCCGTCGGCCCCCTCCGGCCCGCTCGCCCGACGCGCGTCCTGTCTCGCGGCCTCGAACGCCGCACCGGCCCGCTCGTCGTCGATCGGTTCGTCCGTGTGCAGATCGATGAGGACCTTCGCCCGCGCGGCGAGGAGAACGGGAACCAGCTCGCCCACGACGATCCCCATGTCGTGCGGGTCGGCTGTTTCGAGATACCGCGTACGGACCGTTCCCGACCCGCGCCTTCGCCCTCTGACGGCCTTCCCCGCGTCCCGGACGAGCAGGACGCCCCAGCCGAGCGCGATCGCCCCCGGCAGCACGACCCACCAGGAGCCCCAGGAGTCGGAGAGGGAGAAGGCGAGGACGAGGACGAGGACCACCTTCCCCGCGAGGCCGTCCGTCCAGCTCTTCCCCATGCCCACTCCCCACCCTTTTCGGCCACGATGTCGGCCTGTCACACCGTAGAACACGCCGAGTGGAACGCCCCGAGCACACCCGAACACACCGAAGGGCCCCGTCCCACCGCATACACGGCGGGACGGGGCCCTTCTTGGTGCTCGTTGCGGAGCAACCAGGTCAGACGGTCAAGTAATTACTTGACGATCTTGGTGACCTGGCCGGCGCCCACGGTCCGGCCACCCTCACGGATGGCGAACTTCAGGCCCTCCTCCATGGCGACCGGCTGGATCAGCTGGACCGACATGACGGTGTTGTCGCCCGGCATGACCATCTCGGTGCCCTCGGGGAGGGTCACGACGCCGGTCACGTCCGTGGTACGGAAGTAGAACTGCGGGCGGTAGTTGTTGAAGAACGGGGTGTGACGGCCACCCTCGTCCTTCGACAGGATGTAGGCCTGGGCCTCGAACTCGGTGTGCGGCGTGACCGAACCGGGCTTGATGATGACCTGGCCGCGCTCGACGTCCTCGCGCTTGATGCCACGGAGGAGCAGACCGACGTTCTCACCGGCCTGGCCCTCGTCGAGCAGCTTGCGGAACATCTCGATGCCGGTGACCGTGGTGGTGGTCTTCTCGTTCTTGATACCGACGATGTCGACGGTCTCGTTGACCTTGAGGACACCACGCTCGATACGACCGGTGACGACGGTGCCACGACCGGTGATCGTGAAGACGTCCTCGATCGGCATCAGGAACGGCTTGTCGACGTCACGCTCGGGCTGCGGGATGTTCTCGTCGACGGCCTTCATCAGGTCGAGGACGGTCTGGCCCCACTCCTTGTCGCCCTCGAGCGCCTTGAGCGCCGAGACCTTGACGACCGGCAGGTCGTCGCCCGGGAACTCGTACTCGGAGAGGAGCTCACGGACCTCGAGCTCGACGAGCTCCAGGATCTCCTCGTCGTCCACCATGTCGGCCTTGTTCAGGGCGACGACGATGTACGGAACGCCGACCTGGCGGGCCAGGAGCACGTGCTCCTTGGTCTGCGGCATCGGGCCGTCGGTGGCGGCGACCACGAGGATGGCGCCGTCCATCTGCGCGGCACCGGTGATCATGTTCTTGATGTAGTCCGCGTGACCCGGGCAGTCGACGTGCGCGTAGTGACGCGACTCCGTCTGGTACTCGACGTGCGCGATGGAGATCGTGATACCGCGCTGGCGCTCCTCAGGAGCCTTGTCGATCTGGTCGAAGGCCGAGGCCTCGTTCAGGTCCGGGTACGCGTCGTGCAGCACCTTGGTAATGGCGGCCGTGAGGGTCGTCTTACCGTGGTCAATGTGACCGATGGTGCCGATGTTGACGTGCGGCTTAGTCCGCTCGAACTTCGCCTTCGCCACTGGGTCCTCCTGTGGAGTGGTTCTGTACGCCTTGCTTCATCGGCGCCAGGGTGATCTTTGCTGGGATGCCGGGGCCGGGGGCATTCCCCGCGCAGCTCTCGCTCCGCGACGAATGCCCCACCAGGCTCCGGTGACAAGCCTAAAGCGTGAGCTCGGGTGAGTTACTCGCCCTTGGCCTTCGCGATGATCTCCTCGGCGACGTTCCGCGGAACCTCGGCGTAGGAGTCGAACTGCATCGAGTAGCTTGCGCGACCCGAGGTCTTGCTGCGGAGGTCTCCGACGTAGCCGAACATCTCCGAGAGGGGCACGAGGCCCTTCACGACGCGAGCGCCGCTGCGCTCCTCCATGGCCTGGATCTGGCCACGGCGGGAGTTGATGTCACCGATGACATCGCCCATGTAGTCCTCGGGCGTGGTGACCTCGACGGCCATCATCGGCTCGAGGAGAACCGGGGACGCCTTCCGCGCGGCCTCCTTGAAGGCCTGCGAACCGGCGATCTTGAAGGCCAGCTCGGAGGAGTCGACCTCGTGGTAGCCACCGTCGAGAAGAATGACGCGGACGCCAGTCATCTCGTAGCCGGCCAGGATGCCGAACTGCATGGCTTCCTGGGCGCCCGCGTCCACCGAGGGGATGTACTCCCGGGGGATGCGGCCACCGGTGACCTTGTTGACGAACTCGTACGAGGCCTCGCCGCCCTCGATGGGCTCGATCGCGATCTGCACCTTGGCGAACTGACCGGTACCACCGGTCTGCTTCTTGTGGGTGTAGTCGACGCGCTCGACGGCCTTGCGGATCGTCTCGCGGTACGCGACCTGCGGCTTGCCGACGTTCGCCTCGACGCGGAACTCGCGCTTCATGCGGTCGACGAGCACTTCGAGGTGCAGCTCGCCCATACCACCGATGATGGTCTGGCCGGTCTCCTCGTCGGAGTGCACCTGGAAGGACGGGTCCTCTTCGGAGAGGCGCTGGATGGCGACACCCAGCTTCTCCTGGTCGCCCTTGGACTTCGGCTCGATGGCGACCTGGATGACCGGGGCCGGGAAGTCCATGGACTCCAGGATGACCGGCGCCTTGTCGTCACAGAGCGTCTCACCGGTGGTGGTCTGCTTCAGACCCATCACGGCGATGATGTCGCCCGCGCCCACCGACTCGATCTCCTCACGCTTGTTCGCGTGCATGCGGTAGATCTTGCCGATGCGCTCCTTCTTGCCCTTGACCGAGTTCAGCACCGAGGTGCCGGACTCCAGGCGGCCCGAGTAGACCCGGACGAAGGTGAGCTTGCCGAGGTGCGGGTCGCTCATGATCTTGAACGCCAGCGCCGCGAGCGGCTCGTCGTCGGACGGCTTGCGCTTGACGACGACCTCGGGGTCCTTGACGTCCTGGCCCTCGATGGCCTCGACGTCCAGGGGCGAGGGCAGGTAGCGGACCACGGCGTCGAGCAGGGGCTGGACGCCCTTGTTCTTGAACGCGGTGCCACAGAACACCGGGGTGACGGTCGTCTCGCCGCCCTTGCCGGAGTTGATGGTGATACGACGGATGCCGGCGTAGAGCTGCTCCACGGAAGGCTCTTCGCCCTCCAGGTAGAGCTCCATGAGCGCCTCGTCGTTCTCCGCGGCGGCTTCGAGAAGCTTGGCGCGGTACTCCTCGGCCTGCTCGGCGAGCTCGGCCGGGATGTCGACGATGTCGTACGCCTCACCCTTGGTGGCTTCCACCGGGTAGACGAACGCCTTCATCGTCACGAGGTCGACGACACCCGTGAAGTCGGCCTCGGCACCGATCGGGAGCTGCATGACGATCGGGGTCGCGCCGAGGCGGTCCGTGATCATGTCGACACAGCGGAAGAAGTTGGCACCGGTGCGGTCGAGCTTGTTGACGAAGCAGATACGCGGCACGCCGTAGCGGTCCGCCTGACGCCAGACGGTCTCGGACTGCGGCTCGACGCCCGCGACACCGTCGAACACGGTGACGGCGCCGTCGAGGACGCGGAGCGAACGCTCCACCTCGACGGTGAAGTCGACGTGACCCGGGGTGTCGATGATGTTGATGGTGTGGTCAACATCATTGAGCGGCCAGTGGCAGGTCGTCGCGGCGGACGTGATCGTGATGCCGCGCTCCTGCTCCTGCTCCATCCAGTCCATCGTGGCAGCGCCGTCGTGGACTTCACCGATCTTGTACGAAACGCCGGTGTAGAAGAGGATCCGCTCAGTGGTGGTCGTCTTGCCCGCGTCGATGTGGGCCATGATCCCGATGTTGCGGACCTTGGCCAGGTCAAGCGAAGTGGTGGCCATAAGGCTCAGTCTTCTCTCGGTCTCGATGTGGGTAGCGACTACCAGCGGTAGTGCGCGAAGGCCTTGTTGGACTCGGCCATCTTGTGGGTGTCCTCACGCTTCTTGACGGCAGCGCCAAGACCGTTGGACGCGTCGAGCAGCTCGTTCATGAGGCGCTCGGTCATGGTCTTCTCGCGGCGGGCGCGGGAGTAGCCCACGAGCCAGCGCAGCGCGAGGGTGGAGGCGCGACCGGGCTTGACCTCGATCGGCACCTGGTAGGTGGCGCCACCGACACGGCGGGACTTGACCTCGAGCGAGGGCTTGACGTTCTCAAGCGCGCGCTTCAGCGTGATGACCGGGTCGTTGCCGGTCTTCTCGCGGAGGCCCTCCATGGCGCCGTACACGATCCGCTCGGCGGTGGAACGCTTGCCGTCCAGCAGGATCTTGTTGATCAGCGAGGTGACAAGAGGAGAGTTGTAGACCGGGTCGATGATGACCGGGCGCTTCGGGGCGGGGCCCTTACGAGGCATTCTTACTTCTCCTTCTTGGCGCCGTAGCGGCTGCGGGCCTGCTTGCGGTTCTTGACACCCTGGGTGTCGAGCGAGCCGCGGATGATCTTGTAACGAACACCCGGCAGGTCCTTCACACGGCCACCACGCACGAGCACGATGGAGTGCTCCTGCAGGTTGTGTCCCTCACCCGGGATGTAGGCCGTGACCTCGATACCGGAGGTCAGACGCACACGCGCGACCTTACGGAGGGCCGAGTTCGGCTTCTTCGGGGTGGTCGTGAACACACGCGTGCAGACGCCGCGGCGCTGGGGCGAACCCTCGAGTGCGGGCGTCTTGTTCTTTTCGACCTTGTCCTGCCGGCCCTTGCGGACCAGCTGCTGGATCGTAGGCACTACTTCTCCGGTTTCTGTGTGCCGTTCGTGAAACTAACCTGGAACGTCACCGACCCACGCGGTCGGGTGTGTCGAATACTGCGGACTTCTGCCGCAAGGCAAAAGGAGCGCAGATTGCGGTAGCCACTGACAGGCTCGGCATGCGGCTGAGGACACGCACACGAGCCCAGGCACACCCCAGGCACAAGGTCTGAGCGTACCTACCGCGTCGACTCCGGTCAAAACAAATCCGTCTCACCCCGACGCGCCGGAGTTCCGCCGGCCGCGACCGCGAGATCCGGACACCCGGCCGCGGGCGGACGGCAGGAATACGACCTTACCGGTCCCGGTACGTACGTTCTCAGTACATTGAACCGCTGATGAACGACCGGGGGGACGGGATGGCGGCGGCGTACGTACCCGAGGGCGACGGACTCGACGACCAGGTGCCCTTCCTCGCCCGGCTGGAGCGCGCGGACCGGGTGGCCCTGCTGGAGCTCGGGCGCGAGCTGTGCTTCGACGTCCGGGCCGCCCTGCTCCGCCAGGACGAGCCGTCCGCGCACGTCCTGCTGATCCTCAGCGGCTGGACGAAGATCACCACCTCCGCGCCCAACGGCTACGAGGCGCTGCACGCCCTGCGCGGCCCCGGCGACATCGTCGGCGAATCCGCCGCGCTGACCGGTCGGCCCCGTTCGGCGACCGTGACCGCGCTCTCTCCCGTCCGGGCCGCGGTCGTGCCGCACGAGAAGTTCCGCGCGTTCGTGGCCGCCTCCCCCGGGGTGTCGCTCTCGCTCCTCGCGCTGGCCTCCGACCGGACGCGGGCGGCGGACCGGCGCAGCCTGGAGTTCGCGGCGATGACGGTGCGCGAGCGCTTCGCCGTCCTGCTCCTGGACCTGGCGCGCACCCACGGCGCCCGTACCGCCGAAGGCATCGAGCTCGACGTCCCGCTCAGCAAGCAGGAGCTGGCCGGGGCGGTGAGCGCTTCCCGGGAGGCGGTCCAGCGGCTGCTGAAGGACCTGCGCGAGCGGGGCATCGTACGGACCGGGCGGCGGACGCTGGTGATCGTCCGGCCGGACGCGCTCCGCCGGATCGCCCGGTCCGGGGAGCCGGCCGGCCCGGCCGCCCGCTCGGCGGTCCGCTAGGACCTGTCTTCAAACTGCCGCCTGCCGTGCGGCGCCCGGCACGCACGCTCGCCGCGTTGTCGGGGTCACCCCGATACATCCAGTATCGG